>CAZUMF010000206.1:0-8638 GCA_964621385.1 uncultured Desulfohalobiaceae bacterium
GCCGAGTCATATGAGGCAGAGTCCTTTCCTGAAAGTCAGCGATGAGTTGCTCGATGAGCGTTTGCATGATCCGAATCTATCTTTTTTTCAAAGACAAGTAAAGAAAAAATTGTCTTTTAAAAAAAGCTGGTTTATGAAGGTCCATTTCCAGGCTGGAAAATCACTTTCTTCATTCGTGCCAATTTGTGAGCATTCGTGGACACAATTCTTTTTTTCTTGTGCTTGATTCGCAGCCAAATGAAAAGCAAAGTATAAGAGGATGAGCACCCAAAAGATCGGCTGCCTCAAAAACACAACTGAAAAACAGAACGGCGTTCACCCATCAATGATCACCGTGTCTTGAATGGCATCATCCAACCGTGAACATTCGTGTGAACTTGTGTATCTTCGTGACTTATTTCTGTGCAGATTTGACATCCAATGTGTAATTTCCATTTCCATCAAATGAGAGATTATAATCTACAATGTAATGACTTATATCTGGAAAGAGCAGTTGTTTACTTGCAATAAACCTATCCAACTGTTCCATCATTTTTTATATTTTTTCCCGCTCCCACAGCTACATGGATCATTTCTTTTCAATTTTGCCATGAGTACATTTCCCTTGAATCGTAGACAATATTGAGTCACACCTACAAAAAGTCGTAAGTAAACGATTCGAGTGACTCCATATTCTTATAATCATATGAATTCACTGACTTCTGACCTCTGACTACTGACCTCTATCGGCTGCAAAAAGATTTTTTGCAGCCGCATCTATTGTTGACCCGCAGATGCCCTTTGAATGCACGAAAACCAATATTCAGGAATACATCAAACGAAATCCGGATGTTTTGAGCACACTGTCCACTTCCCGTCTGAAAGCGACATGGCGGCTGAATTGTTCTTTCACGTATTCCTGGAGAATCCGGTTTGCTTTGCGATCGTCCCCCCTGGCTGCATGGACTTCCGCCAGAGACCCCAAAACTTCGGCCGCTCTCCTGTAGGCGTTTCTGTGCTTGTTGGAAACAATATGCTCAATTCGTTTTCTGCCTATGGTAAAGATCCAGTTCAGATAGTCCTTGACTTGTTTCTCCGATATCTGAACCCTGTCCCCGGCCTGCAGGATACAATCATAAAATCCAGAATAGGGCGCATCCTTCTCGTCTCTGAACAGGGATGCATAGCGGTCCATTGTATCCGCGTATCCGGCCAGAATATTTTTCAGTATCAGGGCATCCTCGTTCCAATCGATCAGGGCAAGGGCCAGTGCCCCGAAGACGACCCCGACATTCAGACCAAAGGACCAGCCCACGTATCCATGACCCTTGACCAGCTGATAGGCTTCATCAAGCCGCCCTGCCATCAACAGGCTCTTGATATACAACGACTTTTTCGAATCATCCAGTGCTTCCTGCCGGCCCCAGAAAGCCAGAACCGCATCCAGTTCCTCTGAAAACAGCTTTTGCCGTGAGGCCTCGTTCAGCCAGCCAAGCAAAGTGGAGTCTTTTGGATTGGAAAAAAACTGCTCCCGTTTTCCCTTGAGCAACACGTCCTGCCTGTTAGAGAATCGAGCCGCTTCAATCAGAAACATACTTGCCTTCTCTCTGGCATTCCCGGGCTGCAGGACAGACAGCGCCTCTTCAGCGACTTCAATGAGTTCCCCCTCGTTCCCCTGTTCCAGTAAGGTCTTCATCCAGAACAGATAGCCATAGGGCTGGGTGTTGCCCCATTGCCGTGCCAGTCCGGCCACCTCTTCCATGCCCTCCAGATACAGGCTGGCTTCGATCAATAAGCTCGCCGTTCTGACGTTCATTCTGCGCCTGGCCAACAGTTCCTTCCAGCCCTGTAAAAAGTCGCTGAAATCACCCATTTCCTCTTCTCGGGCATCAATGACATCCTCAAGCAGAGGCAGGGACTCATCAATGACATGGGGCAGATGCCCATCAGGTGCATCAAGCTTCATGGCCCGGGCAAATTCCTCCAGTCTGCCGGATTCGGAAAATGCTTCGTAGATACAGCGGGCAAACCGCGCTCTTTCTTCTCTGATATGGATATCCAGATCCAAACCGCGGACAAGGAAATCATCCGTGTCGATTGAATCAAAAAGATCAAACAGGGCCGTGTAAAGCATCCCGGCATCCTGAAAGTGCTCATCAAGAAAAAGATCTGAAGCGTTTGAAAAAAAGACTTCCAACTCCTCCCTCTGTTCTTCACTCAATACATCAGGTTCTTCCTCATAGCCTGCATGCTCCCAGTCAAAGTCATCCAGCAATTCATAATCGCCGTTTTCAATACACGCAATCCGTTTATCGATATCTTCTTTCAAGGCCTGGACGTCATCAAGATAATCCTGAACACCGTTCTCCTGCTCATCGCTTTCCCCTGCAGCATCCGGCAAAAACGACTGCAATTTTAATAAAAAGTCTTTCCGCCCGGAGGCCTTCTCTGATTTGGCCAGGTTCAGGAGCAGTTCAAGCAGCTCCTGCTTGCTCAGTCTGCTGCAATATTGCGCAATGCATTCAAGATACGGCTTCAAGGCCATCGGCTTGTATGATGGTTCCCGGGAATCAATATCCATAGGCACCCCCCCAGATTCGGGTTATAAGATGCGGCTGCAAAAAATTCTTTTGCAGCCGCCAGAGGACAGTAGTCAGACCCGGCTTCGCTAGGAAGCTTCCGTCTTCGCTTATCGGCTACGACGTGACAAGCCGCCGCGGCAAGCGTCAGAGGTCAGTAAATCCAGATAATTATAAGAAGAGTATTTTCGTCTATTATCCCGTAAGGGATGGCAAATTTGAGCTTTGCGGTATGCTCTGCACCAATCATGCCTGTGATGTGATTGGTGCAGAGCTACCCCGCAAAGCTGATTTCTTATTGAATGCGGAACTGTCGATGCGTCTTGCTGGCCTCTCTCTATCTGTAGGCGTCACGGCGGTCATCGACCGAAAGCATGAAAACAACGCGTTCAGCCTGGTCGACCATGAAGAACACCCGGAACGTGCCGATACGATACCTCCATGTGGCGGGATCGTATCCCTTGAGCTTCTTGATATTGGTGCCGAAGAAGGGGTTCTTGCAGAGTTGGGGGTAGACATACTTCGTCAGTTTCATACTGATCATGACCAGGCCTGGCTCAGGGTTTTGGCTCCTGGAGGTCCTTCTCCAGCTTGTCCAGCAATTCCCTGGTCATGTTCATAAGCTGATCCAGGCTCTTGCGCAGGGTTTCCCGGGCGGACTCCTCCAGGGACGGCTCCGCCTCCGGCCCGGTCCGGCCCAGGTGCTGGAAGGAAGCATTCAGATACTCCAGCAGATGAGAGAGATCGGTCTTCACCTCGCGGATATCCTTTCGGTGCCTGGTCTCAAGCTGCTGCAGCCGCCCCTGCACGGCCTCCTGGTCCGCCTGCAGGCCCTGCACCTCGCGCTCCAGGATCTGCAGCCTCTCCTGATTTTGATTGCAGCCGGGCAGGCAGGCGAGCAGCAGCAACAGAAACAGTCCACAGCACAGCAAGCGTGTTTGCAGCATGACGCGACCTTTTGTTCGGGTTTATCCTCTGATGCCGAGCATAGAACAGCCTGTCCCGCGGGTCAAACCAGCCGGGCGGCCGTTTCTGCCGCGTTTGACCGGCCCGGAAAAACCGGCTATCAGGATGGCGGTTGTGCGCAACCAGACATGAAAGGCTCTGGTTCGTCGGTCATTCTCGTAGAAGGAACTTTGTTTTACCGGCATACTGTCGCCGTAACCCGTCATTGCGATGCGTCTTCGCCGAAGCAATCCCTGACACGAGGCTTTTCTGAAAGATTGCTTCGCTTCGCTCGCAATGACGAGCGTTGATCAATGCTTGGAACTGTGACTTTATTCGTCTGAAGTTTCATACGAGGACCAAGACTGGCAGGGGTTGAATTCATCACCTGCGCAAGGATAGACTTAATATTACTCTTTTATTTCATTTTATATGTCATTTTTTGCCGAAGGCATAAATGACCATCAACTCTCCAGCAGGATCCCGCCATGGCCCTGGCCATCAGAAACCGCTGGGGCGTTTTCGCCCTGGCCTCGATGTTTTTCATCCTCTCCCAATTTTACCGGGCCTCCATGGCGGTGATCAGCTCGGACCTGATCCTGGACCTGCAGCTCAACGCCTCGGACCTCAGCCTGCTGTCCTCGGCCTTTTTCTACGCCTTTGCTCTGGTCCAGATCCCCATCGGCCTGACCCTGGACCGTTTCGGTCCGCGCCTGACCATGAGCGTCCTCTCCCTGTTCGGGCTGGCCGGGGCCCTGTGCTTCGCCTGGTCGGAGAGCCTGGGCATTGCCATCTGGGGCCGGCTGCTGCTGGGACTGGGCATGGCCTGCAATCTCATGGGCCCCTTCAAGCTTTTGACCCTCTGGTTCAGTCCCGGACAGTTCGCCTCCCTGACCACCCTCATCTTTTCCATCGGCACCGCCGGCAACCTCGCCGCCACCTCCCCCCTGGTCCTGCTGGTGCAGGGCGTGGGCTGGCGCTGGGCCTTCACCCTGATCGCGGGCCTGCACGCCGTACTGATCCTCGTTTTCCTGCTCCTGATCCGGGATCACCCCCCGGACAACCAGACCAGAGCAAAAGCCCCGGCCCTGCGCAGAGTCTTCCAGGGCCTGCGCACCCTGTTCAAATCCAGGGACTACTGGTTCATCTCCCTGGGCACCTTCTGCCGCTACGGGGTCTACGCCGCGATCCAGACCCTGTGGGCCGGACCCTACCTCATGCACGGCCTGGGCCTGTCCCCCCTGCTGACCGGGAACATCATCCTGATCATGAATCTGGGCTTCATCCTGTCCGGCCCGCTCTGGGGCGCCTGGTCCGATCGCCTGGGCCGCAGAAAAGGCTTCGTGCTCATGGGCCTGTTGTCCATGGCCGGGCTCTTGCTCCTCATGAACACCCTGACCCTGTCGGGCTCAATCCTTGTGTTCTGCGGGATCTTCGCCGCCTTTGGCGCCGCCGGCAGCACCGGGGGCATCATGTACACCCAGATCAAGGAACGCATGCCCGAGCACCTGGCCGCCACGGCCATGACCGGCATCAACCTCTTCACCATGATCGGCGCGGCCGGGTTTTCGCACGGACTCGGCGTTCTCATGCAGAGCGTGCACGGAGACGCCGCCTTGAGCCTGCCCGCCTTTCAGATGACCTTCCGCCTCTGCGCCGGCTGCCTGCTGACGGTCTTCTGCCTCTACTGCTTCACGAACGAGAAAAGGCCCACTATTCGCGATTGAAAACAGAAAAAAACTGCTGGAGGGTCCCCAGGCCCTGCTGTTTCAGGAGTGGAATGAGCATCAAAAAGATGCTGGCCGTGGTCAGGGCATCCCCCAGGGAGGAATGGCGGTTTGTCAGGGCGACGTTGAATCGCCCCGCCAGGGCTTCCAGGCTGTGATCCTTCTGGCTGGGGTGCACGAGCAGGGAGAGTTTGAAGGTGTCCAGCACGGGATTGGACAGCCTGATCCCGCTGCTGTTTTCGTGCTTTTGCAAAAAGGCGAGATCAAAATCCGCGGCATGGGCCACCAGAATCGTGCCCTCGCAGAACTTGTAAAACAGGGGCAGAACCTCGTCCAGTCGTGGCCGGCCTTTGAGCATCTCCTCCGTCAGCCCGTGAATGCGGGTTGATCCGGAGGGTATCGAGCGTTTCGGATCGATCAGCCGATCGAAATATTCTTCGGCAATGATTCTGTTATTCATGATCCTGACCGCACTGATGGAGACCACTTCGTCCCCGCCCCCGGGATCCAGGCCGGTGGTTTCCAGATCAAAAACCGTATATATGGCCTCTTCAAGCAGGATCTGCTCCCCGGGCGGTCTCGCTTTCCCGCTGAGCAGACTGAAATCGTACAGGGGCATGCGCAGGGCTTCGCTGACCTGGTCTTCCTGATAGCTCTGGACCCCGGTCAAGGGGATCTTGATGCGCAGATAGGAATTGCCGCCATAGCCTGTTGCAGACTCTATGAAGGCCTCGTGCCGGGACAGGACATCCCGGACATCGATCCCGCCGCCCTGCTCCCCGACGCTGAAACGCTGCTGCTTCCAGGCCTCCAGGGCCGTCTCGCCCACAGGATCCCCCCGCCACAGCAGATCAACATCCACCAGTTCCCTGTGCTCATCCGCCACACAGGTCACATCATCCACAGCGTGTTCATATTTCAACATATGCAGCAAAAAAAGCAGAGCCTGCATAAAGGAAAACAGTTCCAGTCTGAGCCGAAGATGCTGGATACTGCCGGTCAGATGGATGCGCAGGCCGATCTGTTCCAGGGCTTCCTTTTTGATGATCTGAAACATTTCCTGGACCACAACGGACTGCATGGGCCATTGGGACTTGAAGGCCCTGGGCAGATTTGCAACCCCCTCCTCGAGTTCTGCGCTGAGGATCTGGACATTTTCACAGATCATGGTCTTCTGGCGCTCCATTTCGTCCCGGGACAACTCCGGATTCGTGATGAGGCTGTCTATGGCCGAACAAATCCCGGCGACGCTGTCCCGGGACGTCTCGACAAACCACTGTAACAGGCTCTGAACTTGCTGTTCCACAGCCACCTGCCGGGCCAGATCGGAGATCACCAGCACATATCCGGTCATGCCCTCGTGTGTGTCCCGGATGGTCACCATGCTGATCTTCAGGAGATCCCTGGAGGCCCCTCTGGCCATAAAATGGTAGACCAGGGGCCGGTTCCCCTGCTCCATCCGCTCCTGAAGATCAGACAGGGCGTGGTCCAGGATAAAGGGATCCAGGAGGTTGTAAATCGATCGTCCCAGTCCGAGATACCCGCACAACAGCCTTGAATTGTGCACGCCGGCGGCCGTGGGAAAGAACTGCCCGGCGGTATGGTTATAGAGCAGGATGTCCCCGCTGCGATTGCAGACCACGATGCCCTGGGGGAGTTCGCCGATCACTGCTCCGAGGACCTGCGTCTCTTTTTCCAGCTCGCCTGAGACCTGCTGCAACTGCTTGCCAAGGGAGGTCTGCATATCCTGCAGCCGCTCCGCAGCGTCATTGATGCAGCGGGCCAGACGCTGTATTTCCCGGCAGCCCAGCACACTGATCCGATGGCTGGGATTCACTGAAGAAATAAGGGCTGTTTCTTCAGTCAAGCGGTCCAGGGGTACGACCAGGCTCAGAAACACATCCCCAAGCAGGATCAAAATCACCAGGAACACGGCAAAGAAGGAAAAAAAGAGCAGGGTGATATGTTCGTGTCCGGCCTGGACCAGGCTCTGCCAGGCCTCGGGGGGCAGCTGAAAATACAAAAAGACGATTCCGGACAGGGGTACGCCCACGAACAGCAGCAAAAAGCCGACACCCAGCAACCAGAATTTTCTTTTCAGATCCATGTCCCTGACTGTTTTTCAGCTGTGTCGGGGCGGAGTCGAGCTCCCCCATCCGCACCGCAGGCTGTCCAGCGGTGCGGATGGTCCCTGGCAGGGCGTCCGGATCAGCCCCACCATCCCCAGCTGAAGGTGCAGGTAAACAAAATAGCGGCCACAAGCACGACAATGAGCCATTTATCTTCCAAAGCCATACAGCTCTCCTTTGGTTTTCAGGGGTTTGTTCACGATTAGATCTCCTGGACCACGATATTCTGTTCTTCATCCGCGCGTTTGATCTGTTCGTCGTTGGTGGTGGACATTTCCGCCTTGAAACACAAGGCCCACATCATGATGATCCCGAGGATCCACCAGACGATCTGCCAGGACCAGATCGGCAGAAAACCGCCGAATTCGAACAAGTTGTTGCCGAGCATGCACAAGGGGCCGATGGCAAACAGATACCAGATGGGAACCAGCCATTTCATGGCATTTCGCCACTTCTGGCCCTTTGCAGTGGGTCCGTCAACGCTGTTGATCCACTCTCTGACTTCGGCCTGCCGCTTTTTGGTCTCTTCCGAGTCTTTGACGCCCAGGCCGCGACAGATGTAGGCAATCAGGAGTCCCACGAAAAGTCCCCAGAATGCGGTGTGCAGGGACAAGGGATACTTGAAGATGAAATAGGTGATGAAGCAGGCGATAATGGCCCCGGCCAGCCCCAGGGCGGCCCCCACGCCGGGGTACCTGAATCCGTAATGCACGCCCAGGAGCATCAGATACATGATGAAGCCGAAGGCCGTGGCAAAGCCCCCGATCATCACGATGGCCCCGGGCGAGGTCAGGCTCACGATCACGGCAAGCACGGTGATCCCGGTGACAAAGACCCGGTTCGCCCAGATCTGTTCTCTATGCCCGGCTTTCTGTTTCTTGATGTATCGCCAGTAGATGTCTCTGAGGATAATGGTGCCGCCGGTGCCGATATACGGCGCGGCCGTGGAGTGGATGGCCGCGATGATGCCCAGGAAGACAAGGGCCATCACCGGCCCCGGAAGCACGTAGTTCATGAGCATCGGCACCACATCACCGTCGGTCTGGGGGGCGATCTCCCCCATGCCCTGGAGTATCCTGGCGCCCATGCCCTGGAAGGCGGTGAAAAAGAACAGGGCCACCCCGACCACAAAGGTGGACATGAAGACCTGCTGCCAGGCCAGAGGTTTCGGAGATTTGATCCCGAAGTTCCAAAGGGTGAAGGCCGGCGAGGACTGGATGCCCATGAGCGCGAACATGTAGGTCAGGATCATGACCGCGGTCCAGCCCCCGGCTCCGAG
>CAZUMF010000207.1:0-8617 GCA_964621385.1 uncultured Desulfohalobiaceae bacterium
CGTGTTGTTCTGTCATGGTCTGCTCCTTGTATTAAAAATTTTGCAGACAAAATTTTTAATACATATTTTGCATCGGTTCACGATGCAATCGATCGTTGTTGAAGGATATTACTCTACTGCTCCAACTTACCTTTACATTGTCACGTACTGTAAAGAGCTCTGTACTTACAACCACAATCAAAGAATTTTCTGAAAGTCTGCTTTCAGAAAATTCTTCGGAATTGCAGCTGCCGGCGCCAGTCCATCATGGTCTGCCTGCCGGACAAGGGCCAGGGACTGAACACGGGATAGGGACGAAATGCCCCCTGAGCCGGAGAACCGCTCTGTTCCCCTTCCGGCTGCTGCCCGGTCTCAGACTGAATATAGGCCTGCACTGCCGTGCTGATCGCCGCGGCCATTTTTTTCCTGTCTCTGTCCACCAAGCCCTCCCTCAAGTCTTGATCAATTTTCCCAAAAAAATATTAAAATTTGAAAAACAGGGTTTTTCAAATTGTATAGAGCTCCCCGCCATAGGCGTCGTTGATGACCAGAGCCGGAAAGTCCTTGACCACCAGGGCCCGGACCGCCTCCGGACCAAGGTCTTCATAGGCGATGATCTCGGCGGAGACGATGCATTGGGACAAGAGGGCCCCGGCCCCGCCGGTGGCCCCCAGATAGACGGCCTTGTTTGCCTGCAGGGACTGCTTCACTTCAGCACTCCGTTTGCCTTTGCCCATGCTGGCTTTGACCCCGAGTTCGTAGAGCCTCGGGGCGAAGCTGTCCATGCGGTAGCTGGTGGTGGGGCCGGCCGACCCAATGGGCCGGCCCGGAGGCGCCGGGGTGGGACCCACGTAATAAATCACCGCTCCCTCCGGCTCAAAGGGCAGCGTCTGTCCCTGGTCCAGGGCCTCCACCATCCGTTTGTGGGCCGCATCCCTGGCGGTATAGATCGTCCCGTTCAAGAGGACCTTGTCCCCGGATCGGAGTTCAAGCACTTGGGCTTTTGTCAATGGTGTATTCAGGGTGTGCGTCTGCATCAGAAAAGCACCTCACTGTATCTTGAAGAATGGCATTGGAGATTCACGGCCAGGGGCAGGCTGGCGATGTGGCAGTAGGACCAGTTGATCCGAACCCCGAGGGAGGTCGTCCGGCCCCCGAGCCCCATGGGGCCGACCCCCAGAGCATTGATGTCCTCGAGCAGCTCTGCCTCCAGAGCCGCGACCTCCGGGTCGGGATGGGGCTGATTCAGGGGCCGGAACAAGGCTTTTTTGGCCAGGACCGGGGCCTGGTCAAAAGAACCCCCGATCCCCAGCCCGACAATGGTCGGGGGACAGGGATTGGGACCGGCCTCGGCCACCCGCTGGAGCACAAAGTCCTTGATGCCCGGCCAGCCCTGGGCCGGAGTGAGCATGGTGCAGCGGGACATGTTCTCGCTCCCGCCCCCTTTGGCCATAAAAGAGACTTTGAGACCATCCCCGGGGACCAGCTCGTAATGGATCTGGGCCGGGGCATTGGTGCCGGTGTTGTGTCTGCTGAAAGGATGGGCCATGGATTTCCGGAGATAGGCCTGCTCATAGGCTTCAATCATGGCCGCATTCAAAATTTCCCCCAGGCTTCCTCCCTCCAGGCGGCAGTCTTCCCCCAATTCCACAAAAAAGACCGCCACCCCGGTATCCTGACACAGGGGCAGGCCTTCTGTGCGGGCCAGATCCGCGTTTTGCAGCAACTGCTCCAGGACGTCCCGGGCGGAATCAGAATCTTCCGAATCCCGGGCCTTTTGCAGGGCCTGCAGCACATCCTCCGGCAGGCGGCTGGCCGTGTGCATGACCATCTCTCGGACTCGATTCTGCACCTCGTATTGATCTAGTGTTCGCATTCCAGTTCCCCACGATTTCGGTTGGGTTGCTTAGCCGGGTGAGCCTGTTAACCGGTTGAGCCGGTTTGCCAGTGTGCCGGCTTGCCGGTTGGTCTGTCATTGATTCTCGGTTGAACTCCCTTCGTCCCTTCTCTTTTCCGCCTTCCGAGCCTCTCCTCAGGAGATTGCTTCGTCGAAGACTCCTCGCAATGACGAGTTCTATAAACATGCGTCTGACTTGACAGAACGGCAAGAGGGAATTTCTCACGTCCTGAATAAGGACGTGAGAAATTCCCGGTTCATCTTGGCGATGAATTTCAGACTGATGCCCTTGGGACAGGCGGCCTCGCATTCATAGTGATTGGAGCAGTTGCCGAAGCCGCAGGAAAACATGGTCCGGGTCATATCCTTAACCCGCTCCGCCGCCTCCAGCCTCCCCTGGGGTAGGCTGGCCAGAGGGGAGACCTTGCCCGCCACAAAGAGCATGGCCGATCCATTGGGGCAGGCCGCAGCACAAGCGCCGCAGCCGATGCATTCCGCGGCATCCATGGCCTGATCCGCCTCTGGCTTGCCGATCAACTGGGTGCTGGCGTCCGGCGGCCGGCCGGTGCTCACGGAAATATAGCCATGGGACTGAATGATGCTGTCGAAAGCGGAACGGTCCACCATCAGGTCCTTGAGAAGGGGAAAACCGGCCACCCGCCAGGGCTCGATGGTGATGGTGTCCCCGGACTTGAAATGCCGCATGTGCAGCTGGCAGGTGGAGGAACGCTCGCCCGGGCCGTGCGGCAGTCCGTTGATCACCAGGCCGCAGGAGCCGCAGATGCCTTCCCGGCAATCGTGCTCAAAGACCACGGGGTCCCGTCCCTCCTGCAGCAACCGCTCGTTGAGCATATCCAGCATCTCCAGAAAGGACATATCCGGCTCAATGCCGGTCAGAGCATGTTCCTCCAGACGTCCCGGGGCCTGTGGTCCGTCTTGTCTCCAGATCCGTAGGGTGAGATCCATTATTTGTAACTCCTTACCGCCAATTGAACATTCTCGAAGTCCAGGGGCTCCGTGTGCATCACCGAGGCGGCGTCCTCTCCGCTGTATTCCCAGGCTGAAACATGGCTGTAGTCTGCATCGTTGCGCCGGGCCTCGCCTTCCCCGGTCTGGTATTCCGTGCGGAAATGCCCGCCGCAGGACTCCTCCCGGGCCAGGGCGTCCCGGGCCAGAAGCTCGCCGAACTCCAGGAAGTCCGCCACCCGCAAGGCTTTTTCCAGCTCCTGATTCAGGCCTTGAGGCTGGCCGGTGAGTATCACCCCGTCCCAGAACTCGCGGCGCAGCTCCGGTATCTGCTGAAGGGCTCGGGTCAGGCTTTCCCGGCTGCGGGCCATGCCGCAGTCTTCCCACATGATATGCCCCAGTCTGCGGTGAAAGTCGTTCACGGTCTGCCGTCCCGTGCCCTTGAAGAGCCCGTGGATGCGCTGCTGCACAGACTCCCGGCCGGACCGGAAGGCCTCGTGCCCGGTGTCCACGCTTCCCGGGGTGATGCGTCCCAGATAATCGGCAATGGTATAGGGAATCACGAAGTAGCCGTCGGCCAGACCCTGCATCAGGGCGCTGGCCCCGAGCCGGTTGGCCCCGTGATCGGAAAAATTGGCCTCGCCCAGGACAAACAGCCCCGGCACATTGCTCTGCAGATTGTAATCCACCCACAGCCCGCCCATGGAATAATGCGGGGCCGGATAGATGCGCATGGGCTGACGATAGGCGTTTTCCGCGGTGATCCGCTCGTACATCTCGAACAGATTGCCGTAGCGCTCCTGGATCGCGGTCTCTCCCAGGCGCTGGATGGCATCGGCAAAATCCAGGTAGACCCCGTAGCCGGTTGGCCCCACGCCCCGGCCCTGGTCGCAGGCCTCCTTGGCGGCCCGGGAGGCGATGTCCCGGGGGGCCAGGTTCCCGAAGCTCGGGTACTTGCGCTCCAGGTAGTAGTCCCGTTCCTGCTCCGGGATGTTCTCCGGCGGCCGGGTCTCCCCTTTCTGCTTCGGGACCCAGATCCGGCCGTCGTTGCGCAGGGACTCGGACATCAGGGTCAGTTTGGATTGATGATCCCCGCTGACCGGGATGCAGGTGGGATGGATCTGGGTGTAGCAGGGATTGGCGAAATAGGCCCCCCGCTTGTAGGCCCGATAGGCCGCGGTCACATTGCAGCCCATGGCATTGGTGGACAGATAAAAGACATTGACATAGCCGCCGCTGGCCAGGACCACGGCATCCCCGGCATAGGGGACAAGTTCCCCACTGACCAGATCCCGGGCGATGATGCCTTTGGCTTCCCCGTCCACCAGCACCAGATCGAGCATCTCCGATCGGGTGTGCAGACGCACGGTGCCGGCCTTGCGCTGCCGGGCCAGGGCCTGATAGGCCCCGAGCAGGAGCTGCTGCCCGGTCTGCCCCCTGGCGTAAAAGGTCCGGGAGACCTGGGCTCCGCCAAAGGAGCGGTTCACGAGGTACCCTCCGTAATCCCGGGCAAAGGGCACGCCCTGGGCCACGCACTGGTCGATGATGGAATTGCTGACCTGGGCCAGACGATAGACATTGGCTTCCCTGGAGCGGAAATCCCCGCCCTTGACCGTGTCGTAGAACAGGCGATGGATGCTGTCCCCGTCGTTGGGATAGTTCTTGGGGGCATTGATCCCGCCCTGGGCCGCGATGCTGTGCGCCCGGCGGGTGCTGTCCTGATAGCAGAAGACCTCCACATTGTACCCGAGCTCACCCAGGCTGGCCGCGGCCGAGGCCCCGGCCAGGCCGCTGCCCACCACCAGAATCGTGAACTTGCGTTTGTTGGCCGGATTGACCAGCTTCATCTCGAATTTGTGCCGGTCCCATTTTTCGGCAATCGGCCCGCTGGGACATTTTCCATCGAGTTGCACGTTGCTCCCCCCATAAATACTGTCAGTATTTATCTATTTATTGTCATACATTGACAGATCAATCAGCAAGTTCTTTCTTGACGTACCTGTAAAAAGTCGAAAGTAAACAATTCGAGTTACTCAATGTTCTTTTAATCATCTGTATTTACTGACCTCTGGCGGCTGCAAAAATCTTTTAGCAGCCGCATCTTACTTCCCAACCCTGAACCGTGAACTGTGAACCGTGAACCTCCCTAAGCCAACAGCCCGAGCAGAGCGGTGACAGGGATGAGCAGAAATCCCACCAGCAGAACAATGGCCAGTCCCTTGCCGAATCCTTCGGTGGCGGACATGGTCCGGTCGCTGTTCCAGCCCATGGTCTGAAACAGGCTGTAGACCCCGTGGCTCAGATGAAAAAACAGGGCCACCAGGCCGATGGTGTAGGCCAGGGCAATCAACACGTTTTGAAAACTGCGCACCACCATGCTGAAGACATCGTGGCGGCCGGCGCTGTCCTGGAGGTGATAGAGATCGGGATTGGTGAGACCGAGGGTGAAATGCAGGAGATGATACAGGAGAAAGGCCAGGATGATCAGGCCGGTGTAGATCATGCTCCGGCCCGCAAAATCGGTCCGCTGATAGACCCTGACCTGATAGCGGCTTGGTTTGGCCTTCCAGTTCTCCAGGGTGAGCACGATTCCGAAAAAGACATGGATCACGAGTACGGCCAGCATGACCAGCCGGATAAGCCAGAGAAACGGGCCCAGGCTCTGAATATGCTGGGCATAGGCATTGATGCCCCCGTAAAACCCGAATATCGTGGTGTTGCCCAGCATGTGCCCCAGCAGGAAGAGGGCCAGCAGAATACCGGTCCCGGCCATGAGAATTTTCCGCAACAACAGCGAATCTTTCAGAATCATACCCCGGCGCTCCTTACCCGTTTGATTTTTCATGAGTATCAAGAAATAAACTGCCCCATTTTTCACAGAATGACAATGCCGAAAAACTCAGTACAAATTACGTACGCATAGTACGTATAATATTCAGGGAAAACGATTTTCGAATCATTAGTGAACCTCCAAGACCGTAGGCTTTGCTGCCTGTTTCCAGCGCAGCGATCTCTCCCGCTCTTCATCTTTGCCTTTGCCAATTTCCAATTTCAAATTACCGCCGGTCGGCACCAGCATCCAGGAACCAGCATCCAGAAACCAGCATCCAGGAACCAGCAACCAGCATCTTCTCCTTACTCCGCATCCCGGTCCAGGGTCAGGAGATGGGCTCTGAGGTTGACCCCTTTGTTCAAGAGCCCCATTTTCTTCCGAATGTTGTGGCGGTGAGTGTCAATGGTGCGCCTTGAGAGATTCAAGTGTTCGGCGATATGCTTGGTCTGATGACCCTGCTTGATGAGTTCCACCAGTTCCACCTCGGTCTGGGTCAGGCCGTATTTGTCGGACAGGTTGCGCTTCAAGGGCGAAATGATCTCATTGATCTGGGACTGGATCATGCGCATGTAGAAATCCTGGTAGGCGTCCAGGCCGCTGCTGTGCAGCTTGTCCAGGCAGGGCTGAATCAACTGCTGGATATTGAAGACCAGATTCTGTTCGTGCACCGCCTTGCTTTCATCCTTTTTCTCCAGGAGCACGCGCAGGGCGATATTCGCCTCCTCCAGCTTGGTGTTGGCCGCGCTGAGTTCGGCCGTGCGCTCCTTGACCCGCTTCTCCAGTTCCTCGTTGCTTTTGCGCAGGGCCGCCTGCACCTGTTTGATCTGGCTCAACTCCCGGGCCACACACACGCTGCCGATGATCATGCCCCCTTCCCTGAGCACCCGGATGGACATGTCAAAGGGGATGATCTGTCCGTCCTTGCGCCGGATATTCACCTCGAAATTCCGCACATAGCCCTGCTGCCTGAGCCTTGAGAGCATCTGCTCCAGCTCGGACTGTCTAGCGTAGAGGTCAAAGGCCGACTTGCCTTTCAGCTCTTCAAAATGATAGCCGAACAGTTCTTCGGCCCGTTTGTTCCAGCGCCGGAACTTGCCCTTGGCATCCACGATCCCGATGGCGTCCGCGGAATTGTCCAGGACATTCTTGAAATAGTCGCGCTCCTTTTTCAACTCTTCCTGGGCCTTTTTGAGCTCGAGCAGATCCTGGGCCACCTCATAGAGGCTGCCGGGATCCGCCCCGGCCCCCAGGGCCCGCTTGCACTCCCCGAGCAAGAATTCCAGCTCCTCATTGCGCTTTTGAAGCGCCTGGACCTTTTCCAGCAGATCCTTGTGTGTCATCTGAAGCATAGAGCACGAGAGATTGGTGATTGAAGATTGAAGATATAATATTGCTGAAAAGACAAAAAATCAGTGCGTTACGGCGAACTACAGACAATCAGTGAATGTCTTCAAGGCGAAGCCTTTTGGCCGGCAGCTGCCTTCATTCTGCCGGCCAAAAATTCTTCATTCGCGCCCATCTTGCCACGGCGAAGCTTTAAGGCGTAGTCGGGTCGCGTTATTCGCGGGCCAAATCTTTTCTTGGCTTACGCTAAACAAAGTATGAGCGGAGGAACACCCGCAGCAAGCACTTTTTACATTTTTCCCCGTTTTTCGGTGTCGTCTTGCTTCCTTCCATGGATTGTGCGAACTCTCCACTTCCGTCGGCATACTCCGCTTTCATAGGGATCGCATTTGACGGGTAAACTGTTTTCTATGAGTATGGCTAGACTTCCGGCAAAATTCAAGTTGCAATCGGCGGTGAAACTGGTATATTTTCGCTCGATCATAATCGAGATCTTCAATACTCGAAAATCCCGGTATTCGGTGCTGTATGTTTTCATATAGTTGCAATGTATTCTTCGCGAAAATATCAATATCCGATAGAGTTGATAGTTTTTTTGGAATGAAGGAGGATCGATGATCTCAGGGCTGAGCAAGGAACAACGCATGATTCGGAAAATGGCCCGGGAGTTCGCCCAAAAAGAGCTGGCCCCCCTGGCTGCGGAGCGGGACAAGAACCATGAATATCCGGCCGCCAGTCTCACCAAAATGGGGGAGCTCGGCCTACTTGGCATGCTCGTGCCCGAGGACTACGACGGCGAAGACCTGGATACGGTGTCCTACGCCCTGGCCATGAGCGAAATCGGAGCGGCCTGCGCCTCCACTGCGGTGATCATGTCCGTGCACGATTCCATCTGCTGCGGCAGCCTGCTCCGTTTTGGCACGCCGGACCAAAAAGAGACCTTTCTCAAGCCCATGGCCAGAGGCGAGATCATCTGCTCCTTTGCCCTGTCCGAACCCGAAGCCGGCTCCGACCCGGCCGCCCTGACCTGCAGCGCAGACAAGCAGGGGGATGACTATATCCTGAACGGGACCAAGCGCTGGATCACCGGCGGGGCCACGTCCGGCCTGTTCATCGTCCTGGCCAGGACCGATCCCGCAGCCGGACACAAAGGCATCAGCGCCTTTTTAGTCACCCGGGACCTGGAGGGCTTCGCCACCGGCCGGCTGGAAGACAAGCTCGGGCAATGCGCCTCGGACACCACGGACCTCCTCTTCAGCAACTGCCGGGTCCCGGCCGGCCGCCTCCTGGGCGCCGAGGGCCAGGGATTCAGTGTGGCCATGTCCGGCCTGGACGACGGCCGGATCGGCATCGGGGCCCTGTCCTGGGGCCTGGGCCGGGCCGCCCTGGATCTGGCCGTGAGCTATGCCAAACAGCGGGTGCAGTTCGGCAGGCCCATTGCAGAGCATCAGGGCCTGCGCTGGATGATCGCGGACATGGCTGTGGACGTGGAGGCGGCCGGGCATTTGGTGCTCAATGCCGCGGCCCAAAAAGACCGGGGCGAGCCCTGCAGCAAAGAGGCCTCCATGGCCAAGCTCTATGCCTCGGAAATGGCCAAC
>CAZUMF010000208.1:0-8601 GCA_964621385.1 uncultured Desulfohalobiaceae bacterium
TGAGCCTGGAAAACCGCATGAAATGCGGCATCGGCATCTGCGGCCGCTGCAATGTCGGTCCCTATTATGTCTGCAAGGACGGACCCGTCTTCACCAAGGCCCAGCTGGACGAGTTGCCCAAGGAGTATTAAGCTCCAGCAAGCTGCAACTATTTTAAAAAAAACAAAAATCCCGGTTGGCTCCAACCGGGATTTTTTATTACAATCCTGCTCCTGGCAGTTTTACGCGGCCAGTCGGATGGCTTTATCGATAACTGTTCGGATTTCAGCCGGAGTAAAGGGCTTGGCCAGAAAATCCACCGCCCCCAGTCTGGCTGTCTCCACGGCGGTTTCCAGACTGGCATAGCCGGTGATGATGATCACCTTGGTTTCGGGTTGAGCCTCCCGAACGGCCTGGAGCAATTCCAATCCCCTGACCCCGGGCATCTTCAGATCCAACAGAACCACTTTGAATTTTGTCTCAATGCTCAAGAAAAAAGAATGTTGTCCACGAATGCTCACGAATTGACACGAATAAAGAATGTTATGTTCCAGCCTGCTGATCGCAGGCAGGAAAGCTTCATCCCGCTGTCGCGGGGTAAGAGCTTCACCGCAGGTGATGAACCTTTCTTCAGGCCGACCTGCCCTATGAAACACACAAAGTGTCATGCGCAGCAGGGTTTCATCAGGGTCAGGCCTGTAGAAATTTCGTAAAGATTCGTGAGCATTCGTGGATAATAATCTTCTTGACTGAAAATAATCCTTTCAGCTTTGACTTGTTGTTTTCAAAGTATAAGCGGATGAGGGCATCGTTCATAACGAATTGAAAGTAGTTTATATTTTTTGGATTTTCTTGTTCTTTCATTGGACGTTCGATGTTGGATGTTCGATGTTGGACGTTCATTCTTTTCTTTGGTTGTTGAGGCGATATGCAAACCCCCATCTGAACTATGCTCGGATGAGCAACGAATCTTCTACCCTTCACTGTTTTTCATTGTGGCCAAAGCCTTGGTCAACTCCAGCAAGACCCCCAACCCCTCTTGGACTTCCGGATCGAATCCCTTGCCCAGAAATCGAAGCGGTCCGATCTTTTCCGCTTTTCTCAAATCCACCTGCCCCGGCAGAGCTGCAGCCTTTTCCAGAAAAGCCAGCGTTTGCGGATCAGACATCTTCTTGGCCAGGGAGAGCATGGCCACCAGCCCGTCTCCTATCTGTTCGATATCGGTATGATCATACTGCGCCGCGACCTTGGCCCGGACATCCATCATGGCCTTGATGATTCGAAACACGCCCTTTTGTTCCAGCTCATCCAGATGCTCGATCATTTTTGGAACAGATGATTTGAGAAGCGGCTCCATATCATTGATGAATTCAATGATGTTGTTAAAAGCTTTCAGGGCGAAGAGGAAATGCGGGGTGTTGCGCATGGCCTGTTTGACGAGCAACAGGAGATCCTCCAACTGAAATCCTGGTTCAACTTCCTGGAGATGTTCGATGATCAGCTGGACTGCCTGGTGTTGCAGGGGAATAAGATCTTCCTTGAGTTCGTCCCATTTTTGCCGCTCTCGAACCATTGGGTCCATTTTGGCCTCAATCGCATCCAGTCTCTTGAGGATCAATTCTTCATTGGTCATGTCCACCTCCTAAGCAACCTCAACACTGGGCCATGTTTTTCCAGCCATGTTCATCTGCGGCTCAAGGGGCAAATCCTGACCAGTCAAGAGCAGGTTCCAATAAACCCACTTGAACATCATTTTCCCCCAATAGTTCATATTGCTCTCCCCGACGAGATCAAAGGGGCCCAGGCCTGGAAAGGGATATTTTCCGGGCAATGGTTCGGTTTGATAGTTGAAGTCAAAGAGGTAGGCCTTGTCGTATCCGGAAACGATGAAGCAGGTGGAATGTCCGTCGTAGACGGGCTTGGGTTCCTCGTCTTCTATCTCCCGCAGCAGATTGTCAACGATGATTTCCGCTTCATAATGGGCCACTGATCCGGCTTTGGACGTCGGGACATTGGTTGCGTCACCCACGACATAAATATGATCATATTTTTCGTGTTTCAAGGTGTAATTGTCTGTCAAGGCATAGCCCATGCCGTCGCCCAGCCCTGATTCATCCACATAATCCTCACCCAGATTGGGCATGGTCGAGATCAGCAGATCATAATCGATCTGATCTCCTGTAGCTGACTCAATATAGTTTTCTTCCTCGTTGACCGAGGCTGTGTGGAAGTTCGGAGTCACCAGAATATTTTTTCCCTCTGCGGCCACACTCAAGACTTTCGTGGCAATGGGTTTGGTAAAAATTCCGGTGTTGGGGGTGACAAACTCAATCTCGACCTTGTCCCGGATCCCGTTGACCGCGAAATACCAGTCCGCCATGAATATAAACTCCATGGGCACCACCGGACACTTGTGGGGCATTTCCGCGATGTTGAAAACCAGCTTTCCCCCCTTGAAAAAACGCATTTTCTTGTACAGGGCCACCGCGCTCTCCAGGCTGAAAAAG
The DNA here is from genome assembly GCA_964621385.1 of uncultured Desulfohalobiaceae bacterium. GTDB lineage: Bacteria > Desulfobacterota > Desulfovibrionia > Desulfovibrionales > Desulfothermaceae > JAABTT01. The sequence continues at coordinate 2,487 of CAZUMF010000208.1, forward strand.
GTGTGCACCCGAGATCTGGGATCGGGTTTCCAATTCTCCAGTCCCTCCAGCTCTTCCGGGGCGATGCGGCATCCAGTAGCGATGACCAGCCAATCGTAAGAATATTTTCCTGACTGTGTGCTCACCGTTCTTTTTTCCGGATCGACCCCCTCAACCTGACCCAGGACAAACTTGACTCCCTTGGGGATGAAGTCCCGTTTCGGCTTCATGCAGTCCTTGGCAGTATAAATGCCAAAGGGGATAAAGAGCCAGCCAGGTTGGTAGTGGTGCATTTCATCGTTGTCGATGATCGTGATCGTCCATTCCAGTTCGCTGAGCTCCCTGCGCAGCTTGGCTGCAACCATGGTCCCTCCCGCGCCGGAACCCAAGATAACAATCTTCTTCATAAAGACTCCATTTGAAGCTATAGTTCAAATAAATATATATTAAATAAATATAGCTTAAATCATATTTCCGGGATTGTCAAAGAATTCCATCTGTTCTCTTTTCACCCATTCCATGCTCGTATCGTGGTGAATTCTAAAAAAATTTGAATATCAAAGTGTTATTACGAAGAGACCATTGAGGTCCAAACCAGAGGAGCTTGATTCAGGCTGTACTTTATGACAGACTACTCTTTCCTTTCGTGAGAATGACGCTTCAAGGTAAGCATATCGCGGAAGGATCGAACCGTAGAGTCCGGTCCAGAACAAGGGACAGAACAAGCATGGATTACAGAGATTTTCTTCGGGCCAGAAGTCAGAGCCCCCCCGCCCCAACCTTGACAAGATCGAACTTTACCCGGGAACAGAAAGAGTTGGCCGCCCAGGGGGTATGCATCCAATGCAGACAGGCCCAGGCTGAAAAGTGCAGCTATATCTGTGCTCAATGCCTGGGCAAGGAAAACGGTGTAACCGTCAGGGCTGAGATCGAAACCTTACGTCGCAGTATTCTGGATAACAGCTGTTCCTGATCAGCGCGGCTTCTGGCCGCGCTGATACCTAGCTGTTGATTTGAAGAGCTCCCAGGTCTTATACCAGCAGGTGGGATATATTGCGCTTTTCTGTCTGCCTGCATTGAAACTTTTACACATCATCACGTCCAGTTTGATCTGATCTGTAAATCCCGTGTTTTTTCATTAAATTGTGGAAATTGGTTCGCTGCAGTCCTACCTTTTCCGCGGCTTGGGTCACATTCCACTCATTATCTATCAGGGCCTTGAGTAAAAAATTTCGTTCCACCTGATTCACGGCCTTTTGCCTGACCTCTTTTTTCATCTGTTTCAATTCTTCATTTGTGCCCGGAATAGGGCTCAAGGGCTCCCCGGAACCCCCGGGAAGGGCCAGGTCCCGGCCCCCTGCCCGCTCGGTCTCGCAGGCGATGACCGCCCTCTGCACCACATTGCGCAACTCTCTGACATTTCCCGGCCAGGTATATTCAGTCAACTAGGACAACGGCCTGATCCTCAAACCTCGAGATCTTCTTGTTCAGACTCCTGTTGAACTTATCTAAAAAGGCATAGGCGATGGGTAGAATATCCTCCCTTCTCTCGCGCAATGGTGGGACCATGATGGGATAGACAAAAATTTGATAGTAAAAATCCTCTCTGAACTCCCCGGCTGCGACCATCTTTTGGAAATCCTGGTTGGGGGCGAAGATCAGGCGGACATCCACATTCTGCACCTTAACCCCTCCCAAGGGCAAAAACTCCCTTTCTTCCAGAAACCGGAGCAGCTTGCCCTGGACTTCCTGGCTGATATTGCTGATCTCGTCCAAAAAGACCGTCCCCTGGTGGGCCTTTTTGAAGACCCCCTCTCGATCCTGATGGGCCCCGGTGAAGGCCCCCTTGACATGGCCGAACAGTTCGCTCTCAAGAAGACTCTCGGACAACGTCCCGCAATCCAGGGCAAAAAATACTTTTCCCGTGCGGTTGCTGTTGGCGTGAATCGCCCTGGCAATCAGTTCCTTACCGGTTCCGCTCTACCCGTAAATAAGCACGGTGGAATCAGTTGGGGCCACCTTTCTGATCATGCGAACTACGGACTGTATCTTGGAACTCTCGCCAATCAGCTGGTGGGAAATCGGCAGCGGTTTTTCCCTGTTTGTGCTCAGTTCCATGTTTTTCCTGCGCAAGCTTCGTTCCTCCAACCCTTTTTGGACCACCCCCCGAAGCTCTTCCGGGGTGAACGGCTTGCTCAGATAATCAAAGGCCCCGAGTTTCATGACCTCAACCGCTGAAGCCACCGAAGCGTACCCGGTCATGACAATGACGATCGTCTCTGGATGGGACTGTTTGACCCTGCGAATCAGCTCCATCCCCCCATGCTGCTCATTTTCAGATCGGTCACAATCAGATCGAATTCTGTCTTCTGCATGGCTTGCAAGCCGTCGTAGCCATTCAACACATACTCCGCCTGACAGCCCATTTTGGATAAAATCTTCTGACAACTCGTGCAATGGCCAGGTTGATAAGCGATTGCTGAATCTGATCCTTATCCACACATATCAGGGGCAGCTCTTCGGCCAGTTCATAGTCAAGCCCGACATCCTTGAAGGCGGCTTGTTTTCGAATCAACTCAATGCCTTCTGAAACGACTCGGTTCAGATCCTGTTTCTTCTTGACCGGTTCTGTCTGCCGGGCAAAATCGAGGAGGCTGGCCACAATTTTCCGGCAGCGCAGGCTCTCGTTGGAGATTGTTTGCAGCTCCTGATACATGGGATCTTTCGGGTCCAGATCTTCCTGGATCAACATGGCGGTGGTCAAGATGGTGGTCATAGGATTATTGATCTCATGGGCAACGCCTGCCGCCAGGCGACCGATTGTAAGCCCGAGTCCCTGTCCTTTATCAACCCCCATATCTTTTGTTGAAAAATAAGGATCAAATATTTTTTCAAGGTTTTCTTTTGATATTCCGCATCCATGATCTTCATTGGATCAGTATACATGCTTATTCAGCTTCCTTGAGACTTTCAGATGTTCCGATCTCAAGGTTTAGATCCTCCTGGGCCAGAGAAATATTACCCAGCACCACATACAAAAGGTTGTTAAAGTCATGGGCAAGCCCTCCTGCAAGAGTACCGATGGATTCCATCTTTTGCAGCAGCCGAAGCTTGGCTTCCATTTGTTTGTTTTTTTGTGGTTTTTGCTTTGTAAAGTGCCATCTCAAGAGTGGCATTTAGTTCATGCTCTTCAAAAGGTTTGATGAGGTAGCCAAAGGAACCCACCTTTTTGGCTTGTTCAAGCAATTCTCTGTCACCATAGGCGGAAAGGAACATAACCGGGATTTCAAAACGAGTATATATTTGTTCTGCAGCTTCAATCCCATTCATTTTGTCACGCAAATGGATATCCATCAAAACAGCGTCCGGCAATTCAGTTTCAGCTTTCTGGATGGATTCTTCGCCGGAAGCTGCACTCACCTCTCAGCGGCCCCGTGGCCCTCCCCTCTTCCCGCGTCTGCTTATGGCAGCCGAGACAGAGTTCATGGAACGATTCCATGTCCGGCCCGGCCTCCTGCCCCTGCAGGGCGGACCCCCCCCCCGGCGCCGCCTCCCTGGAGATGACAGACGCTGCAGTCCTTCCCGACGGACTCGGCGGTGTGCAGGTCATGCTGAAACCAGACCTCCGGCATCTCCTGTGGCCCGGAGGCGGCCGGCAGGCTCAGCCGGAGAAGATCGGGCCTCCCGGGGTCTGGGCTCGCTTGAGGTGAGGAACCCGCCGGTCTAAGGGCCAGCAACAGGAAAATCCCCCGAGAACAGCCAGTACGGGAATCCGAAAGCATTAACGTCTCGACATTGTCCCCCTCTCATCGACTTATCCTACAATTATTGTCGGAAATAGGCTTACAAAATTTCTATGATTTGTGCAAGCACCTTCCGGGGTGCCTGACCGAACCAAGAAAAGGTCAGCCTGAAGGTCCGGCCAGCAGTTCGTTGATGCTCTTCAGGAGAGCGGCCTTGTCCACCGGTTTGTCGAAAAACGCATCGGGACTGAAGTATTCGGCATCCTCGTAAGTATCGAACTGGATGCCCAGCTCGTCCTTCATGGCGGAAATGCCGATGATGGGGATGTCCCTGATCGCAGGATCGTTCTTAACCCGCCTGCAGACCTCAAATCCGGAATACAGGGCCTCCATCATCACATCCAGGAGGATCAGGTCGGGTTGCTCCTGCTGTACCAGGGAAAGGCCCTGCTGGCCGTCGTTCGCCGTGAAAACCCGAAATCCGTTTCTGAGCAGAAAGGTCTTCATGGTGAAGAGATAATCCGGATTATCGTCGATGATCAGGATGGTTTTCGTGTCCGACTCCATGCTGCGCTCCTTTGTCTGGATTGCTGAGGTTCAAGCCACTCAGTACAATCGAAAAATGATCCTGAACAAACTGCCGCGCCCCTGTTTGGTGAGCACTTCAATTTTTCCCTGATGGTTGTTGACGATTCGCTTGACTACCATCAGGCCGAGCCCGGTGCCCGAATGCCCTTTGTTGGAATAGAATTCCTTGAAAATGTTCTCATAGGTTTTTTTGTCCATGCCGCTGCCATTATCTTCAATTTCATACATGAAATGGTCATTGTCATAATAGTCCACCCGCAGGAATACGTGGTGCTTCCCTTTGAGGGTGTCTTTCTGACAGGCCTGAAGGGCATTCCAGATCAAGTTGCTCAGCATCCGGGAAATCCCGGCAGGATCCATCTTGAGGTTGGGAACATCCGGATTGAGCTGCAGAAAGAGCTGCACGCCAAGCGACTGAGCCTTGTCAGTGAACAACTGGCCGGTCTGCCGGGCGATGTCTTCTGGAGAGACATCCTGCAATGTGGGTTTTCGGTCTTTGGCCGAGAAAAGGATATTCTGGGTGATCCTGGTGATTTCCGTAATGTTTCGTTTCACGATCTCCCAGCCCTGGATCGAAAGTTGTTGATCATTGTCCTGGATGGCTTCGTCCACGACATAGACCCCTCCATGCAGATTTTCCAGAATATTCTTGATATCGTGGGAAAGAAAGGCGATCGACTGTCCCAGGGCCACCAGTTCCCGATGAATGTTTTTGATGCTCCCCACGTTGGCCAGCAGTTTGTTGGAGGCCACCACGTTGCCCACCACATCGAAAAGCGGGGCGGAATAGGCCAGCATCTCTTCAACCGATCCGTCGGAGAGGTAGATGATTTCTTCTGAAACATGAAAACCCTTGTCCTTGAACGTCTCCCGCACCGGGCATTCCGGGCATTCGTGCTGCACCCCCTTCAGGACCGAATAGCAGGTCTGGCCGCGGACATTGGGTCCAAAGTCCTTCAAAAAACGATGGTTGGCAAACAGGATATGATAATCCGTATCCTGGATCATCAAATAACAGGGCAGGGCATCGATGATGCTCTTGAAGGTCAAATCGTGCAGATTGTCTTTCTTCGAAAGATCCATGCGCTCTCCTTAAAGGCTGGAAAGGTATCGGAGAGTCAAGTCCCGGTATCCTGATTGCCGGTCGGGCTCCCGATGGTGATGACCTGGCTGTTGGCGAATTTGGAGACATTGGCCGCGGTCTTGGTATAGGTCAGACGCTTTTGTTCATGCCGGCCGGCCGTTCCGAGGATGATCAAATCAATGGCCTGCTCATCGGCATAGCGGATAATGGCCACATCCGGCGAACCGACTTTGACCACAAAGAGGTGTTCCACGATGTCTTTGCATCGGGTATAATAGACTTTGCGCAAGGCCCCCAATTCCTGGAGCCGATGCCGCTCGTCCTGATCGTCCGAATCCCTCTTACTGTCCTCTTTGGATAAGGATTCATAGAGATGAATGCCGCAGGGATTGACCGAGGGGATCACATTCATGATATGCAGGACCGCCCGGTATTTCACCGCCTGATCCAGGGCGTGCGTGAACGCCGACTCGGCGTCTTTGGAATAATCGGTGCACAGCAGAATGTTTGTATATTTCACGACCCTCTCCTTATCCCCTGATGGCAGAGCCATATGCCGGACAGTCCGTCCGTATTCCATACAAATTTTCTATGATTTATCCAGAACCCCAGGGGATGTCAACCCCGGATCGATCCTCCGGTCAGCCCTGCAACTGCCCTGCTCACCCCACGGCAAATTTGTTCTCCTCCGCTAGCCGTTTTAAGCGGCGATTTTTTGGCA
>CAZUMF010000209.1:0-8574 GCA_964621385.1 uncultured Desulfohalobiaceae bacterium
AAACTGGGCGTGTCCTCGATATCATCCGCGTTGATGTTGAGCACCTGTGAAACCGAATCCACCACAATGCCGATGGTCACCGTGTCGGAATGTCCCTGGATCTCTACCACGATAATGCACGTTCGCTCGTTATATTCCTTCTTCTCCATCCCGAACCGTAGCCTTAGATCAATGACCGGTATCACCTTGCCCCGGAGGTTAATGACCCCCTTGACAAAGGCGGGGGCCTGGGGCACGGACGTGATGGGCATCATGCCGATGATCTCCTTGATTTTCAGGATGCCGATACCATACTCCTCCTCTGCCATGGTAAAGGTCAGGTACTTGCCTTCCCTGTCCGACATGGCCTTTCCGGCTTGATCTATTGTTTCCGCCAATTCAGCCATCTGTTTTCACCTCCTTTCATTGTATGAAGTTATTTTGCGATTCTTTTCGGTGCCCGTTCTTTTATTGAGAATTCCAGAGCACTGCTGTACCTGAGTATTTTGTCCAGAACCAAATTCAAGTCATTGAAGTCAGATTCAATATCGGTAATAAACCGTGGATAGAGTTTATGCCCTTTCAAAATTGTGTTTCTCTTGCTGTCAGGAAGAATCAGAATGACCGGAAGGTCATACATCCGGTCTTTAAGTTGGATCAGATCATTTAGGATGTCTTGGTTGGCAATATTAAAAATCATCACGGACAATTCCCAGCGCGGCTGCTCAAAACGCTCCGCTAATCGGGTAACAGACCGGAAGACCTGAATATCTGCGCCCAAGGTCCGGACGATTCGCCTCATTCGGTTCTCCGCAGTTCTCATTCCAGAGGAAAAGAACAAGACCATCATTCTCAACAACCGCCTTTTTTAGCATTAATAAATTTATACCGGCATTTAGTGTAGCTTAACGCATAGGTCATGCCAAAAGCGTAAGCACCCGGCGAATGGCTTCATTACCCATTCAATACAGATAGTTACCCTAAACGAACGGTTTTCTTGGAGCGAGGGGTCGAGTTTGATTTCGGGATTTGTCCCGGAGTGGGGACGGATTTTGTCCCCATATGGAGTCAAAAGGAGACAAAATTACGTCTTTGACAAAAAATGGGCGTGCTTAAAAGCAACGATTACAGCAGGCTTCATTACGCGCGTGTAGTCGCCTATTTTGACCCGCTGTTGAAGGGGTTGACGGAGTTAGAAAACCGCTCACTGTGACATGGGCGGGTATGGGGTTGCCGCCCAACTCTCTTTGGCCCAGGAAGCTTTGGTGTTGTTGATTTGGATAGATCGCTTTGTGACTCTAACGCGTGACATCAATTACGCATGCATAGAATGCGTAAAATGGCACCATTCGTCAACGAACCGGGAGGTGCCATGAGACAATCTGAAAAATCAATTGCCTTTAACTCAATGTCATTAACTTTAGTAGAACTCTAATAGGCTAACCCCTCACCCCGGACTCCGATCCGGGGTCCAGAGGCTTCTGAAAAGCTTGCCCCTGGATCAGTGTATTGCCGCCGCTTATGGGCAGCGAGATGACAAAGGTGGTCCCACCGCCCTCCCGGCTGACCACCTCAATGTGCCCGCCATGGGCCTGGACGATCTCATAGGTGATGTAGAGTCCCAGACCCACGCCCTGTCCCGCCGGTTTGGTGGTGAAAAAAGGATCAAAAATCCGAGATACATCCTGCTTTGCGATCCCGGACCCGGTGTCCGATATCTCGATTTCAGCACAGGAGTCGTCCTGACCCGGCTTTCCGGCCTCACGGATGGCGATTCGGACCGTGCCCGCCTCTGTAACGGCCTGGGCCGCGTTGAGCAGGATATTGACAAGGGCCTGGCTCAGTTTCTGGGGGTAGCCCGAGACAGGGGGGATATCGCCGTAATCCCGGATCACCTCCACCTTATGCTTCAGTTCATTCCAGATGATATTGATGGCCGCATCAAGGGTTTCATTGATATTTACCGGCACTTTCGTCCCCTGATCAGCGCGGGAAAAAGTCCTGAGATCATTCACAATGGTCTCAATCCGGGAAACCCCTTCTAAGGATTCCTTAAGAAGCGCGGGGAGATCGTCCATGATATACGGAATTTTGTTCTGCATCTTGAAATCCTGGATCTCCTCCACAACACTCGCAGGCATGGAGGCTTTGTCCCCGCTCGCTTCCGTTCTCAAGGCTTCATACCGATTGATCAGGCCGGTGAGTGCTGCGGTATACCGCTTCATGGCTGACAGGTTTCCTTTGATGTAGGAAACAGGGTTGTTGATCTCATGGGCCACCCCGGCCGCCAGGATCCCGAGGGAGGCCATTTTCTCGGACTGGATGAGCATCTCCGCCTGGGCCTTGACCTTTTTCTCCAGGCCCCGGTTCATGGCCTCCAGGGACAGGTTGGCCTGCTTTAGCTCAGCAGCCAGCGCATTCCGCTCCTGCTCCAGGGACCACTGTTGGCACAGTGCCCGGGCAAACTGCCGGATTTCCTGCGGATTGAAGGGTTTTCGAAGATAAAAGAGGTCCTCCCGGTCCACCACCTCGATGATCTCATCCGGTGTGACATCACTGTAGGCCGTGACAATCATAATCTTGATATTGGGATCGATTCGCCAGATCTGCCGGGCGGTCTCGGTCCCGTTCATCCCGGGCATCTTCATGTCCACAAAGGCCAATGCAAATGGCCGTGCCTGTGCCATGGCATCCCGGACCTTTTGAATAGCCGTTCCCCCATCCCCGGCATCGTCAACATCGTAATGCGCCACAACGGGCTTTTCCGTCTGCTCACCGCCGCCGAAAAGCCGCTCTCCTTCTGAAAGATAATCCCTGTCCTGCGGTGCCAGGATATCCCTGTAAGCCTCCCTCACGGCCCTGTCGTCATCGACTACCAAAATACGGGTGTTCTCTTTCATGACTCTCCTCAGTGGGTTTAAACAAGCTTTAGGGATCCAGGTTCCGGTTGATGCCCGGATAGGCCCGTTCCAGGGCACGGAGGACCGCGGCCTGGGTCCGCACCTGTCTGCGCAGAGGACGGCGTGCCAGGGCCTGTAACACATTCGGTTCATCATCCACCAGCAGCAGTGTAAATTCCGCCATGGTGCACCACCTTTCCTTCCGGACAGCCCTTCCTCAGCAGCGGGGGGTTACACATTTCCTGCCCTGCCCGGTTTTCATCGTGGGTCCTCAATGTCCCGGGGTCAAATAGCCGACTGACACCAGGGCCCGACCAAGCGGGTCCCTTCACCGCTCTTTTTCAGTATCGGGCCGATCTGATACATCATTAAGAAGCTGGTTCATGGCTTCGCGCGTCTTTGCGTCGTTCCTTTCTTCGGCGTATGTCTGCTGGAGCTTGAGAATTTCCGAAATCCGGAATACAGATTGCGCCATTTCCCGGATCAGCGTTTCTCTCTGCTCATCCTGCTTCTTCAGGGAACGAATAACCGACTTCATGTACGCAAACACCTGCTTTCCCCTGGCATCCCGGTTTACATATCCCCCCAGGCCCTCCTTATGGCTCAAGAGGTCCCCATAGGCGCTTTCTAAATAATTCAGGGACTGCCTGCCGGCGCCGTCCCTTAGCTCTTCCACGTATACCCGGAGCGGGGTACCCGCATTTCCCACATGGTGGAGCACCAGGGCCTACATCTGGGCCCGGCCGGCTTCCATGGCCTGTGATTCCTCGGTCTTACGGAGCCGCTCCTCTGCCCGCAACCGCTCAACAACGCCCGTCAACCGCTGAGCGATCTTCTTAATAAGCCGTTTCTCCTCCGGCAAAAACAGGCCTTCATCACATTCAGGCCGATCCTCTGTATAACAGACACGGATCTCCCCTGCCGGCTCGCCGTCTACCATTAGCGTCTCGGAGATGCAGGTATTATAGCATGCATCGCACTGGTTCCCCCAGTTTGGGTTAGAAACCAAAACATCACCATCCAGGACGATTCGGGCACAGGTCATTTCAGGAAACCGAAATGCCGAAGGAATCAAATCAAGCGTTCCCTCAAAAATCTCCTGGAGGCTGTCTGTGGACTCAACCAGCAGTGAGATGCCATAGAGACAATCCAGTTCCTTAATCCGTTCATTCAGCCCTCTGGTAACCCGGGCCAGGTTCCCTGTCAAACCGTTAAAGGAGCGGGCCAGTCTTCTGAATTCCTCGGGACCGGATTCAACGACCTTTTCATCGAGCTGAACCACATCTCTTATCCGGTCCATTTTCCGGATGAAGCCTGCCAGCGGCCAGGCCACCATCCTTGCGCTCATGAAGACCGCCAGGAACAGGGCCAGCAGATTGAAGGCTGCGGCAACAAGGAAAAAGCCATCCAGCCGGTTCAGGGCGGCAAAGGCTTGTTCCCGGGATTCCGCACACACCAGGGTAAGATCGACGAAGCCCGGAATCTTCACAAATGCCTCAATCCATTGTTCTGCATGCGGCGCTGCCGCGGAGGGCCTGCTCTTCCAGGGGGCGCCGGCCGACGCAGATAAACAGGCGCCTTCACGGTCGAACACTGCAAAGACAGCATTGGGTTCAGATACCGTCACCATCTGAGATACCTGTTTCTGTCCGTAAGTTGCGCAAACAGCTCCTTCCGGCAATCCGCTGTAGCGGACGGGTACGACTGCTCTCAGGCCCTTGTTGGAAATGCTGAAGCACTCCCGGCCCGCCATAACTGTCTTGAGACATTTAGTGCCCTCTAAGCCTGTGGCATCCAGCCGGTTGGACGTCAACACCCGGCCCCGGTAGTCGGTCAGAGTGATCCGCACCTCCCGGGGGCCCGGGATGCGAAGGGACCGGAAAAACGGCGGAAGATAATTCTCCCGGGCCGTGGTGTCGATCAGACTGTTGATGACAAGATCGTTGGCTGCCAGGTTTCTGAGCGAATCCATGAGAGTGTTCAACCTCGCCGCAACAGTTCCAGCCCCTTTACCTGCCTCTACCCTGACCCGCTCGTGTACTTCCCTTTGGACGGTATCCAGGGCGATCAGGCGCATGCAGATCCAGATTCCCACGAGCGCCGCCAGGGAAGCCGGGAGCACGCGTTTCAGGACGTAGGGCAGAATGGGAGAAGGTTTTTTCATTTTTTATCGGCAGCAACATGGTTTTCGACTTTGAACGGGACGATAATGCCTTCGGGGGTGTAGCGGGCAAGGCTGAAATCACTCGCGTCAAGGGCGTCATGCCGGTCTTTTGTAAACGCCGGGTCATAGTAACGCACCAGGCCCTGGTAAGGATCGAGATTTTCCAGGGCTTTTCTGACCGCAGGTCGGTCCGTGGTCCCGGCCTTTTCAATGGCCAGGGCCAGGAGGTGCATCAAATCATAGGCATGGGCTGTCCCCACAGGGGCAAAGATGTCTTCCACTGTGTTGCACTCCGGGAATTTCTTCTGGTAGGCCGAAAAAAGCGCTTCGGCCTTTTCCGGAAAGGGCGGGTCCAGAAATGAATATGTTTGGAGAAACACCAGATGCACTTGTTTGAGGCGCTCCTCTGCATGCTTGAAAAACTCACCGCCGGTAATGCCCCAGTGCGAGATGATGTGAAGCCGCTGCTCCGGGGGCAGGCCCGCCATGGACGTCACTGCCACGATCCCTTCAGGTGCATTGGCCACCAAAATGATGACATCCGCGCCGGCCTCCCGTGCCCCCCGGATCTGCCGGGTCAGGTCCTGGACACCCCAGTGAAACCACTGGATCGTGACCGGTCTGAGCCACCGGGTCTTGAGGGCTTCCTTCATGGACCGCTCATTGGATCTTCCCCAGCCGGTCTGCTCCAGGAGAAGGGCCACTTTTTTGTGACCCATTTCAAGGGCTTTGTCCACGAGAAACCCGCCTGCATATTCGTCCCGCACCGACACCCGGAACACGAAATTGGGGTCATACCCATTATCCACCACCGGCGTGCCCGCGGCCCACGGGTCGAGGTAAATAATCCTGTTTTTGTGAATGGCCTCAAGTTCAGCCAGAGCCACCGGTGTGTGCAGACCCCCCACCACGGCCACCAGGTTTTTCATGTCGCCAAAGGCTTTGATGTTGTCCACCCCCCTGGCAGGGTTCCCCCGGTGGTCTTTGACCACCAGTTGGAGCGGTCGGCCCAGGACGCCGCCCCGGCCATTGATCTCATCCATGGCGAGAACAATCCCGCGGCGGATGGCCTCCCCGGACCGGGCCGATCCTGAAGACATATCCGCGTCCAGCCCCACCATAATCGGGTCAGGCGAGCCAGCCCCGAAAACCGGCAGACCTTCGGTCAAGACCCAAAGGCACGACACCACCGCAACCGTTCCTGCAAGCCTTATCCAACCCATTGCACCCTCCACTTGAATTTCGATTTCTAATCTGCGCCTATCGCCCAAATGTGAGCCGCACAGAGGCCCCTTTTCCCTCCCCGTTGCTTGTGATCTCGAGGGTCCCGCCCTGATCCTCCATACAGGTCTTGCAATAATACAGTCCGAATCCTGAGGGCGCCTTGTCCGATACGCCCGGATCGCAGACCCTGGCCTGTTGCTCCGGTGTCATGCCCGCGCCGCTGTCCGATACTTCGAGACAGACGCGATTGTTTTCAAGAAATGTGCGGATATGCATCTTTTTTCCGTGGGCCTCAGATCCCAGCGCATCAATGGCCTCATAGGCGTTTTTGATCAAGTTCATGAGCACCTGCATGATCTGGTGCCGGTCCACCGTGACAATTAGATCCGGGTCTACGTCGGTGCTTACGGCTATGTTGCGCTTGTCCAGGGAAGGCCCCTGAATGACCAGGGCAGTTTCCACCAGCTCGGCCACTCGGAGCCTTTCTTTTATCTCTCCGGCCTTTAAAGCAGCGCTCTGGGCCTTGAGGATCTGAGATATGTGCTCCACGGCTTTCCGAATGGTCGAGGCCGACTCATGGATTTCGGTTTCGTCCCCGGACAGAGAGTCCAGCAGCCTTCCCATATAGGAAAAGATCTCCCTGCCGCGAGGATCATGGGCCAGATAGGCATCCAGATCCCCCTGATGCGTCCAAAGCTCATCGTGGCATGCCTTGAGATATTTCACGGCCTCATTGCTGCTTTGCATGGTCACCTTCTCCACCTTAAGGAGGATGGGGGTCAGGGCATTGCCGATGTTGTGGAGGATGATCTCCAGGGCCTGTGTCCGCCCCGCTTCCACGGCCCGGGTTACGAGCCTCTTCTGGGCCTTCTCCAGTCGCCGGGTTCGCTCTTTGACCAGTTCCTCGAGCCGGGCCTGATGTTCCAGCAGGTCTGCTTCAGCCCGTTTTCGCGCCGTAATATCCATGTGAATGCCCGCCATTCGAGTCGGCCGGCCTTCTTCGTTTCGTTCGATGATCCGGCCGCTGTCCAGGATCCATACCCAGTCGCCGGTTTTGGACCTTATGCGGTGTTCGGTTTCATAGGCATCGGTTTGGCCGTCGAGATGCTGTTGAAGCGCTTCCATTACGTGATCCCTGTCCTCCGGGTGGACCCGTTTTTCCCAGGCCCGTACGTGGGGCTCGATCTCGTTTGGTTCATGGCCCAGCATGCCGGCCCATCGTTCATTAAAGAAGATCCGGCCGGAGGAAATATGCCAGTCCCAGGTCCCCAGGTCGGCCCCGGACAAGGCCACTTTCAGCCTCGCTTCATTATCCTGAAGCTGATGTTCCATCTTTTTCAGATCCGTAATGTCGTTCATCATCGTAAGCATCAGGGGTTCACCTGAACTCCCTTTCAGGATGTTTGCGCTGAACAGCCCGATCAATGTCTTTCCATCGGCATTCCGGACCCGCACCTCCTGGTTTTTGACAGACCCCCCTTTCTTCAGCATATCCAGCAGCTTCTCCCGGGTGTCTAATCCCTCAAAAAGGCTCAGCTCTTTTGAGGTCTTGCCGATGACCCGGGATCTGTCATATCCCAGGGTTTCTAAAAAGACCTCATTGACATCCACAAACCGGCCTTCATCCATGGTAGAGATGGCCATAAGCGCGGCATTGGATTCAAAGGCGGACCGGAACTTCTCTTCAGAGCGTTTCAGGTCGCTCAGGTTCCGACTGTAGCCGAACAAACAGGGATGGTCGTTCCACCGGCCCTGGACGACCCTGGTTTCCACTGGGATTTGCCGCCCTTCGCGCGTGAGCAGTGGGATAGGGCAGAAATTCCGGCGGCCTGCCACCATGTCCCAGATAACGGCTGCCGCCTCCTCCCGACGGTCTTCCGGGTGGAGCTGAAGAACCGACATCCCCTCAAGCTCGGATTCCGTGTATCCCAGCAACTGAAGCGCAGCCTGATTCGCCAGGATAACGTCCCCCTGGGGATCCAGGACAAACAGAAAATCCGGGCAGAGGTCAAAAAAGCTCCTGAAGTTGTCAGGGGCATTCCGAGGCGGCATATCCGATATCTTCTCCATTTTGCTTTCCATTTTGGTGTTTTTATCTTGAAGGCTTAGCAAAAACTTCACAGCCTACGGACTGGAAGCAGGCGCGGCGGAATTAACGCCTCCATTCCCTGGGTTTATTGAGATGATACCCTTCTTGATTCTCAAGCCGTCTCGACAACGGGCAGCGCATCGGTGTCCATGAGACCTTACGCCTCTAAGGCGGCCTCCCCGCTTAATTGAAACGCCTTTTCCCTGAAAAGCCTCACG
>CAZUMF010000210.1:0-8541 GCA_964621385.1 uncultured Desulfohalobiaceae bacterium
ATACTGGCCAAAGGCCAGTGCCGTGAAGCGGCATTTAACTGGGCGAGCAATGACGGGTTACGGCGACAGTATGCCGGTAAAACAAAGTTTCTTCATTGATCAAACCGGCAGTGAGAGATTTTACCAGCTGCGAACAAGCATTTTCGTATATTATTTTAAATATCAAATAATTATATGTCAGTTTTGCCGGAGGCAAAACTGACACCAGAAACCAAAAAAATGTCCAATTTTAAGAACATTTCAGACATTGTTGATTATTTTAGAGTGTTAAGGTTCAACGGGGTAATGTCGGTACGAAGCCTGAACTTGCGCCAAAGGCCCTCTTCTGATAACATTTAGCCAGGCATTCCTCTGCCTGGTCCAGATCGATCAGGACCTGGGGGTCCCCCTACACCCTTTTCTCATGACCCGAAACGCTTGAGTCTTTTTTCGTTGACACTTTGAAAATGAGCATTCGTGGACTTTTGTTCATCTTTTCCTAAGCTTGACTTCTTTTCAATGGAGAAACCAAGGAAAAGCGGATGAGCACCAAAGAATGAAGCAACGACACAATCCCGTCCATGCCTGATATCCGCTTCCATCCCACAGGGCGGCTTCTGTTGGAAGACGCCCCCCAAGACCCCGAAGGCCAAATAGATTTTCCCTCCCTGCGGGAGGGGTTTCGTTCTGACTGGCGCCTCGGCTTCTTCCGCCTGGCCGCGGAAACCAACACCAGCCATTTTTCCCCGAGCATGCGTTTCTGGCGGGAGATCGCAGCCGACTATCTGACAAAACTCTGTCATCTCCCCGGCTCGGAGCAAGAGGTCTCGGTGGAGCCCCCGGCAGAGTCCACCCTGCTGCAGTGGGTTCAAGAGGCTCCGCCCATGACCGGTGGCGAATATCTCTCAGCCGCGCTGCTTGAAAAAGCCTTTAGCGCCCTGGACCAATGGGGGTCGGCGACCATCAGCGCGGACGGCGGGGTGGATGCGTTTCTGCAACAACGGGCCCCGGCCTGGAACCGGGTCGGCCGGGTCACCTTTCACCTGGCTGAAAACACGAAACAGGCGAGCCGCCCCTTTGCCTTCATGGCCTCGTTCAGCACAGGGATCGGGGCCGGGGGCAGAGTCAAGCATCTGCCACTGGGCAAGGCCCTGGAACTCTACGCCGGCAACAGGAACAAAACCGCCTTGATCAAGCTGCTGTCTCCGGTCAATGAGGCGGCCAAACACCTGGACTGGGTTCAAAAGCTGGTGGACAGCGGGCACATCTACCGTCCTCTGGCCTGGTCGCCGGAGCAGGCCTACCAACTGCTCTGCTCCACCTCGACCTTGAAGGAGAGCGGGCTCTCGGTCAAGCTGCCGGACTGGTGGAAAAAACGTCCCAGACCTCAGGTCAAGGCGACCATCGGGCAGCAGAAAGACGTCTCCATGAGCGTCGACTCCCTGCTGGATTTCAGCGTTGAGGTCGCGCTGGGCGACACAGTGCTCTCTCCAGAAGAACTGGCCGAGATCCTCTCGAGCCAGGGAGGCCTGGTCCAGCTCAAAGGACAATGGGTCGAGGTGGATCAGGAAAGACTGCAGCAGGCCATTGATCACTGGAACACCCTGAAGGCAAGGACGAAAAACGGCGGGGTCTCTTTTGTCGAAGGCATGCGAATGCTGGCCGGGACCTCCACCGACCTCAAGCATGAAGATCAGTCCGAGGAGGAACGACCCTGGGTCAGGGTGGAAGCCGGGGCAGCCATGCAGGAGGTGCTGGAACGCCTCCATGAACCGGCCAGGCTTGAAGCGTTCCAGGCCAACCAGGACCTCCGGGCGTCTCTGCGCTCCTATCAGCTGGAAGGGGTCTCCTGGCTGGATTTCCTCACGGAATTGGGCCTGGGGGCCTGTCTGGCCGACGACATGGGACTGGGCAAGACCCTGCAGGTTTTGGCCCTGCTCGCCGGCCGGCGCCACAAGAAAACAGAGAACCCGGCACTCTTGATCCTGCCGGCCTCGCTTCTCGGCAATTGGAAAAACGAGGCTGAACGCTTCACCCCCGGACTCAGATTGCTCATCCTGCACCCTTCGGAAACAGACAAACGAACATTGACAGCCATGGGGAAGGACCCCCAACCCATTCTCGGGGCCTACGACCTGGTGGTCACTACCTATTCCATGGTCCACCGCCTGGACTGGCTCGCTGACCAGCCCTGGTCCCTGGTCATCCTGGACGAGGCCCAGGCCGTCAAAAACCACGCCACCCGCCAGAGCCGGGCAGTCAAGAGGCTTTCCTCCCGGGCCCGCATCGCCTTGACCGGAACCCCCATCGAAAACCGGCTCAGCGACCTCTGGTCCTTGTTCGATTTCTTGAACCCCGGGCTCCTGGGTTCGGCAAAGGTCTTCCAGGATTTCGTGAAAACAATGGAAAGCAGGACCCAGAACCCGTTCGGACCCCTGCGCAGACTGGTCAGCCCCTATATCCTGCGCCGCTTGAAAACCGACCGCAGCATCATCGCCGACCTGCCGGACAAGACCGAGACCATCAGATACTGCAGCCTGACCACAACCCAGATCAGGTACTACCAGCAGGTCGTGAAGGCCATGCAAAAGGGCTTGGAGACCGAGGATGCCATGGCCCGGCGGGGCCTGATCCTGCAGACCCTGATGCGCTTGAAGCAGATCTGCAATCATCCCAGCCAGTTTACAGGGGACGATGGCTACGAGTCCGAACAGAGCGGCAAGTTCAACCGCATCCGGGAGATCTGTCAGGAACTGGCCGAACGTCAGGAAAAAGCCCTGATCTTCACCCAGTTCAAGGAGATCATCCCCGCGCTGGAAGAACATCTGACCCGCGTCTTCGGCCACCCCGGCCTGGTCCTGCACGGCTCGACCGGGGTGAAGAAGCGAAAAGGCCTGGTGGAACAGTTTCAGGATGAGGCGGGACCGCCGTTTTTCATACTCTCTTTAAAGGCCGGCGGCACAGGCTTGAACCTGACCGCGGCCTCCCATGTCATCCACTTTGATCGCTGGTGGAATCCGGCTGTGGAAAACCAGGCCACTGACCGGGCCTTTCGCATCGGACAGAACAAGAACGTACTCGTACATAAATTCGTGACCACCGGGACCATAGAAGAACGTATCCACCGGCTCATCACCGAGAAGCAGGAACTGGCCGAGAGTCTTTTGGCCGGCAGCGGGGAGGTCAAGCTAACCGAGCTGCCTGACGAGGAATTGCTGGAACTGGTTCGACTCGATGTGACCAGGGCCGGCGCCTGATTGAGACTGGGACAGGGAAAAGAGCAAGGAGTGCAATACGCTTGATTCCGGCTTACATCGAATAGCTAACCGCTAACTGCTACGTCAAAAAAAAGAGGAAGAGGATATGTCACATTGGGGATGGGGGCGCTACGTCCCCGTGGCCGAACGACGGGCCAAGGCCCGGAAGAAAATGGAAAAACTCCGCAAACAGGGCCATGATATCCGACCGGTGGAGATTTCCGGAAGGACCATCGCCCGGAGTTTCTGGGGGAAGGGATGGTGCGATCATCTGGAGTCTTTTTCCGACTACGCCAACCGTTTGCCGAGAGGTCGGACCTATGTGCGCAACGGTTCTGTCTGTCACCTGGACATAGAGCCCGGCAAGATCAGGGCCATGGTCAGCGGATCGAGACTCTACAACGTGGAAATCGCTATCAAGACCCTTGATCCGGCCGCCTGGAAACGGATCAAGGCCACATGCTCCGGGGAAATCGGCTCCATGCTCGAGCTGCTCCGGGGCGAGCTATCGGATCGGGTCATGGAAATCGTCTCCCACCGGGAAACCGGCCTGTTCCCGTTGCCCAGCGAGATCACCCTGCAATGCGACTGCCCGGACTGGGCCGTCATGTGCAAGCATGTCTCCGCCGTCCTCTACGGCATCGGCAATCGACTGGACACTGAGCCGGAACTGCTGTTTCTGCTCCGGGGCCAGGATCCGGCGGAGCTGATCGCCTCCGAGGTGTCCATCCCAGCAGGCGAAGCTACGGATGCGGAGACCATCAGCGATGATGATCTGAGCAGTATTTTCGGCATTGAGCTGGATCAAGAGCCGGAGTCCCCTGATCCCTCAAAAAAACGGAAAACTCCTCAAAAATCGACAGCTGCCGGGAAACAATCGAAAAAAAAGAAAGCGGCTGTTTTCACCCCAAGCGGGAAAAACATCGCCCGGGTGCGCCAAAAGTCCGGCCTTTCGGCAACCTCATTCGCCGAACAGATCGGCGTCAGCGCGGCCAGTGTCTACCGCTGGGAAAAAAGCACCGGGAAACTGAAACTGCACAGCCGAACCCTGGACGCCTTGACCCGGATTGACGCCAGGCTCCGGAAAAAATGAAATCCTTTGCCGACCTGAACTCCGGCGACCTGGTACTCCTGCTGCACCTCATCCTGATTCTGGCGGTGATTTACTTCTTCAGACGGGTCCTCAAACGCCCCTTTATCCGGCTGTTTCACTGGAAGTACTTTACGTCCGAAAACAGACCGAAACACAAAAAGGAGCGATAATTTCAGGCACGCACCAGAGCTCAGCTGGTGTGATAGATGGAGACGGCCTCCAGGGGGCAGGCCCCCAGGCAGTCCCAGCAGCCCAGGCACAGGTTCTGAAAAAGCATGGGCTGCTCAAAGGGTCCGTCGATCTGCTTGATGACTTTCTGTTGGCAGGCGGCCGCCGCCGGGCAGGTTCCCTGCTCCGGGTTGCAGGTCCCGGGATCGCAGCGTTCATAATCGATGATTGCAAAGGATTTTTTCGACTGGATGTGCATAGGCTTCAAAAGATCGGCTCAGTTTTGCAGCAGATCGGCAAGTCGGGATTCGTTCTTTCGGACACAGTTCCGCCCGTCAGCGATAACCTTTTCCGCTTCGTGAAAATCCATGAATCCGATATCGCAGATATCAGGGCTTAAGACGATCTCCGGGGGTTCAAAGGCCAGGCTGGTCTGGGTGATGGTTTTCTGCATGAAATAAATGGAGTTGTGAATAACATGGAACAGTCCGGGTTTTTTTCTGCCCTCCTTTTCTTCGAGCGACACTTGGAGGCCGGGACTGTCCGCAATAGAGGTCGAATACTGCAGGAACGCTTCCCTGTCCCTGCCCCCCTGCACCTCTCCCGGTTCGGTACAGGAGAGCTCTTCGGCGATACAGCCGTTGACATCCACCGCGATGACCCTGTCCGCCCCCAGTGCGCGGCAGAGGGAGACCGGCACGGGGTTGACCACACCGCCGTCAATGAACCACCTCCCGTTCATGAAAAACGGTTCGAAGAACCCCGGGATGGAAATCGAGGCCCGCACGGCATCCAGCAGCGATCCGGAGCAAAGCCAGACCTCTTCTCCGTTCATCAAGTCGGTGGCCACGGCACCATAAGGCTTGTCCAGCGACTCGATATCGAAATCCCCGAAGCGTTCGCGGAAAAATTCAATAATGCGCTTTCCTGCGATCAGCCCACCCTTGATAAGACTCAGATCGAAAAACTTGACCACATCCAGCCTGTCCAGGGTCACCAGCCAGTCCTCGAGTTTGTCCAGGTGGCCGGCTACAGAGGAGCCGCCCACGAGGGCGCCGATGGAACTACCGCAGACCACATCCGGTTCGATGTTCATGGCCTTCAATTCCTGGAGTATGCCGATATGGGCCCACCCCCGGGCCGCCCCTGAGCCCAGGGCGATGCCGATGCGTGTTCTGTTCAGAAGCCCTCCTCCCGATTCCTGCGAAAGCGATGCCCTCACCGCCCTGCCGCCGACAAAGCCGGGTCATGGCTCGTTGATATCAAACCTCAGTCCTCTGCGCCGCCTTCGACCCGAATCCAGTCCAGATAGGAAACGCCGGCCTCACCGGTATCGTCTGAATCGTTCATCGTGAAAGCCGTCCGCCTCTACTTCGAAGAAAAAGCCCGCTTTCAAATGGAAAGCGGGCTTTCAGAGGAGCGGTCAGACATTCTTTCGTCTTTTCCAAAGCTGCATTTCCTGCATCTTTTTTTTACGTTCTCTGGCCAGGCCTTTGGCAATCAAAGCCTGATTTTTCCTGTATCCCCATTTCTGCTTATACTCTTCCGGAGTGAGATTGTGGGCGGCAAGGTGTCTCTTGGTCAAAACCTTAAATGTCTTTCCGCACTCAAGACAGACCACAGATTTTTCCCGGATAGCCTTCTTTGGGTCAACAGCTGGTTCCTGCTTGCCTTGCGCACCTTCCTGGGGCGCATCGCCTTGAGAGACCGATTTAATACTCTCGGATAAGGTTTTCACCATCGAAGCAATTTCTTCTTCAGTCATATTCCTGACTCCTGCCTGGGCCTTCACGATCTCCAAAGCTTCCTGTACATACTCTTCCATAACATTCTCCAGTGGTTTATAGATTGCAATAAAGGAACCCTATATCTCATTTTTTTTGCATTGTAAAGAGTATCATTTTCAATTCTTTGAACCGCCTTCTCCCCGGGTTCAAAATATACCCGAAATCTCACCTATGCAGCAGGACGAAAAACAGGTAGAGTCGAATCAACGCAGATTTTTGCAATGAATGTGTTACGCAAGGGTGGATGTATGATGAACCAGACAATCAAAATGATCCTGATCCTCTTTCTGGGCCTCAGCCTCTTTGCCGGGACTCTGGGCTGCAACACCATCGAAGGGATGGGAAAAGACCTGGAAGCGGCGGGGAGTGCCATTGAAAAGAAAGCGTCAGACTGAGATCCAAACCGGGTAAGCCTTTCGGCCTGGCTTAGACCACAGCCCGAATATACTTCTTTTTCAACAATCTCCAGAAGACCACGGCAAAGGCTGTGAGCGGGATGGCCAGCATCATGCCCAGGATGCCCCCGAGGGCCACGCCCCAGAAAAAGATCGCGAAGATGATCAGGGCGGGATGCAGGCCGGTACGGTCGCCCATGATCCTCGGAGTGAGCAGATAGCCTTCGATAGCCTGCACCACACCGAAAACCACCAGCACCAGCGTCACCAGCACCAGGCTCCCCCCGTCCCCGAAATAGGCCAGAGGCAGGGCCACGGCCAGTCCGGCAATACTGCCCAGGTAGGGAATGATGTTCAGCAGGCCCAGGGCCATGCCGATCACCAGGCCGTAGGGCAGCCCGACCAGGGCGAAGCCGCCCGCAAACAAAATGCCCTGGAGAAAGGCGATAATGATCTGACCCCGGAAAAAAGTCAGCAGGATGCCGATGAACTGATCCAGGAGATAGAGGAGATCATCCTTGGTTCCCTCTTTGAAGAACGGCAAAAAATCTCCGATCCGCCTGGTGTCAAAGGGCTTGGCCATGAGAAAAAAAGCCAGGTAGACCGGCAGGACCGCCCAGGCGAAGACGCTTGAAGCGGATTGAAACATCCGGGCTATGGACTGGGAAACCTGCGATCCGGACGCCTGCAGCGCACTGGTCAGCATGTCTCCGGGGTTTTTCAGCAGATTGTCCACTGTGGACAGCAGTCCATATTTTTTCAGGAGGGCCGATCCCTGGGGCCAATAGGTTTGCACTGTCTCCCGGACAGCCTTGATCATGGCCGGCAGGTCGTCCACGAGCAGAAGCACCTGGTTCACGGCGAATACTGCGGCGAACCAGATGAAAAGGCCCAGGGGAATAAACGCGGAGAGAAAAAACAGCATCAGGGCCGCCCCTCTGGATCCGCGGCAGCCCTTGAGCAGCAGGTTGTAATACGGCCGAAGCAGCATGGTCAGAATCCCCGCCACCACCGGCGGCAGCAGGACGTTTTTGAAAAAGCCGACAAAAAGGGCCAGCCCCCAGACAATGGCGATGCACACCAATCCGAGCACCAGGGCCGCTCCCAGGGTGATCGCGGCGGCAATGGTCGCCCGCTGCCTCGAACCCAGTTCAATGTTACTCAACATACGACTCAGGCTGCCCCCAGCCGGGAGATGATTTCACAGTCCGTTTCCAGGTGCCTTTTTTTCAGCCACCAGCCTACAGCACTTCTGTTTCAGATGTCAAAACCGCCTGTTCCCGGAATCATCCTTTGACTCCACTCCTAGCCCCGGCAATATCAGCTTGCCCGTCGAGGCTTTTTTCCCTACACTCAGCCCGAAACACGGATGAACCGCTACATCAAGTACCCGGCATGCACACAAGCCTTCACATCCTGCAGAGTTCGGCCCTTGACATGGGGACTGTTCCCTCTGAATCCATCGACCTCGTGGTTACCTCGCCGCCCTATCCCATGATCGAGATGTGGGATGCGGTGTTCGCCCGTCAGGCCCCGCCCATCCGGACAGACCTGGAACAGGGGCGCGGGGCTGAAGCCTTTGCCGGCATGCACGCCCTGTTGGACGCGGCTTGGCTGGAATGCGACCGGGTCCTGCGGCCCGGGGGCATCATCTGCATCAATATCGGCGACGCCACCCGGACCCTCAAGCAAGACTTCCAGATGTATTCCAATCACTCCAGAATCCTGGAGCATTTTCGAAAGCACGGCTATGCCGTCCTGCCGGACATTCTCTGGCGCAAACAGACCAATGCCCCCAACAAATTTCTGGGCTCGGGCATGCTCCCGGTGGGGGCCTATGTGACCTTTGAACACGAATACAT
>CAZUMF010000211.1:0-8518 GCA_964621385.1 uncultured Desulfohalobiaceae bacterium
GGCCGGGGAAATGCGCCTGGCCAACTCCACTGTGGCGGTCACCGATCCCGAGGGCCGGCCCACCAGGCATGCGGGCCGGGGCGGCGTCGGCGCGGTGATGGGCTCCAAGGGCATCAAGGCCATGCTCCTGGACGGCAGCGGAACCAAGACCCTTCAGCCCAAGGATGCGGAGGCCTTCAAGGCCGCGAACAAGGCCTTTGGCGAAGGCCTGAAGAAACACGCCGTCACCGGCGAGGGCCTGCCGGCCTATGGGACCAACGTGCTCACGAACATCATCAACGAAGCCGGGGGCTACCCCACCTATAACTTCAAATCCGGCCGCTACAAGGACGGGGAGAAAATCAGCGGAGAGACCCAGGCTGAGTTGGAAACCAGCCGGGGGGGCAATCCCACCCATGGCTGCCATCGCGGCTGCGTGATGCGCTGCTCCGGTGATTTTCTGGACAAAGACGGCAATTTTGTTTCCAAGCAGCCGGAATACGAGACTGTCTGGGCCCACGGCGGCAACTGCGGGATCTGCGACCTGGATGCCATCGCCAGGCTCGACTTTCTGGATGACGATTACGGTCTGGATACCATTGAAATGGGCGCCACCATCGGTGTGGCCATGGAAGCCGGGCTTCTGGAATTCGGCGATGCTGAAGGGGCCATCAAACTGGTGCAGGAAGTCGGGCAGGGAACCCCGATGGGCCGTATCCTGGGAAGCGGCACCGCCACCACGGCCAAGGCCTTTGGGGTGGAACGCGCCCCGGTGGTCAAGGGACAGGCCCTTCCGGCCTACGACCCGAGAGCGGTGAAGGGGATCGGGGTGACCTACGCCACCTCGCCCATGGGCGGGGATCACACCGCGGGCTATGCCGTGACTGCGAATATCCTCAAGGTCGGGGGCGAAGTGGACCCGCTCAAGCCGGAAGGGCAGATGGAGCTTTCCCGGAATCTGCAGATCGCCACCGCCGCCGTGGACGCCACCGGCATGTGTCTGTTCATCGCCTTTGCGGTCTTGGATCAGCCCGAGACCTTCCAGGCCCTGATCGATCTGCTCAACGCCTGTTACGGACTGAGCCTCACCGCGGACGACGTCACGGAACTGGGCAAGTCCATCTTGAAGAACGAGCGGGACTTCAACGAGCGGGCCGGGTTCACCAAAGCCCACGACCGGCTGCCCCGCTACTTCATGCGGGAATCCCTGGAACCCCATAACGTCACCTTTGACGTTTCGGACCAGGAACTGGATCAGGTCTTCAACTGGTAACCCTGTTTCAAAAACGGTTGCTTTCTGCACCCAAACACAAAGCGAGGCCCGCATCCTGACCAGAATGCGGGCCTTCCGCAATGGACCGGCCTCATGAATAATCCGGCCGTGGAATTATCGATCCCGGAAAACCAGCTCTCCATGGTCTTCCCGCTCCTGCGGCAGGGGGTCGACGTGGTCGCCCGCCCTGGACAAACAGTGCACGCCTTTCTGCACCAGGATCTGGGACTGTCTGAACAGGTCATCCAATCCCGGGTGCAGACCGTGTTTCTCAATGGTCAGCCCGCGGATGAGCTGAACACAGCCCGTCTTGCCCAGGGTGACGTCCTGACCCTGTCCGCAGCCATGCCCGGTCTGCTGGGGGCCTGCATGCGGGTGGACAGCCCCTATGCAGCGATGCGTGACTCTCGTTCCCAAGACCGGGATGAACAGCAATGGAGCCAGGGCAAAGGTGAAACCATGCGTTTCACCCTGAAACTGTTCAATTTCATGGCTTCCGAAATCGGACCCTGCGTGCTCACCCGGGGAGTATACCTCCGGCAGGAACAACTCCAGAAGCTGATGGAACAGGCCGCCGACCACGATCTCTTAATAGACCGTGTCCGCCTGAAAGTCGACGGCGAAGTCCTGGACCTGGAACAGGAATCGATGGCTGCCTTGCTCGGCAGCTCGGATACGGTTTTTGTGCGATGTCTGTCTAACGGGTAAGGGCTAAAGACTAATTTTGAAAAGTGTGGCCGCCAGCTGGGGGAAATGACCTTCCCAAAATCGTATTGCTCGCCATTCGGCTGCAGGTTGCCCTATGCGACTGAATGAAACCGAACGAAGCGCCATTAAATCGGCTATGCAGAAACACTTCGATGCAACAGCCAGAGTGTATCTGTTTGGCTCCAGGACTGATGATCAGAAACGCGGAGGCGATATCGATCTCTATATTGAAACCGAGTTGCAGGGCGAGGAACTCCTGCTCGCCAAACTTCGAACCATGAGTGAAATCCAGCGTCGTATCGGCGATCGAAAAATTGATATCGTCACGGCTCAGGCTGAGCAAACCAGGGATATCCCCCCGATTGTTCAAAACGCTCGGGAGAACAGGATACCATTATGATCAAACAATCGAACATCTTGATCAATTCATTTATCGATTCACCAAGCTGCAGGACTCTATGGCCACCAGGCTTCTGCCGGCGATGTATGCCTGGCTTGAAGGCGATTCTACGCCGAAGCCCTTTCTGGACATTCTGAACCGGCTGGAACAATTGGGTCTGATTGATACGGTTGAAAACTGGCAATTTTTCCGGAACCTGCGCAACAATTTGGCGCACGATTACCCTGAAAGCCTGGACCAAACCGCAACAACCCTGAATCTTCTCTTCCGCAATATTGAGACATTGAAATCCATGTACTTGCAAATACGGCAATTCTGGTTTGAAAGACAACAAAGGCTCAACCCAGAATAAGCTTTCCATGAAGCAATCTATGAAGGTCTTCGACCCTAGAAATCTGATCGATGAACACCTGCTCGACGTGGTGACCAAGCATCACCCCCTCTATCATGACCTGGGCTCCGAGCTGAAGGTGCTCAGCGTGGAGGAAGCCCGGGATCAGAATATTCATGTGCGCATGGACGAAAACAGGAATGTTGATTTGTGCATTCGGCCCATGCTCCATGTCACGGATCGGGATCTGTACATCCTGTATCACGAATTCGGGCATATCGGGGATCGACTCAACCCCGACTTTCATTACGACCATGACCTGCGGATGGAGCTATCCCCCTTGCGGGAACAGTGCTTCCTGGAGCTGTGGAACGTGTCCATCGATACCAGGCTGAACCAGCACGGCCTGTTTAAGCTGCCGGCCCAAGGCCTGACGGAGATCACTGTGGACGGGATCACCTATCGCCTGCCCCGGAGCGACACCAACACCTATCTTCTGGAACGGATCGCTCATCTTGCACACAGAGGGGTGCACAAGCCCGGGGCCAAAGTCACCGCCGTCTGGAACCATCCGCATCGCTTGCTGTCCTTTTCCGATCTGCTGGACTTGATTGACTGATGCTCTGGCGTGAAAGGAACACTCGTGAGCCTCTTGTTCTACGGCTCCAATTTACCTTGAATAATGACTTCAAAAAATTATATGTCAGCCCTGCCAGCGGCAGGGCTGACAAAGGAGAAACCCTATGCACCGCGTCTTGTCATCCCTGCCCCGCCTCCTGGAGCGGCTCGGCCTGGAAGAGGCCCCGCTCGGCATCCAGTACACAGACGAACCACCGGCCCAGTCCCTGTCGCCAAAACCCGGCGACTTGCCCACCCGGGAGAAAGAGGCCCAGAACCACATCGACTGGCAGGCCACCTTCCAGAATTTTTCCTGCATCATGGGGCATGTCTGGCGGGCCCGGAACAAACAGCAGCCCGCCGTTTTTGACGCCGAACGTTTCGGCTGTCCCGGGGCCGCCTTCTGGCTCGGCTTCATGAAGCCCCAGACCGAGGCTATTATTCATTATGTGTCTTCAGGGATTGAAGGACAGATGGAAGGGGAATTCTATTGCGAGTCACCCGATGAAATGCGGCGGATTTTCCAGGAGATCGACCCGCCTCCGGCTCCCCGCACCTACTGCGTGGTCCAGCCCCTGGACCAGTTCAAGACCACGGAGCCGCCAGAGGTGGTCACCTTTTTTGCCCGGCCGGAAACCCTGACCGGACTCCATCAGCTGGCCACCTTTGTGACCAACGATCCCCTGGTGGTGGCCTCGCCCTGGGGGGCGGCCTGCACCGGATTAGTCACCTGGCCGTTTAAATTTCTGGCCCGGGGAGAGACCAGAGCCGTGCTCGGCGGCTGGGACCCTTCAGCCCGCAAATTTTTCAAGACCGACGAGCTGACCTTCACCGTGCCCCTGAACCTGTTCACGGCCATGCTGGAACGGTTCGAAGGCTCCTTTTTGATGACCAAAACCTGGGACAATGTCCTGAAAAAGGTGGAACGCAGCCGCCGGGCCTGGGAAAAACCGCAGACACCATAAGCAGCAATCAGACGATGCCCAGCATCGGCAATCGTGTTTGAGGTCCTGTCTCGAGGCCGCACCTGAAGCTATGCCTCTGCATCCTGCAGTTCGAGTTCCCAGTGGGTCAGCCCTTCCTGGATAAAATGCTCTCGAACTGCAGTGAGGTGGGTCTGCAGCCTCATCGGATCAATGGCATTATAGGGCCAGACATCAAAATCCAGCTGGTCAAAATACTCTCCCAGGACATTGACGACCTCGTCTTTTCGTCTGCATTCCAGAAGATCCGGGATGTCCCGTTCAATGAGCACCTCCGTCCAAAACCTTGAGGCCTCAATAGCGGCATCTCTGCCGGACATCTCTTCTTCTGCTTCGGACTGTTCGTAGTGCTGGATGAGCAGATCAAAGGCCTCCAGAGCAAGATCATTTATCGTCCGGCCAGCATCATCTGCCAGTTGTTTGATCCTTTTATACTCGTCTGCTCCGATTTCCAGATGCACCGTTTTGCGATCATTGCTCATGCTCATAAAACCTCCACAGGCACCCGAACTCGATCCAAGGCATGCCAGGCGGGATAGAGACTGCAGTCGCTGTTTTAAATGAACAACATAACAGCTCATTCATATATTGTGTTCAATATCAAATAATTATATATCAGCCCTGCCAAAGGCAGGGCTGATATAGGCTATGGGCTCGCTGCTGAGCTGATACGGCTTCGAGCAGCCTGCAAGCCCACGGCAGCGCGCCCTGTTCATCTTCGCAGCAAACGGGCCGGCTGTGCGTGAAGCAGGCAGGCTGCCCTTCAATATCAGGATTCAATTTCCACTTTCTTGGAGGCGGATTGAGCTGATTTGGGTACCCGCACTTCCAAGACCCCGTCTGTGTACTTGGCCTTGACATTGTCCTTGTCCACTTCACTGGGCAAGGGGAGGAGGCGGGAAAAGGATCCGTAACGCCGTTCAAAAAAACGGTACTCGCCTTCTCCGCTTTCCTCTTCGTGTTTCTTTTCCCCCTGCAGAACCAGATGACTGTCTCTGATGGAAACGTCAATGTCTTCCGGCTTCATGCCCGGAAGCTCGGCCTTGGCGATGACTTCTTTGTCGGTTTCCTTGATATCCACACTGGGAAATTCCGGTTCACTCAGGGGTTCCATCCAGCGTCTTTCCAACGGATCAAGCCAATCCGTGAAATCCCTGACAGTTGTGGTCGGTGCGCTCGTTCGTCGCAATAGCGGTCTTCGTAATGCAGGAAACATACCCTTACCCTCCTTTGTCTGTGTTGATTGATACTGTCCCAATTGTTTTTGTTTCGTGATGAAGCTCAATAACCGTCACGTCCTTGAACAAAAGGATAAGACGCTTCCAGCTTCAAACCGGCTCAACGTTGCACAAGAAAGGATATCTTGCAGTTCACCCGGTAGGCTGTGACCTTATTGTTTTCAACATCGGTTTGAAACTCTTTGACGTAGACGGATTTGATGTTGTCAACGGTCTTGGAAGCCTCTACCACAGCCTCATTCACCGCGTCTTCCCAACCCTTTTCTGATTGGGCCAAGATTTCAATAACTTTAACGATTGCCATACAATCCTCCTTTCTTGTTTCATCTTCAAGGTCTCCACCTCAAAATTTCTGGAGCGAATTCCTGCGAATTCTTCTACATTGAAGCAAAGTCTATGCCAGTCTATCCGAAAATGGCTGAACCATGGACAGTATTTTACAGTAACACACTGGAATACATCATTATGAGAAGAATGCCGCCCTCTGCTGATCACCTCTTTCTTGAAAACAGATCCTGTGCTATGCATCACCTTCAGTGTGACGTTCAGAAAATGTCAAAACAGGGGGAATCCCGGCTTATGGCCTGAACAACGCCATTGCCCGGCCTGTGACATGACACAAAAACGATGTGACACCATGAGACGAACTAAAGGAGGGCCTGTGGATCAAATTATTGAGGCGGCAGCCTATCTGGCCGCCATGCGTAAGGAACAGCGGATCGTGGACGATCTTCCCCCGGACCTGCGGCCGAATGACCTGCAACAGGCCTATAACGTGGCCGATGCCCTGGTGGAAAGGCTGATGCAACAAAGCGGGGCCCGACTTGCGGGCTATAAAGTGGCCTGCACTAATCCCCTGGCCCAGAAACAGCTGGGCACGCCGGGGCCGGTATACGGCCGCCTGCTCTCCACTGTGATTTTTGACAGTCCGGTCCGTCTGGACCCGGCTGCCTATACCCGGCGCATCATCGAGCCGGAATTCGCCTTTGTCATGGCTAAATCCGCTCCAGCCGAACAGGGGCCGTATACAGAAGAGTCCATTGCCGAGAAAATAGGCTCGTTGCTTCCCAGCCTTGAGCTGGTGGACCACCGCTTCACGGACTGGTCCCGGCTGGGCGCTACGGCCCTGGCCGCAGACAACGCCTATAACGGGGGCTGGGTGCGGGGAAACCCCTATCCCGGGGATTGGCGCGAGCTGGATCTGGCCGGGCATCTGGTCACGGCGAGACACTCCAATGGAAGCGTCAGCACTGGTTCCGGCGCGGCAGTCCTTGGACACCCGCTCACAGTCATGGCCTGGCTGGCCAACACCCTCAACGCCCGGGGCGAGATGCTCCAGGCTGGACAGTACATCACCACCGGGGTGGTCACCGACCTTTTGTCCTGCGAGCCCGGGGAAAGTGTGGAGGCCGACTTTGGAAAACTGGGCAGCGTCCGCATCGACTTCTGATTCAAACACTTCAACCCGGGCTTCCTGAAAGACACGCACGCATGGAATCGCTCCCCCTGTTTATCACCGCCTGCATCGCCCTGATCATCACCCCGGGACCGGACGTGCTCTACGTCCTGACCCGGGGAATCGCCGACGGCCGATGGGCCGGAGTCATGTCCGCGGCCGGCATCACCTCCGGCATCCTGGTGCACACCCTGGCCGTTTCCCTGGGCCTGGCCGTGCTCCTCAAGACCTCGACCTATGCCTTCTGGGCCCTGAAGATCGGCGGCGGGCTGTACATCATCACCCTCGGCTGGCAGATGCTCAAAAACACCGAGGCCTTGACCCTGGGCGGCCTGCAGCAGACCTTTGGCTTGAAAAAATGCTTCCTCCAGGGGCTGCTGTGCAACGTGCTCAATCCCAAGGTGGCCCTGTTCTTTGTGGCCTTTCTCCCCCAGTTCGCCCGAATGGACAGCCCCCGGCACAGCCTCTACCTCATCGGTCTCGGTCTGATCTATTATCTGCTGAGCTTCATAATCATGGTCAGCTTCGGCTTTTTCTCCGGGACAATCGGGATCTGGCTCAATGAGTTCAAGCAGGTGGCCGGGAAGATTCGCTTCGCCTCCGGCACCGTCCTGGTGCTGCTGGGCCTGAGCCTGCTCGTGCCGCAGCGCCACTGAATGCACAATGGGCCGACTACAGAGACTCAGGCCAAAGGATCGATAATTCTCAAACCAGGAATCTTCAGAAAAGCTTTGTCATGGGTCCAAAGCTCCTTCACTCCGTTGTCAACAGCGGTCAAGGCTATCTGAAGGTCAAACATTTTGGTCCCGGTTATCTTCAAATCCCTTGCCATTTGCATGAGCCTGAATGCAAACTCGATCCCCGGTGAAAAAATCATACCCTCACCGTCTGTGAGCATGCAGGAGAGAAAGTCCTCAGCTTCAACAGGACTGCTTGGCCGGCTTCCCATTTTTGGATGGGTGACTAGACTCCAGAATTCACTCAAGCAGGAAAGGGGGATCCCCCATCCTTCTGGCCGCTGAAACAGATCCTCCAAAGCACAAACCGTGGCCTTATGCTCTGGATAGGCACTGCGGTGTGCATAGACCAAAAGATTGGTATCCACAGCAATCATGGATTATCCCCCAGCCAGTCATACAGAGCCTCCCGACTGGTCAGATCAAGATCATCCGGAGGGCCACCATCCACAGTGACCCATCTGATGGTACGATGTTGACAACCGCGTTTATCCAGTCTTCTTTGAAGCTCACGCTGCAGGCTTTCTTCGATCAACTGCCCGACTGGACAGCGTTGTTCTGCAGCGTATTGCTTGGCACGCACCAGCAAATCATCAGAAATATTGATGGTTGTTTTCATATCGTGTACTCCAGATCCAGTTTGTCCAAGCTTTGACGAACCATGAGAAACGATGGTCCTTGAACGACACCTCATCGAGCCATAAAAGAATAAATCCATATTTATGGCTTGTCAACAAGAGCCGGTGCTCATCCGCTAATACTTTGCTTATTTTTGGATTACAAATCAAGCACACG
>CAZUMF010000212.1:0-8509 GCA_964621385.1 uncultured Desulfohalobiaceae bacterium
GCAAGGCCTTGGCCGAGAGGATCATCCCCGGGGTGCAGAAACCGCACTGCACTGCTCCGCATTCTGCAAAGTGCTTCTGCAGTGGATGCGGCTCGTTGTCCGGTCCCAGAAGGCCTTCGATGGTCGTCACGTCCTTGCCTTCCACCTCAAGGGCGGGATAGAGACAGGCATTGATGCTGCGGCCGTCGACCAGAACCGTGCAGGCCCCGCATTCACCGTGCCCGCAGCCTTCTTTGGTTCCGGTCAGGGCGAGTTGCTCCCGCAGGAGTTCAAGCAGCATGGTCTGGGGGGCAACATCCAGGCTCATCAAGTCGTTGTTCAGGGTGAAGGTGATGGTTTTCCTCATACTTTTGCTCGGCATCCATTGATTTACAGATTATTCAAAAGCTTATGCTTTCTATTTTGATATCCGGAGCATCGCAATGGATACCTCGCAAAAGTATCCATTTTTTTTGCAAAAAATTGTGATGCCGGATGTTCGCAACTGAGAAAGAAGCAATGTTCTATCGTCAATCTTCAAGTATTAATGGTAACGCTTCCTCGATGCTTCGTTTGACCAGGGTGCCGGCCAGGTCCCGGCGATAGGCCGCGCCGGACCGGACATCGCTGATGGGGTTGACGGTTTCCCGGACCCGGGTCTCCACCGCTTCCAGGAGTTCGGCATTGATGCTCCGGCCCGTGAGCAGGGCTTCCGCCTGTTCCAGCCGGAGCGGGGTCGGCCCGACGGCCCCGGCCGCCAGCCGGCACTTGGTGCAGGTGCCATCCTCCATCCTCAGCAAGACAGCTGCATTGATCAGGGCCAGGTCCTGGGCGCTCCGGCCGATTTTCATGAAGGCTGCTGGGGCTTGCAGGGAGCGCCTGGGAATTGTGACGGCCTTCAGGATCTCTCCAGTTTCGAGAGCTGTCTGGCCCGGACCGAGGAAAAAATCGGCAATATCCACGATCCGCTCGCCTTCAGGCCCGACCAGCACAAGCCGGCTGTCCAGGACCAGCAGGGGCGGAATCGAGTCCGCGGCAGGAGAGGCATTGACCAGATTGCCGCCCAGGGTAGCCACGTTTCTGACCTGGATATTGGCCAGGGAGACAATCGCCTGCTGCAGGACAGGGGCCTGTTCCCGTATCAGGGGATGGGTCTCGATATCCCGCATGAGGGTCAGGCCCTTGATGCGCAGGCCGGCCTCATCCTCTTCAATCCCCTGCAGCTCCGGAATATTCCGGAGGGATATCAGGGTTTCCGGCCGGGTCAGGCCCTGTTTGATCTGGACCATGAGGTCGGTCCCCCCGGCAATATACCGGGCCCGGCCAGAAGACTGTTGCATAAGTTCAAAAGCCTGGTTCAGGCTTTCTGGTCGATGGTAGTCAAAATCCATACTGATCCATACTGATCCAATGAGGAGTTTGCGATGTGTGCCGCTGCTGACACAAGCCAGGAAGCCTTGATACAACCCTTCGTCTTGGATCAGTATCTGCCTGGTTCAGGCCTGCTGATCCAATGTTCTTCATTTCTCATTCGGCGTTCGACGTTCAACGTTCAACGTTCAACGTTCAACGTTCTTTCCCCTCCCAGTATCCCAGTATCCCAGTATCCCAGCATTCCAGCATCCCAGCATCCCAGTATCCCAGCATTAGTTCCCCTCTCTTTTGTCGATGACCCGCTTGGTCTTGCGCACGGTGCGGGTCAGGGACCCGTAATCCACCAGTTCGATATCAGAGGCCACCAGGATCTGGCTTTTGATTTTCTGGGTGATTTCCGGGATGAGCTTTTCGTCGATGTCCGCATCCTGCCCCTGCTCACGTTCAATGCGCAGGAGCATGGAGTCCAGACCTTGTTCACGCTCCAGGACGATCTGAAATTCACTGCCGATGCCTTTGATTTGGGACAAAATCTCGTCGATCTGCCCGGGATAGATGTTCACGGCCCGAAAAATGATCATGTCGTCGGTGCGTCCCAGGAGTTGGTCGTGGCGGGGCAGAAGAGAGTCGCAGGCGCATCGTCCCGGTATGAGCCGGCTCAAGTCCCTGGTTCGGTAGCGGATCAAGGGGACGGCTTCTTTCTTGAGGGAGGTGACGACCATCTCCCCGACCTCGCCGGGCTGGACCGGTTCCAGGGTCTCCGGGTCCACGATTTCCAGGAGGAAGTAGTCGGCCCAGTAATGGATTCCGGCATGCTCGGAGCACTCCAGGCCGGTCCCCGGACCGTAGAGTTCGGTCATGCCGGGGATGTCAAAGAGCTGTTCCAGGCCGAGGAGTTCCTGGATTTTGCGGCGCATGGCCTGACTGGAGCGCTCGGACCCAAAGATCATCTTCTTGAGGTTGAGCTGGTCGCTGATCCGGTTGCGGCTGACTTCTTCAGCCAGGAGCAGTCCCATGGAGGCGGTGCAGCAGAGGACCGTGGACTGAAAATCAAGCAGGAACTGGGTCTGCATTTCCAGATTGCCCGGTCCCACAGGGACCGCCATGGCCCCGAAGCGCTCACACCCGGCCTGAAAGCCGACCCCGGCTGTCCAAACCCCGTAGCCTACGGCGATCTGGACCCGGTCTTCAGCACTCAAGCCGGCCATTTCATAACAGCGGGCAAAAAAATGAGCCCAGTCCTGAATATCGTGTTGGGTATAACAGAGGACTTTTCGCTTGCCGGTGGTTCCGGAGGAGGCGTGGATGCGGACGACATCTTTGAAGGGGACGCAGAGCAGGGGAAAAGGATAGCCTTCCTTCAAGTCCGCTGCTGTGGTGAAGGGCAGTCGGCGCAGGTCGTCAAGCTGTTTGATCTGCTCCGGTGTGACGCCGGCAGCGTCCAGCTTGGCTTTGTACGCAGGGGAGCCATGATAGGCATGGTTCACGGTCCACTGCAATCCTTCCAGTTGCTGGGCCTGCAGTTCTTCTTCGGTGGTCGCTTCAGGCATGAAGCTCATGCAATGTCTCCCTTTTGAAGGATACTCGTCCAAACGCGATTTGCCAGTGGGGACAACGAAGCGTTTGGCTTTTTTCACTGCAGCAATATTCAATATTCAATATTCAATAATACATACCCTTTACCTGATAATTCCCGGCAGAAAGGTCACGATTCCGGGAAAAAACAGCAGGAGCAGAACACAGACGATATAGGCCGGCAAAAAATAGGTCACGCCCTTGAACACCACTTTCAGGGGTATCCCTTCGGCCATGCCGGCCACCACATAGGTCGAGACCCCGACCGGGGGGGTCACCGCACCCAAGGTGGTGATGACGGTAATGGTCACGCCGAACCAGAGCGGATCATAGCCCATCTGAACCGCCACCGGGAAGAAAATGGGGATGGTGATCAGAATGAGGGCCAGGGCGTCCATGATGGCCCCGCCAAAGATGTAAATGGCGAAAATAATGAGCATGATCACGTTGTTGGAAACCGGAAGACCGGAGACCCATTCCGCGATATCAAAGGGAATCCGGGTCACGGCCAGGAATTTGCCGAAAATGACCGCTCCGGCGATGAGGATCATGACCATGCAGGACACTCTGAGGGTGTCCACAACCGCAAAGAAAAACCCCTTCCAGCTCAGACGCCGCTGCAGACAGCTGATGGCCAGAGCCAGGAATGATCCGGCGCCCCCTGCTTCTGATGGGGTGAAGTACCCGAAATACAAACCGATCATGACCAGCAGAAACAGGACGATCATTTCCACTGCCCCGGGCAGGGCCTCGAATTTTTCCCTGAGGCTGGTCTTCTGGCCGGCCGGTCCCCAGTCCCGGTGCAGGATGCAGATGCAATACACACTGAACAGGAGCAGCAGAGCTAGGAGCAGACCGGCCCCGACTCCGCCGTAAAAGAGTTTGGTAATGGACTGCTGGGTGAAGAGACCGATGACGATCAGGACCACACTTGGCGGGATGACCACGCCCAGGGTGGAACCGCAGGCAATGGCCCCGGTGCTGAGGACGGAATTGTAGCCGCATTTTTTCATCTCCGGGAGAGCAACCGTGGTCATGGTCGCGGCGGTGGCGGCATTGGAGCCGCAGATCGCGGCAAAGGCGGAGCAGGCCAGGACAGTGGCCATGGCGATGCCTCCGCGGATATGGCCCACCCATTTATAGGCGGCGGTGTAGAGTTTTTCATTGACCCCGGAATAAAAGGCAATCTGCCCCATAAAAATGAACAAGGGGATAGCGGTCATCCCGTATTTGGAAAAAGTGGACCAGATGTTGGAGCCGACCATGCCCAGCCCGGCCTTAAAGGAAACGATCAGACAGAAGCCGCTGAAACCGACGATGCCCATGGCGAAGCCGACGGGCATTCCCAGTAAGAACATGGCGGCCAGCAGGACAACGATTCCCAGAATTCCGATGAGGGCCGGTTCCATTAGCGGGTATCCTTTTGAGCAAAGTTCAGGAGAATTTCAATGAAAAAAACCAGGCAGAGCGCGGCGCAGCCCAGGGCGACAGCAAAAACAAAGGGATAATACTGGAAGTTCAAGGTCTCGGAAACCTGCCCGGTGCTTCTGAGGGTGTTGCCCCATTTGACGAGTTGTTGCGCAATAAGGCCGAAAAAACAGAAGCAGATGACACTGTTGATCAAGGACAGCAGCTTCTGGAGCTTGTGGGGAAAGACGTTGTAGACGATGTCCACAAAAATATGCCCTTTTCTGATCTGGGTGTAGCCCAGGGACAGGGCGGCGGCCACGGCGCCGAAATAGCCCATGAGTTCGAAGGTGCCGCTGATGGGCACGCTGAAGATCCGGATGGTGATGTTGGCGCAGGTAAGCCCCATCATGCCCAGCATGAACGCGCCGGCGATCCAGATGAGCAGTCTGGCCAGCCAGTTGATGATGGTCTCCAGCATGGTCATAGCGCTTCCTTCAATATACTGATCCAATTGAGTTCGTGTGCGACAAGGACAGCTGATGCAGAGCCACCAGAATGCTCTTCGCGCCGAAACTCTCTTGGATCAGTATATCAGCTTCGCTTTACGTGTTTCCATTGTGTTTTTAGTGATTTATCGGTCGTTCTCTGTCAAAGAAAACAAAAAAATGTGTTGCTTCAAATCGGTTCGAAATTCGAAATTTGAAATGAGATGAGGCTTTAGAGAACACTTTGCACTTCTGCATTCTTTTCTTGCCAATTTCCCACTGGCCGCGGCGAAGCTTCTGAGCGAAGCCGGGCAATTTCTAATTTCCAATTTCCTTAACAAGGACTGTAACTGTTTTGGATTGACACATTTGGACTACGGGAGAAATCGGCTTTAGTTCACAAATTCCCCATTGTACATGGCTGAAAAATCCTTGATGTCTTTGACCACTGCGGCCGCAGGGACGCCTTTGGCTTGGTGGTCCTCGATCCAGGTGTCGATGATCGGGGCCACCAGGGTCTTGTTCCAGTTCTCATCCTGCTCCGGGCTCAGCTCAATGACCTCAACACCGTGGTTTTCCCGGGACCAGGCAATGGACTCCTGGACATGCCGGTCCATGTAGGTCCCGGTCCAGGAGGCCTGCTGGGGGCCGAGCGCTTCAAAGACCGCCTGCACATCCTGGGGGAGCTTGTTCCAGGCATCCATGTTCATGACCACGGCAAAGGGATAGAGCACGGTTTCAGTCAGGGTGATGTAGGGACAGATCTCCGCGAACTTGAAGTCCATCATGACTTCCAACGAGGAGAACAGGCCCTGAACCACGCCTTTCTGCAGGGCGGAAGGCGTCTCGGACATGGGCATGCCCACCTGATTGGCCCCCCATCGCTTCAGGATCTGGGCGGCTCCCCCCGAGGCCCTGAGATCGAAGCCCTTGAGGTCTTCCAGGTTCCGGATGGGTTTTTTGGACATGATGTTCGACGGGGCGGTGGTGAACATGGTCAGGACTTTGACCTGGTCAAAGGCCTTGGGCTGGTATTTTTGATAGATGTCCCAGAGAACCATGCTCCCGACCCGGGCATTGGGGATGCGCAGGGGCAGGGCCAGACCGTTGGTGATTGTAAAGCGTCCGGGCTGGTAGGCCATGCACAGGCAGCCGATGTCGGCCTGGCCCTGGATGACGCCGTCCATCATGTCTTTGGCCCCGAGCAGGGTTCCGCCGGGGTAAGTCTGGACAGAAACTTTGCCGTTGGTGCGTTGCTCCACCTCCTTTTTCCAGCGTTCCATCTGAACGCAGGGAAAAGTCGGGGCCGGCGGAAAGTTGGCGTAGCTCAAGGTGATGCTCTCGGCCTGGATGGGTCCGGGCATCAGCATGAGCCCAAAGGCCACGGTCAAAAGAAGGCCAGCCGCGAATCCAAGTTTCGATTTCATCTTTTTTCCCTCCTGTTTCAGGATTAAAAAGTTAAAGACCCAATGTTTCGAGTTGGGTTTTCCGAAATTTTGAACCGCTTGGGTTGCGGGCGGAGCCCGCGGTATCCATTTTGTCTCTGGAGCTTGCTCCAGGGGCAAAATGGATATTAGAAGATACTCGGTTCTTGGTGCTCCCCGAATATCTGCCGGAAGACGTCAGCCATTTCACCGACGGTGGCGTAGCTTTTGCAGCATTCCACCAGGGGGGGCATGACATTCTGCTTGCCGGCTGCGGCTTTTTCCAGGTTCTGGAGGGTCTTTTTCACTACGTTCTGGTCCCGTTCCTGCTTGAGCTCTTTGAGCTGCCTGATTTTGGCTTCGGCGGCGGCCTCATCGTAGCGGTGCAGTTCCACTTCCATATCCGCACCTTCGGTATATTTGTTGACCCCGACCTTGGTGACGGTCTTCTCCTGGATCTTTTTTTCATATTCATAGGCCTGTCTGGCCACTTCACTTTGCACATAGCCCGAGGACACAGCCTCGATCATGCCCCCGACCTGCTCCACCTTGTCCATCTCCTCGAGGATTTTAGCTTCCATTTCCTTGGTCAGGGTCTCGATGAAATAGGATCCGGCCAAGGGGTCCACGGTATCCCGGAGCCCGATTTCGTCCATGAGGATCTGAAAGGTCCGCAGGGACAGCAGGGCGGAGCGTTCCGTGGGAATGGTATAGGCTTCGTCAAAGGAGCACAACGCCGTGGTCTGGGCTCCGGACAAGGCTGCAGCCAAGGCGTAATAGGCCCCGCGGACAATGTTGTTCTCCGGCTGCTGTTTGGTCATGCCGGAGCCTCCCCCGCCGAAAAGGCCTCGGAGCAGAAGGGCCTTTTTATTGGTGACCTGGTAGCGTTCGGACAGGAGTCTGGCCCAGAGTTTCCTGGCCGCTCTGAATTTGGCCACCGTCTCCCAGAGATTCCCGTATATATTGAAATTAAAGGAAAAGCGTCCCACGAAATCGTCGGCGGCATAGCCACGGGCAACAACGTTGTCCACATAGGCGAAAGCGATGAGCAGGCCATAGGCGATTTCCTGGGCCGGCGTGCAGCCCGATTCCCGGATATGATAGCCGCAGACCGAGACCGGATTGCAGCGGGGGAGTTCCTGCATGGCGTACTCAATGGTGTCCCCGATGAGATGCACGGCGGGCTGCACCGGATAGATCCAGGCCCCGCGGCCGATCATCTCCTTGAGAATATCGTTTTGGGGGGTGGCGGAAATCTCTGTTTTGGCATAGCCCTTTTTTTCAGCCAGGGCCTGATACATGGCCAGCATGATGGAAGCCACGGCATTGATGGTCAGGCCGGACCCGATGCTATTGAGCTGGATGTCCTGGAAAGCGGTCTCGAAATCCCGGAGGGAATCCACGGCCATGCCCACCCGGCCCACTTCACCTTCAGCCATGGGGTGGTCGGAATCAAAGCCCATCTGGGTGGGCAGATCAAAGGCCACGTTCAACCCGGTCTGCCCGTGGGCGATCATGAGCTTGAAGCGCTCGTTGGTCTGTTCCGGAGTGCCGAAACCCGTGTATTGCCGGGTGGTCCAGTTCCGGGATCGGTAGCCCAGGGGGTGCAGTCCGCGGGTGAAGGGATATTCCCCGGGATCGGCCAGATCCTGGTCATAGGAAAATCCGCTTTGTTCCAGGTCTTCAGGCCTATAGACCGGCTTGACCTCGAGGCCGGATTCCAGAATGACCTTTTTGATGGCGTCCTTCTCGTCCTTGAAATAGGTGGCGACTCCCATACGACTCCTGAATGATAGAGAATTGAAGATTTAAGATTGAAGATATAATATTGCTGAATATAAGAAAATCAATAAATTACGACGGTAATATCCAAAATCATTTTCTTAAAGGCTATAAAATGATAAAAAAGGTTTCTCGCTTGCAGAACGGCGCATTACGCTCTGATCATGGAAACGTGGTCCTGGATGAATTGCACAAACTCCGGAAAGGGTGTGCCTCCGGGGAAAACGCCGTGCACCCCGAGTTCCTTCAAAACCGGGATGTCTTCCTGGGGGATGACGCCTCCCACCAGAATCAGGCGCTGCTCTGTATCGGCTTCCTGCAGGGCCGTCATGAGCTTGCGCACGATGGGTACATGGGCACCGGACATAATGGACAGGCCAAGGACGTCCGCGTCTTCCTGAATGGCTTGATTGACAATGGATTGCACCGTCTGATGCAGTCCGGTATAGATGACTTCCATGCCGGCGTCCCGCAAGGCAT
>CAZUMF010000213.1:0-8500 GCA_964621385.1 uncultured Desulfohalobiaceae bacterium
TCTTTTCTTTGATTCATCATTCATCATTGGACGTTCGATGTTCGATGTTCATTCTTGAAGTTTCATACGAGCTCTCCCCTCTGCCTACCGCCCCCTGTCCCCTGCGTCCTTCCCCCCTGCCTCCTCCAGCAGCGAGTGGATCAGGGACTGCAGGCGCACGGCCCGATTGGAAAAAATCCAGTCCACCCCCCGATTGATCTCGCGAAACAGACAGTTTCTGGATCCCGGATAGGCGGTTCCCACTTTTTGCTGCCGGCGGTGATGCCGATGCAGACACGCCCTGGAGGCCAGAGCGTAATGTCCGGCAATACCCTGCAAATCCCTCTCCAGAGCAATCCGGCTCATCGTGCCCAGATTCAGCTCCCCCACGACGATCCAGGTCCGTGGCGCAACCCAGGGCATGAGATCGAAAAGATCCGGCGACAGGGACAGGAAATGGTAATCGATCTGGGCCTGCAAATCCTGGAGACAGGACTGCAGGATCGCATTCTGGCGGGGAGGATCGATCAGGGCCGCAGCTTTGATCTCGATCATCAAATGCCTGTGCTTGCCAAAAGCCCGGACAACTTCGTCCAGAGTCGGCACCAACGGGAACCTGGCTTTGAGTTCGGCCAGATCCATCTGATTAATGAGATCAGGACGTCCGAAAACTCTTTGCAGATCTGGATCATGATGGACCACGGGGTGCAGATCCCGCGTCCAGGTGACATCGAACTCCATCCCCCAGACCCCGCCGGCTGCTGCCTGTTCAAAGGCCTGGAGGGTGTTTTCAAACACCCGGACATTGTCATGTTCCCCCCGATGGGAGATGATCCGGCACCGCTTGAGTTTCTCCGGTCCGGGGCGGAAGCGGGGGATGAGACGCTGATAGAGGTCACTGCTTCGCATCAAGCGGTGTTTCATTCCTTCGGAGAACACAACAGCCCTTTGTTCACGCATGCTGGAAATCTCTTACGAGCCCGTCGGTTGAAGGCCGGGGCTGTCCTGCTTGATTCCCGGAGCGACCTGGAAAATCTCCAAAGGCATTGAGACGTTTTTCAGCTCCCGCTTTCCCACGGACTCCAAAGGAAAGCTGTCTTCAATCAAACGGGCGGTGGCTTCTCCGATCAGAATTTCACCGTGCTTGGCCAGGGAGCCGATTCTGGCCGCGACGTTGGTCACCGGGCCGGAAGCGGTATAGGTCCAGCGGGTCCCGGTGATGCCTTCGAAGCGGGTGGAGCCCACCGAGGCCGTACCGGAATTGATGCCGATGTTGACCACGACGGTCTCAAAGCGTCCCTCGAGATTTGTATTGATTTCAGCGGTGGCTTCTTGAATGGCCAGAGCGGTCTTGACGGCGTTTCGGGCATGAAGCTTCCGGTCAGCTTCCTGAAAAATGATCATCAGGCCATCCCCGGCGGTTTCGTTGATATCGCCCTTGTTTTGATGAATATGGTCCAAAAAGCCTGAAAAATACGTCTCGATCAGATAGTTCATCTTGTCCGGGGGAACGGTTTCACTCAGGCTGGTGTAGCCGGCGATATCCAGAAAGAGGACCGAGACGTCCTGGGAGGTTTTTTCCAGATCAGGGGCATCGGGCCTGGCTTCGATGATCCGCTTCACTGATTCCGGGACAAACTTGCCCAGATGGGTTTTCACATTTTCCAGAAGCTCCACCTTGCGCAGCGTCTCCTCCAGTTCCTGCTTTTTTTGATTCAAATCCTCGATCATCTGCTCCAGGCGATATTCCCGGGCTTCCACCTGCACGAGCATCATGCCGAAGGTCTCGGCCAGCTCCGCAATAAGTTCCGGATACTGATCCGTCTTGGTGAATTCAAAGATCTCCCTGGCGTTGTCGTAATTGCCCCGGGACACCTCCCCGGTCAAGCGAATAAGGTCCTGAAAAATCGTATCCATGCTCTTTTCAGTCATACTGTCCTCCTGGCCCTCCACTGAAGCCACTGGTTTGTCGTACATTTTTTTTGAACGCGTCTTACTCCAAATCCAGCTGCAGGATACGGCCGGTGCCGGATTGAAAGTCGATCCGGGCCTGGCGCAGGGAAACCAGGGCCAGGGCCAGTTCACTCTCGGCTCGAACCACATCGCGCTGGGACTCGTTCAACCTGACCAGCGACCCCACCCCGGCTGTATATTCTTTTTCGACCAATTCCCTGGTGGAGCGCACCAGTTCCACATTTTCCCGTTGCAGTACAAGCTGCTCCCGGGCCGCCTCCAGTGCCGCAATGGTCTGCTGCAAGTCAGAGGCCAATTCCAGCCGCAGATTCTCGATCTGCTTGTGGACTTCACGCTGCAGGGCCCTGCTTTCCCTGAGGACCGCCCGGCGGCGTCCACCGTCAAACAAGGTGTAGGTGAAGTTCAGGGAAATGGAGTGTCCGAAATCCTCTTCTTCAAAAAATCCGTCTTCAGGACGAAACCCGCTGAGATCCCCTTGCAGGTTCACTTCCGGGAAAAAATCGCCCCGGGCGATTTTGACCTGGGCCCGGGAACCCTTGAGCCGGGACTGCAGCTGCTTGAGATCGGGCCGGTGCTCCAGGGCATAGGCCAGGGCCGCGTCCAATGCCGGTATCTGCAATTCTTCAGGATCTTCCTGGGCCAGAGCGGCCAGGCGCATCCCCGCGGGCAGGACGGCCCGCTCATAGCCCATGAGGGCCGCCAGGCCGGCGAGCGCTGTCTGATAATTTTCCCTGGCCCTGATCCCGCTGGCCCGGGCGGCGTTCAGCCTGACCTTAAAATTGAGGACATCGCTCAGAGAGCCGGAACCAACCCGCTCCCTGGCCTCTGCTTCTTTCAGCTGCCGCTGTTGAAAAAGCTCATCAGCCTTCGCTATCCGCAGGTTGGCCTGGGCCAGTTGGGCATTGTAATAGGACTGGCTGACTGCAAACAGCAACT
Source organism: uncultured Desulfohalobiaceae bacterium (assembly GCA_964621385.1). GTDB lineage: Bacteria > Desulfobacterota > Desulfovibrionia > Desulfovibrionales > Desulfothermaceae > JAABTT01. The sequence continues at coordinate 2,890 of CAZUMF010000213.1, forward strand.
GCCGTTCGACATCCTGTTGAGCCCAGATATTCTGCTGATAATTGTGGCTGGCCGCCAGAGCTGAGAAATGGCGTTTCAGGCCGTTGAAAAGCACAAAACTCGCCCTGATGCCGGCTGAGTACTGGTCCTGGGGATCTTCAAGCTCTGCAGCCGGGTCGAAAAGGCTGGCTGTGGCCTGATTTTGAGTCAGTTCCCTGTCGGAAAGACCGACCCGGGCCCTGCTCAGGGTCCCCTGGACATTCGGCCAGTACGCCGCTTTGGCCTGCACAACCCGCTGTTCTGCCTGGACAACTCGTTCCAGGGCGGCCTGGAGGTTCGGATTCTGCTCCAGGGCGATGCGGCAGGCGTCAGCCAGATCGAGTCGCTGCACATCCGGTCCGGCTTGTGTACCTTGGTCCGCGGCTTGACTCGCATTGTCTGCTCCAGGGGCAGGACCGGCAGACGCCAACACACACAGCAACACGAGCAGAGACCAGACCCGAAAAGATCGCCCCATTCTGACGAGCATTGTCCATAGATGAAAAAACCTTGCAGCTCGTGACAGGCTTCGCAATGACGAGCTATTGGAACAGTCGTCGACCTTCACGCTTCTGCCTCCTGATTTTCATACCAGTATTTGAGCGATTTTTTCTTCATTCGCCATTCAGCGTTCGACGTTCTTTCCACTTCCTGCATTTTCCGCCTTCTCCCCTCTGCCTTCCGATCTCCAACCTCCCTCTTCCCCTCTCCTGCCTTTGCCGACCTCCGATATCCGACCTCCGACGTCCGACATCCGACGTCCCTCTTCCCCCTATGCCCTATGCCCTATGCCCTATGCCTCTTCCACCTGATGCCGGGTCGCAGCCGGTTCCACTGCCTCCCGGTTGAGCCAGGCATTATATCGGACCCGGGCCATGAGCAGGCGCAGATCATTTAAAATGGTCAACAGACTCGGGATCAGAACCAGGGTCAAGACCGTGGCAAAGGCCACTCCGGCCGCCAGGGACAAGGCCATGGGAATCAGAAACCTGGCCTGAAGATCCGTCTCCAGAATCAGCGGGGCCAGTCCTCCGATGGTGCTCAAGGAGGTCAGAAAGATCGGCCGGAAACGGCGCATGCCTCCGGCGAGCACCGCGTCAAAAAAGGACTGCCCCTCGGCCAAATTCTCATTGATCCGCTCGATGAGCACTATGGCGTCATTGACCACCACTCCGGTCAAAGCCACCATGCCGAAAACGCTCATCAGGGAGAGGTCGAAACCCATGAGCCAGTGACCGGCCACGGCCCCGATGATCCCGAAGGGGACCGTGAACAGAACAATGAACGGCTGCACATAGGAGCGGAACATGGTGGCGATGATGATGAAAATCCCGAAAACCGCCAGCGGAAAGCCGACGTAGAGACTGCCGAAGGATTCCCGCATTTTTTTCTTCTCGCCCTGCATGGCCACATAAATCCCGGGATAGGTTTTCTGCAGCTCGGGAAAGAAATCAGCGGACAAGGCCGCAAAGATTTCATTGGCATTGGCCCGCTTGGTATCCACGTCAGCGCTCACCGCCACCCGCCGCATCCCGTCGGTCCGGGTGATGAGCGAATAGCCCGGGCCGTAGGAGACATTGGCTACTGACAGCAGCGGCACCTCGTGGCCCCCCGGGGTCCTGATCCGGACTTCATCCAGGCTGGCCAAACGGCTGCGCTCCTGTTCCGTGTACCGGATCTTGACCCGGATATCGTGTTCGCCCCGTTGCAGGCGCAGGGCCTCTTCCCCATAGTAGCCGGCATAGACCTGTCTGGCAAGATCGTTGACCGTCAATCCCAGGGTCCTGGCTTCGGGTTTGAGCTCCAGGCGGATCTCCTGTTTTCCCGGGGAAAAATCGGATCGGATCTGGTACACCCCGTCAAAGGCGTGCAGGCGCTGCATAAGCTCATCCGATGCCGCCAATATTTCCTCCATATCAAAGCCCTGGATCCAGACCTCGATGGGGGCTCCGGGCGGGCCGGCCTGCAGGCCTTCAAAGGTCAAGGCTTTCACCCCGGGAATGGTTCCGATCTCTTTTTCCCAGGCCACCATAAGCTCATTGCTGTGAATGCCCCGTTTTTCCGAAGCCAGCAAAATCGCCTGGACCGAACCCACATGCGGCCCGGATTCCGGTATTTCCTGCAGGGTCCTGCCCACCAGGGCCAGCCGGTTTTCAAGGAGCGGTTCTCCGGATTTCGTTTCCGTTTTCTCGCCGAGTCGGACCAGGGCGGCATCGATCCGGTCCACGGCCTCCTGGGTCACCTCCACCGGGGTCCCGTCCGGGAACTTGACAATGGAGGTCATTACAAACCCGTCGATATCCGGAAAGATCTCGAACTTGAGGATGCCGCCCTGGAGCAGCCCCACGGTCACAAACAGGATGGAAAACGCCGAGCACATGGAAATATAGCGCCATCGGATGGCCTTGTGCAGAAAGGGCCGATACAGGCGTTCCACAACCCACTCCAGTCCGGAGCTGACCATTTCGTGAAAACGCTCCAGCCAATTCAGCCGGGAACCGCTCCCGGCAGGCTGTTGTATATCCGGAAGGTCGTTCAAATGCGCCGGCAGGAGCACCAGGCACTCCACCAGCGAGATGAGCAGGCAGGCAATGACCACCACGGGCAGGATGAAAATAAACTTGCCCATGATGCCGGCTACATACATCAGGGGCATGAAAGCGACAATCGTCGTGATCACTGCGGCCGTGACCGGCATGCCCACCTCCAAAACGCCTTCCACTGCAGCCCTGATCGGCGGCAGGCCCCGCTTGCGGTGCACATAAATCGATTCCCCTACCACGATGGCGTCGTCCACCACGATACCCAGGACCATGATCAGGCCGAACAGGGAAATCATGTTCACGGTTCCGCCGTAAAACCAGAGGATGATCATCGCCCCGGCGATGGAGACCGGGATGCCCATACCGCTCCAGAAGGAGAGCCGGCCGTTCAAAAAGAGCCACAACAGGATAAAGACGATCCCGATTCCGATCGCGCCGTTTTTCAGCAGGAGGTTGATCCTGGCCCGGAGCATGTCCGTATTGTCGTAGAGCACTTCAAACTTGATCTGATCGGGCAGTTCCAGCTGTTTCTGTTCAACATAGGCCTTGACCGCGTCGGCAATGACCAGGGCGTCCTCCTCCTGGGTCTTGTTCACGGTGATGAGTACGGCGGATTGGCCGTTGATCCGGGAACGGATGGGATCTTCGGTAAAACCGTCCCGTATCCGGGCCAGGCGGTCCAGGGTAATGATCTCGCCCTCGGGACCGGCCAGGACCACAATGGAGGCCAGTTCCTGGTCGGTGTATTTGCGGCCCAGGGTTCTGAGTCGGATTTCCTGATCTTTGGTCCGAATCGTGCCCCCGGCCAGGTTGAGATTGCTGTTGCGCACCGCCTGGACCACCTGGTTCAAGGTCAGGCCATACTCCCGGAGACGCTGTTCCGAGATTTCTATATTGATTTCATAGTCCCGGGTCCCAAAGACCGAGGCCTTGGAAATCTCCGGCAATTGCTTGATTTCGTCCTTGATCCGGTCCGACCACTCCTTGATTCGCCGTTCAGACATATCCGCGGAAAAGGTGAGCATGATCACGGAGTCTTCGAGGGTCAACTCGGAGATGACGGGTTTTTCGGCGTCCTTGGGAAAGGTGGAGATGGCGTTGACTTCGGTGCGGACCTCCTCCAAGACGTCCCCGATCTCGTAACTCTCGTCAACCTCAAGCATGGCCGTGCCCAGATTCTCCCCGGATTCCGTGGTGTACTGCTTGATCCCTTCGATGTCTTCCACGGCTTCTTCGAGCTTCCGGCTGATGCCTTCCTCAACTTCTTCCGGGTCGGCCCCGGGATAGGGGACGCTGATGGTGATCATATCCAGGGAAAACTCCGGAAAATTTTCCCTGATCATGGCGGTGGAGGCAATAATGCCGCCCAGAAGCAGCATCACAAGGAGAATATTGGCAAACACCCGGTTCCGGGCAAACGCGGTAAGCAATCCCCTGATCACGATTCACTCCCTTTTCCGGGCTCTGGATAGCGCAACAGGCTGTTCTCCAGGGGATCGATCAGACGGGTGGTCACCACGAGATCTCCCGGGGCCAGGCCGTTGGCCACTATGGCCTCTCCGGGCCGGCTTTTCAGAAGATCCACCTGAATTGTCTTCAGGCGCTGATCCACGGCAGTGAAGACCGTCCCGTCAAATCCCACGGCCGACCTGGGCAGCCGAAACACGTTGTGCAGGGTTTTCCCCGGGATGGAGACCGCGCAGAACATGCCTTCCACCAGAGGGAACCGCCCTTGGCCATTGTGGCCCAGGTCATCGCCCTTGAGCCGGACCGCGAGCTTCAGGGTCCGGGTTTGCGGATCAAAACGGACCACACGATGCAGACGCCCGTCCCAGACATGTGCCTGGGTGTCCTCTGTCCAGCGGATGGAACACTGAACCTGCTTGATGCCTTTGAACCAGCCGGTCTTTTCCTCAGCCCCGTCCGGCTTAAACTGCAGCCATTTCCGTGCCTCCCGGCTGTCCAGCGGCACATGAATCTCCAGGACGGAATCGTCGGCCAGGGTCAGAACAGGCTGGCCCGGAGTGACGTATTGTCCTCTTTCAAGGTCAACGGATTTGATCCTGGCCTGAAATGCAGTCTGGACGGTGCAGCGCTGCAGATTGGCCCTGGCGACCTGCAGCCCCGCCTGTGCCGAGCCCAGGGCGCTTTCCGCCTCTTTGATCTGAATGGGCAGAAGCTCCACGGCCGAAGCCAGCTGATCGTACTGATCAGCGGCCAGATTGGCCGCCTGTTCCGCTTGTTCCACGCTGGATCTGGTGCCCACTTTTTCCTTCTCGAAAAGGGCCTTGAGCCGCTGGTATTCCGCATCGGCCAAATATTTATTGCGCTCGAGGGTCTGCAGGCGCTCCCGGTCAATGCGCAACTGCTTGCGCAGACGCTTGATCCGCTCCCGGGCCTGGCTCACAGCGGATTCCGCCTCCTGAACAGCGGCCTGATAATTGACCGGATCGATGACAAACAAAGTATCACCTGCAGCAATAATTTCCCCGGATTCCAGGTCCGGGTGGACATGGGTGATCCGACCGGACACCTCCGGGGCGATGCTAACCACATTCAGCGGGGCGACCTCGCCATAGCCGGTCAGGACAACTGGGATATCTTCGGGCTTGACGCGCATCACCTCCACCTGCAGCACCTCTTCCCGGACCTGTTTCTCCCGGGGCGGCGTCTTCAAATCGGCCAGCTTGAACATTCCCGCGATACCGGCCGCCAAAACCAGAAGGCAGACCCCGATTCTGAACAGCACATTGAATCCCGGGTTGGACAAACAGATTTTTTTTCCCATATCCTGCTCCATCCTGCTCCACATATTGCTCTATAAAACCGTTCTCACACGGAGGCGATCATACAACCAGCAGTCGTTGTCGATCCATTGAATCGTGGAGCAGGATATATTTCAAATGGCACCCATCTCCGGATGCTCCCCGGATATTGAACGAATAATAATGTAGCATCCTCTCTCCCCTTCTTGGCCTTTACCGACGCTTGCCACGGCGACTTGTCACGGCGACTTGGCACGGGGAAGCTTCTTTGCGGAGGCGGGAGCT
>CAZUMF010000214.1:0-8485 GCA_964621385.1 uncultured Desulfohalobiaceae bacterium
CCAATTTCCAATTTCGAATTTCAAATTACGAAATAAAGCTGGAACCTTTGGGTTGCGGGCGGAGCCAGCTTTGGTTTATGATCCGAAAAAAGGCAATGGCTCTTGTTGTTATGTTTGGTGCAATGTGTGTTGGCATCCAATTTTCACATTCTCTTTTCGCCTACCAGGACAATAGCGACGGCACGGTCACGGATCTGAACATTGGGCTGATCTGGATGCAGAACACGGCGGATACTGATGAAGATGGGGATATTGACTCCAATGACCAGTTGAACTGGCATGCGGCCTGCGACTACTGTGCAGACCTTTCCTATGCCGGGCATTCGGACTGGCGGATTCCAAATCGCAGGGAACTCATGTCCATCGTGGATTATGGCCGTTCTCCAGCCATTAACCCGGTGTTTGGGTGTCTCTCTTCCGGTTACTGGACGGGCAGTACCGACGCCGGCTACCATGGCGGCGCCTGGAGCGTGGGCTTCAACGTTGGCTACGCGGGCAGCAACTATAAGAGTAACGACCGTTATGTCCGGTGTGTACGCGGCGGCCATGGATATGACGCTCGGTGAAAGATATCTCTTGTTCTGGAAACGGGAGACCGTGATCATCACCCAGGGCCGTCCATATTCGGCATGGTATAGTCGAGGATAATGAGATCCGGGGCTTTGGCAAAAACTTGATTCATGCCTTCGGTCCCATCGAGAGCCGTGACTGTTTCATAATATTCATCCCGCAGATATTTTTCTACAATCTTGAGAATAGCTGGATCGTCATCGATGATCAATATACGATCTCCCTTGAGACCGGAATTTGTCGCTCCTTGAGCCGTGGACTGCTGTGTGACGGCCCGGTCTCCTCCAGTGTCTTGGGGCGAAGCAGAAAACTGTTGTCTCTTTTCCTTGAGAGCGGGAGGGGCCGTCCTGAGAACTTCATCGAGCGTGGTGATCCCTGCCTTGGCCTTTTGCAATCCGTTGTGCCACATGGTTTGCATGCCCAGGTTCCGGGCCGCTGCAAAAATTTGACTGTCGGGAACCTTGGAGGCAATCAATTGCTGTATCTCGGCAGTATTGACAAGCAGCTCATAGATGCCGGTTCTGCCGTGATAACCGGTCCAACGGCACTGAGAACACCCCTGGCCGTAGTCAAACCGCTGGGATCGGGTGATTTCAAATTTGTTCAGGAGTTCATCCGGAACATCCCGATTTGTCCTGCAGGGCTGGTGTATCCTGCGGACAAGCCTCTTTGTCCAGACCGATCGCTGGTTCGTCCTGAATAACCTCCAGAGACCCGCTCTCTGTGCCGGGAGCAGCTTCATCCCTGGTCTGATCCGGCTCTTCAAGGGATGGTTGATGGAAACGTAACAGATACCCCTGGATCTCCTGTGTTCCGGCGATGACCGGTTTCACCCGATATCCCGTCATAAAGGCGATATCGTCCTGGATTTCCAAATGGGCAGGATTGCTCATGGCTACAACAAGGAAGCCTTTATAGAATCCCATGGGAAGAACCAGGTTCTTCAGGCAGAAAGAGGGAGTCAAAAGATTGAGGATCTTCGGGGAGATCGTTTTCCGGGTCAGACTGACCACCGGAATATTCAGTTGTTTGCTCAGCGTCCGCAGAATATCCTTCTCATCAACAACCCCCTGTTTGCCCAGAAGCTGGCCAAGCAGTTTTCCTAAGGAACTTTCAAGTCAAGTGCGCAGAATATATCCCCTTGCCAAAACCCACAGACGATTTATGGTTTAAAGATGAGCTGATACGGAATTGGAAGTGTGTCTCAAGCGTATTCCAATTGCCAAACGCAAAGGAGAAATATATGTCCTGGCTCAAAAAAAACTGTGTGGTGGTCCCCATTGATTTTTCAGACGAGAGTTTTCAGGCAGTGGATGTGGCCAAAGAATTCGTCCAGGAAAACTCCAACCTGCATCTGATCCATGTCACCCGTCCCTGGAGCGAACATGAGATCGGCGGCACCTGGGGAGAGGAAACAGAAGACGAACGGCTGCAGTCCATTCAACAGGTTATCAACGACAAATTACAGAACACCGATTATCAAAAGGCCCAGATCGCCCTTCGCATCGGGAGTCCGCCGGAACTCATCACCGATTATGCCGAAGAAGTCGGGGCTGAGTTGATTGTCATGCCCTCCCACGGCAGGACCGGATTCAAACATTTTGCCCTGGGTTCGGTTGCGGAGCGGGTGATCCGGAAGGCCAACTGTCCGGTCCTGGTCCTGCGGCGGGACGATCAGAAAAAGGGGCCGAACAAAAAAATTATCTCCTATGATTAATCGGCTCGGCGTCAAGGATATGGACCATGACCCGAGCGCAGCAATCGGGACAGGCCTCAAGAGCCCGAGGTGCCTGTCCCGATTGATCAGTGTGTATAAAACGGCTTTGCCCTGGTCACAATTGCCTTGACAGAACCTGATGCCTGCTCGTACACTCCGGGGTGAGGAAAAAGCCAAACTTATCGCGAGATAAGGACGGAAAGTCACGGATCTCTCTGAGATGGCCGGGCCGCCCGCATGATCGTTCAATCCAGCCGCCGAGCATTCTGCAGGCTCCAGCTTCCCTCCGTGTACTTCCGTTCACAGTTTGAGGCCTTTCCCTGTCTGTTATGCCCTTCTTTTTCCTCTGCATCCAGAAGACGCTGCTGCAAAAAACCCGACTGGACTCAAAAGGAGTTGCGTATCATGACCACCAAAGCAGACCTCGTTCACGCTATTGTCAAGGAAACCGGTTTCACTCGCCAGGACGCGGAAAAAGCATTCGATGCCTGCATCAAATCGTTCAAGGCTTCTTTGACCCAGGGGAAAAAAATATCGCTGAAAGGCTTTGGAACGTTTGCGATCGTGGAGAGAAAAACGCGGACGGCCCGAAATCCCAAAACCGGTGAGGCCATCACGGTCCCTGCCAAAACCACGGTCAAATTTTCCCCAAGCAAAAAAATCCAAAAGGAACTCAGCCTCAACTCAACAACACATACGTCTCGTGTTAAATAATGATAGCCATACTGCAGCCCTGCCGGCGACAGGGCTGCAACGGCAATCGGAGCAGCAGAACTTGACAGGCAGGGGCAATCAGTTGCAGAATTCGTCGTCAGTCTTTTTCTCGGGACTCAAAGGAGCGTGTACATCAGATGCGTTTGACAACCAAAAGTAGATACGGAACACGGCTGGTACTAGATCTGGCCGTTCATGGCACGGAACGATATGTCTCCCTGAGCGAAGTCTCAAAACGGCAGAATATTTCCGTGAAGTATCTGGAGCAGCTTGTGTCAAAATTAAAACGGGGGGGCTTTGTTCAGAGCCAGCGCGGTCCGCTGGGGGGGCATCGACTCGCCGTGCCGCCTGATGCCATCAGCATCGGCGACATCGTCAGAATTCTGGAAGGCACCACAGCCATCACCAAATGCTCAGAGACAGACCGGCAACGCTGCAGTAACTGCGAGCGAATGGATGACTGCCTGACTCGCCTGGCCTGGGTGGAAGCGAGCAAGGCCATGTTCAAACGGCTTGATCAAATCAGCATCGAGAGTCTGCAACAGGCCCATCAAAACCAGCAATCTTTTGAAGAATCCAGTCTGGACATACAACACAGCAAACTCTTTCCCACCTACGCCGAGCAACTCACCCCTGCAGATCCCGTCAGCAAGGCCGGATAGGCTTCCAGCAAGCCGCCCAAAGGCCTGGGCGCGTCCTGGCACCACCATGCCTGACTGATTTACGGTCCCTCCGAAGCCGCTGCCGCTTGCAGGATGATGATGTAATCCTGCACCCCGGCCTCTCGCGGATTGGACGCATTGGAACCGTTCTGGGCCGAATACTCGGCAATGCGCTCGAAGGTCCCGGAGTCGATCCCTAAGTCCTGAAATTTCGGGATGTTGACTTTTTCTGAAATCTCCTCCACCAACTCAATGAGCTTGTGCGCCCTGTCCGATTCGCTTTCCCCCTGCAGATCGACCGCCTCGGCCAAGGCCGCATACTTGTCTGTACAGGCCGGGAGATTGTAGCGCATGACAAAAGGAAGAAAGATGGAGTTGGCCACGCCGTGCGGGGTATCAAACAGCGCGCCGATGGATTCCGCCAGGCAGTGAACCGCCCCGACATCGCTGTTGCCGAAGGCGAACCCGGCCAGGGTGCTGCCGTACATGAGCGATTCCCTGGCCGCTGTGTTTCCGGCGATATCCTGATACGCCGGCTCAATGGCCCGGAGGATGTGTTTGACGGCCTGCAGCGCAAACATGCCGGTGACCTGGTTACCGGGCCTGGAGGTGAAGGCCTCGATGGCATGGGTCAGGGCGTCGAGTCCGGTTGAGGCGATGACGGCAGCAGGCAGGCTCAGCAGCAGATCCGGATCGACAATGGCCGCCGCCGGGAACAGTTCCGGCCCTTTGATGGACATCTTGAAAGGCCGCTGGGTATCGGTGATCACCGCCCCCTTGGTGACCTCGCTCCCGGTGCCGCAGGTTGTGGGAAGGGCCAGAACCGGCAAGGGTGGGGCCGTATACCGCCTGAAACCCTCATAATCCTCTATCAGTCCGGGATTCGTGCCCAGGACCGCAGCCGCTTTGGCCGCATCCAGCACACTTCCGCCCCCCAGGCCGATGATCAGCTCAGGCTCGATTCTCCGGGCCAGATCGCCGATCCTGTTTACCGTCCGGGCGCTGGGATTGGCTTCCACCGCAGCAAAGACTTCCAGGGGAGTGTGGTCCCGGGTCAGATCCTTGACCAGTCCGGTGGCGCTCAGGCCCGGATCGGTGATCAGCAGCGTCCGATGGCTTTGCAGGTCGTCTTCAACAACCGACTGAAGCTTCCTGGCCTCGCCCGGGCCGAAAATGAGTTTCGTGGGTTGATGAAAAATCATGAATGGCAGGATCCTTGTTTGGAGATCTTCTTCGCGATATATTGAAAATGATGACCGTAGATCGCCAGCTCGATGGCGTCAGGCAGGGCCCTGCATTGGGTGAAGAAGGTTGTGACGATCATTTTCCAGTACAAGACATTGGACCTGGAAAAAACCCCGATCCGCCAAGTGCTCCTGATCAGGGCCTTCACATCGGTGAGGGTCAATTTTGACTTGGCTGTGGGCCGATAGTTCCGCACGAAGGTATTGATTCTGGCGTAATACTCCCGTGGGGAATAAATGGTGTTCAGCACCTGTTGATAGCCGGAGATCAGGGCTTCTTTGCCCATTTTGGGGATGAAGTTCAAACTGCCGTCCGTATTGTCCCCGCTGGTCTCCTGCAGCAGACGCCCCTCGGCCTTGAGCCGGTGCCAGAGCCGGGTATGGGGAGCGGCTCCCAGCAGGCCGACCATGGCCGTGGCCACCCCGATGCGCTGGATAAACTTGATTTGGGTCTCGAAAATGGACTCGGTGTCGCTGTCGAAGCCGACAATAAAACCGCCCATGACCTGCATGCCGTGCTGCTGGATGGTGTGCACGCACTGGGCGAGATCCTGCTTCAAGTTCTGGTTTTTGCCGCATTCCTTGAGGCTCTCCAGACAGGGCGTCTCCAGCCCGAGAAAGACCTTGTTGAAATTGGCCGCACTCATGAGGTTCATGAGTTCGGCATCTTCGGCCAGGTTGACGCTGGCCTCGGTCAGCAGAGTAAAGGGGAACCCATGCTTTTTCTGCCATTGAATCAGATCCGGTAGCATCTGCTTGACCTTCTTCTTATTGCCGATGAAATTGTCATCCACAATAAACACTCCGGACTTCCACCCCTGATCATACAAGGCCTGAAACTCGGCGAGCACCTGCTCCGTTGTCTTGGCTCTGGGTTTGCGGCCGTTCAAAATGACAATATCGCAGAACTCACAGTCATACGGACAGCCTCTGGAGTATTGAATGGGCATGGTGGCGTATTTTTTCATGTCGATGAGCGACCAGAGGGGAACCGGGGTCTGCTCGATACAGGGTCGTTCCTCTGAGGTGTACACGTGTTGAGGCCTTCCCTTTTTGAGATCCTCCAAAAACATGGGCAGCGTGACTTCGGCTTCATTGAGCACAAAATGATCCACACCAGGGAAGGACTCGGGCTCGGCCGTGAAGGCGGGTCCGCCTGCCACAATGGTCTTGCCGGCATTCCGGCATTGCTGGATGATCTCCCGGGCGCCTTCCTTCTGCACCAGCATGCCGCTGAGAAAAACCATATCGGCCCAGGCAAGGTCCTTGTCCTTGAGCGGTCTGATATTGCAATCCACAAGCCGCTTGCCCCAATGCTCCGGAAGCATGGCCGCCACAGTCAACAGGCCGAGGGGGGGGAAAGCCGCTTTTTTCGAGACATATTTCAAAGCCTTTTTAAAACTCCAGAAGGTATCCGGATAACTGGGATACACACACAAAATATTCATGGTCATGTCCTTTTCTGATGCAAAAACATCGATTCACAATTCAAAAATAAGCGGGCCTGACAGCTCAGATCCGCAATGTTCCTCGCTGTCCTCTCAACGCCATTCTACGTGAAGGGGGGCCTTGTGGCAAGAATGAAAATTCAGTATAGTGGAAAGATCGGCTCGCAGAGGAAAGCTTACAGCCAGGGGTCAATCTGAATCCATAGGACCAGTCTCTGCCCGCTGACCCCGGCATCGCCCAGAGGGTACTCCAACCGGCTTCCGTCGGTCAGATTCGACGGGAGGTGAAAAGTCAAACGCTTTTCCACGCCGGCGACTCCCGACCCCAGACAGAGTGAACAGCCGCCAAGGTCTCCCACCCCTGTGCCGCGACACATCCAGCAGGCTTCCTGAACAGGCAGGATCAGGGAAAAACGCCCCCCTCGTCTGGCTTCCCGGGGCGAGAGCACGGCCTCGAAACTGATGTCGGCCTGTCTGTGCACGGAGCGGGACCGGAAACTCCGGGGGCCGGACATCCATGCAAACCAATCCTCTCCATCGGCACGTGGGGATGGCCCGGACTGTCTGTGTTCTGTCCCTGTCTGGCGAGCCTCTTCCCCGAAACCGGACGTTCCCTCGGTTCGAGTCCGGCTGGCCATCTCCCGGTTGTACCGACGGCGTTTTGCTTCGTCCATCAAAGTTTCGTAGGCTTCCTGAATTTCCAGAAACTTGTCCGAGCTGCTCGAAGTCCCGGATATGTCCGGGTGGTATTTTTTGGCAATCCGTCGATAGGCCTGCTTGATTTCGTGGAGACTCGCCTCTTTGCTTACACCCAGGATCAGGTAATAATCTTTCGGCATAGCACCCTCTGAAACCAAAACAACACACTGTCTTTTTCTCGTGTGAGAAAAAGACAGTGTGCAGACGATCATTTCACAAGGACTTCACCTGTTTCGTAGTTGCACATTTCAGTTGCTGGAAATGTCGGCCTTGGCCCCTCACGATGCCTTGACCGTAATCTTTCTCGGAGTGGCCTTTTCAACCTTGGGCAAATCCAGATTGAGGACCCCGTTTTTCATTTCCGCTTCGATCTTGCTTTGATCAATCACCTCGGAAAGGACAAACTGCCGGTAATACTTGCCGGTGCGATATTCCCGGAGAACATCGACTTCATTCCCCGTCTCCGGCGGTTCGCTGTCTCCGGTGATGGTCAAGGTGTTGTCCTTGAGGTCCACCATGATATCGTCCGGCTTGACACCCGGCATATCAGCCAGGACAGTGATCTTTTGATCGGTCTCATAGATATCCACAGCCGGCGTAAACACATAGCCCGGCCGGGTCTGCTCAGCCGTTGACTGAACTTCCTCTTTCTTTTTTGCCTGCAGATCTTTTGCATCTGGACCCATCATGTTTCTACCCTCCTTCTGTATCTTTGCAGCCCTTGAGGCGTTTAAACCATTGCCTGTTCACATCGCAGCATCAGGAGCCTTTGATCGTGACCTGCCGCGGTTTACTGGCTTCCGCTTTGGGCAGGGTGACGGTCAGGACCCCGTTGGTGTTCTGGGCGCTGACTTTTTCCGTATCGATCAACCCGGGCAGATTGACCACCCGGCTGAACTTCCCGGCCTCACGCTCTTTCCGGTGATAGCGCGCATTTTCATCCTGGTTTTCCGATCGCCGCTCCCCGGAGATCGTGAAGCTGTCGCTGGTGACATTGATCTCCAGGGCGTCCGCTTCCAGACCGGGCACTTCGGCGCGAATGTAAAAATTGTCCTTATCCTCGGTGACATTGACCAGAGGGTAGACCCCGGCAAATTGTTCACTCGAATAGCCGCCGGAGAACTGTCCCGCCAGCCTGTCCATCTGCCGGCGCATTCTTTCGATTTCATCAACCGGGGCCTCAAAACCATAGCGCGGTACGGTGCTCAATCGTCGCAACAACATGACACTATCCTCCTTTCTCAAAGATTCACAAAATATTTCAATGAGATAAATTGATTCATACTTTATAAAATAAGCACCGTTTTCTCTTTGTCAAGAAAAAAAATGGAGTTTTTTTCGCAAAAATGACCTGAATAAGAGGCAAAGAGTATCACACAAAAAAAAGGCCGGGCTTTTGCCCGGCCTTTTTTTTGCAGCGATTGATTCGCG
>CAZUMF010000215.1:0-6128 GCA_964621385.1 uncultured Desulfohalobiaceae bacterium
TGACACTCAAGAAGGCCGAGCTCAGAATCGACGTGTGGCGATTGTGAAGAAATAGCTAAGGAATGGACACATGCGGACTTCAGACACCCGGCCGGTCCAGGATACCGGAGCCTGGCCGGGCAATGCAGAGGACGCCGAAAAATCCAATGGTCAGGACGACCCAGATCGTCCAGAAATCCGCGGGCAGCCAGAGGCTGAGCCCGCAAAGCGTGAAAGAGATCCACCATTCAAGATGTGAGGGGATCGACATATAGCGCGTCGTCGATGCCTACGAACATCAGGCAGGCAACAGGATTGAGGAAACCACCCCCGGAACCGATGTCATCTCGTGGCGCGCTAACACCGCCGAAACCCCACAAAGAGGGGCCTGGGCACAGAAGGCCGGGTATCAGTTTTGTATTGCGGACTACAGTGACGTGCAGTAGGGTCCTCCCTTGCAAGCAGCCGTCATTTCTTCTCAATCAGCCCATTCTCGAGATCATTGCCATGCCACCCGTACCGCTCTACCCGTTTATCTCCGCCCTTTGATCCTGCTTTTCGGGCTGAACGTAACCCTGATCCGCTCTCTCAGTCGCCAGAACGGCCCCGTGGTCATTTCGTCAACAGCCGCACAGGTTTCCATGAAAGCATTTACGAAACGATTTTTTACAGCTGAAACCAAATTGCTGGCCGTCTTAAATATGAAGTCGAGCCTCAAGCGTATTCAGACCAAACATCTCTCACTGGACTTGGCATGATCACGCTTCACACTAGAATCATTCTCCGAAACGTCCTCGAACAGACCGGCTGGAAAGTCAGTGGAAAAAACGGGGCAGCAGAGATCCTCGGACTCGATCGCAGCACCTTGCGCGCCCGCATGAACAAACTGGGCATTTTCAGACCCTGAACACACTGGTTTCTTGTTTCGCCTTCCGGTTAATCCCCATCCTGACCTTTCAGGAAAAACGCACTCCCGCCTGATGTCCCATGCTGCACAGTGGTCATATGTGGCCATTGCTCATATTTGACCACTTTTTTGTCCGGCCTGATGGGGGCCCGCTCCAGGTCTGTGAACTAAAAATATCGAAAAACCAAGGCATTACTTTTTATAGCTCACAATGTTTTCTCTTGGCACGAAAATTGAAACAAAGAATAATGAAATCGAAGGGTCGGACCCTCCTTTGATCGCGAAGCATCCTTTGGATGAACGCGTCATTGATGATCAACCTGAACAAAACAATGCAGGGAACAGTTCATGATTATGGTCCAAATCACGTTGCAGGTCCAGCCGGAAAAGCATTTGGAACTCCAGCAGACACTGTTGTCTCTGATCGAGCCGACCATGAAAGAACCTGGATGTTTGCGGTATGCTGTCCTGGGCGATATCCGGAACACAAACAGCTTCAGCCTCCTGGGAGAGTGGAAGAGCCGAGAAGATCTGGATCATCATCTCAGATCATCCCGTTTTGGAGCTCTGCTGGGAGCAAAAACCCTGTTATGCGAACCGCAAAAAATTTGTATTCATACGGTTTCCCGTTCGGAGGGTATGGAGGCGGTGCAAACAGCTCGAAACAAAAAATAAACGAACAACACTCTAACCGAAGGAGGCTTTTTCAATGAAACTGGAAACACAAGGAAAAATAAAGTATGGAGTATGGGGCCTTATTGTCGGTGCCGTTCTGACCATGATTGTCGGTTTTGCATGGGGTGGATGGTCAACCCACGGGACGACCACTGCAATGACCGAAGAAGCGGTTCAGGCCTCTCAGGCGGCAATTTGCGTTGCCCAGTTCATGAAAGACCCAAACCATGAGGAAAAACTCAAAGAATTTGAAGAGGCAAGTTCATGGAAACGAGATGATTACATCAAAGCGGGCGGATGGGATAAAATGCCTGGACAAGAAAAAGCAGACTATGGCGTTGCTCAGGCATGCGCGGATGGTCTTGAAGAATATCTCAACAAATAATCATCAATTATTTTTCGTATTGTGTGCTTTTTTTTGTTGACAAGTGGTTTAATGGTAATTATATTGTAAATGTTGACCAAATTGGTTGGTCTTTTTTTATTTTTTTTCTTTGGAGAAGTGAAGTTTTATGACTAAGAAAATGTACGTAGGGAACCTGGCCTTTCAATCGACTGAGGATGACATTCAAAATCTATTCTCCCAATATGGCACAATCGAGTCCATCAATCTTATCACAGATCGGGAGACAGGAAGGTCCCGTGGTTTCGCATTTGTTGAAATGGAAAATGAAGCGGCTCAAAAAGCAATGCAGGGTTTAGATGGCACAGATTTAGATGGCCGGAACCTCAAGATTAACGAAGCTCGTCCACGAAGATAAATTCTTCTGTTCACAGAAGATCCAATTTGATTGGATATGTACATCAAAAACCGCCTCACGAGGCGGTTTTTTTTTTTTGACCCAAAATTCTCCAATCCACTCATTCAGCACTGAGGCGCCTTCATTCCTTCAGGCTCAGGCTGACCCGCTGCCGCTCCGCATCCACGGCCAGGACTGTGATCCTGGGCAGATACTGATTGACCCCGAGCACCTCCAGGGGATGCTTGATGCGCCTGGAACTCATCTCGGAGATGTGGATCAGGCCGTCGTTCTTCAGGCCGATGTCCACAAAGGCCCCGAAATCGACCAGGCTCCTGACCACCCCCGGGATACGCATGCCCGGCCGCAAGTCCGCAATCTCCAAAATCCCCTGTTGAAAGACAATTCCGGGCATTTCCTGCCGGGGATCGAAGCCCGGCTTTCGAAGCTCGAACAGGATGTCTTCCAGGGTCTGCAGCCCCGTCCCGAGCCGTTCGGCCAGGGAAGCGGTGGCTTCTGGCGGCAGATCCCGAAGGTCCCCTTCCTGCAGCATACGCTCCGCAACCTGATAGCTTTCGGGATGAACCCCGGTCGCGTCCAGAAGATTCGCTCCGTTCCGGATGCGGACAAACCCGGCGCACTGCTCAAAGGCTTTGCTCCCCAGGCCTTTGACCTGCAAAAGATCCCTTTTGCCGGCAAAGCGGCCCTGTTCCTGGCGGTGGGCCACAATGGCTCGGGCCAGCCTGGGAGTGATCCCGGCCAGATAGGTTAACAGGGCGGCTGAGGCGCTGTTCACCTCTACCCCGACCCGGTTCACCACGTCTTCCAGGCTCGTTTCGAGCTGCCGCTCCAGGAGCTTCTGGTCCACATCGTGCTGATACTGGCCGATGCCAAGGGATTTGGGATCGATCTTCACCAGTTCGGCCATGGGGTCCCGGAGCCGCTGGGCAATAGAAATCGCCCCGCGCACGGTCACGTCCAGGTCGGGATATTCCTCCTGCCCGACTTTCGAGGCTGAATACACTGAAGCCCCGGCCTCGGAGACCACGGTATACTCCATGGAAAACCCCTCGTCTTCATTCAGGCCGGCAAAAAACGCCTGGGTCTCTCTGGAGCCGGTGCCGTTGCCGACGGCCACGCAGTCCACGCCCAGGCGCTGAACCAAATCAAGGACTGTTGCCCTGGCGCCCTGGACATCATTGACCGGCGGTGTGGGAAAAATGGTTGCCTGCTCGACAAAAGTGCCCTGGGGATCGATGACCGCCAGCTTGCAGCCGGTGCGAAAGGCTGGGTCCACCCCGAGGATGGTCCGGCCGGTAACCGGCGGGGTCATGAGCAGTTGGCGCAGATTGGCCCCGAACACGGATACAGCCTGTCGGTCTGAACGTTCTTTGAGTTCACGGTGGACCTCCCGCTCGATGGACGGCAGAAGCAGGCGCTTCAGGCCGTCGGTGCAGGCTTCGAACAGGAGTTCGGCGGCTGCGGGGTTTCCTGACCGGGCCTTGAATCGACGAATATTGGCCATGATCCGCTCCGTATCCAGGCTGATCTTGACGCTGAGCTGGTGCTCCCGCATGCCGCGCCGGATGGCCAGGTAGCGATGTGAGGGGACGTGGGCCAGGTTCTCCCGGTGTTCAGCAAACTTTCGGTAGACCCCTGAGGACTGGAAGACCTTGCCGGGCTTGACTTCCAGAACACCCTTTTGCCAGATTTCCCGGCGCAGGATCTTCCGCTCTTTGGAATCCTCGGCAAAGCGCTCCGCCAGGATATCCTTGGCCCCTTGAATCGCCGCCTCCGGCGAAGGCACGTCCGGTCCCAGAAAGGCCCGGGCTTTTTCCTGCAAGGCCTCCAGGCCCAGCGCGCCCTGTTCCATAATTTCAGCCAAAGGCCCCAAGCCCAAAGCCATGGCCCGGCCGCCCCGGGTGCTCTTCTTCTCTCGAAAGGGTCGATACACATCCTCCAGTTCGGCCAGGGTCGCCGCGGCCTCCACCTGGGTGCGTATTTCCGGGGTCAGGCGGCTGCGCTCCTCAATGATCCGCAGGACCTCGGCCTTTCGCTCCAGCAGTTTCTGCGCGGACTGATAGATCTTCTCGAACTCCCGGAGCGTTGCATCCGACGCCGCGCCGGTCATTTCCTTGCGGTAGCGGGCGATAAAGGGCACCGTGGCCCCTTGTTCCAGCAACTTGAGAATATTGTGGACGTGTGCGGGCTGCAGCCCGGTCTTCTCACTCACGTGCGCCGTCAGGTCCATAAAAGGCTCCAAGATGCGGCTGCAAAAAATACTTTTCCAGCCGCCAGAGGTCAGGAATCAGATGTAAATCCAAACAATAATAATAATAAAAAATACATCACTCGAACCCTCTTCCTGTCTCATGTGTCACTTCAACTCCGCATTCAAAAAAACCATCCCTTCCAGAGCCTTTGGGCAAAGACCCCTACCGGAAGAATCTCAATCCCGTCTTCGGTCTGTCGCGGCTTGTCTTCCAGACAGACCAGGATTCTCCGCCTGACGTCAGGATGATCTTTTTTCAGGCTTCGCAGGCCGTTGAGATGGTCCGGCCTGACGCTCTGGACCGCTTTGGCTTCAATAGCCGTTTCCATGGCATTGACCACAAAATCCACTTCAATTCCGCCGGCCAGGCGCCAATACGCAAGATCAGCAAAGGATTCAGAATAGGCGTTATAGGCTTGAAGTTCGTGGAAACACCAATTTTCAAAGGCCTTGCCAAAAAGTTCAGAACCGGGTTCGAGCCGTCCTCGCTTGGCCAGAAAATTGACCAGCGCAACGTCTGCAAAGTAAAACTTCGGAGAGGAGATAACCCGCCGCTTCATTCGCCTGGTATACGCGGGAAGCCAGCTGCCGAGCAAAGTATCCGTCAGAATTGCAAAATAGGCTTTGATGCTTTGCCCGGAAAGTCCGCAATCCCTGGCAATGGTTGAATAGTTCACCAGTTCACCGTCGGACAAGGCGGCAATATCCAGGAATCTCGAAAAAACAGGCAGATTTCGAACCAATCCTTCAGCAGCCACCTCCTGCTTTACATAATCGGCAATATACGCATTGACCAGACGTTTGGGTCGCTGGGAACAATAGATCCTCGGAAGATACCCATGATTGAGCATCCGAACCAGATCCCAGTCCGCGCCGAGCTCAATGGAGACCAGACCATGCAGTTCATATCTGACCGCCCTGCCTCCAAGCAGATTCACCCCACCACGCCTGATCTTTCGGGCGCTGGATCCACAGAGGGCGAAGTGAATGCCCTGATGTTCATGAAGCCAATGGACCTCATCCAGGAGTTCAGGAACCTTTTGAATCTCATCGATGACCACAAATCGGACTGAGGGATCGTCCAGAATTTCTTCTCGAAGATATTCAGGATGCGACAGATACCTTCTATATTCTTCGGCCTTTAAGAGATCGAGCCATTTCGCATCAGGGTAATAGGTTCTGAGTAGGGTCGATTTTCCAGTCTGCCGGGGCCCCCACAAGAAGAAAGTCTCGTCGCAGTTCTCTGGTAGTTCTAAGCATCGCTCAAACATAACTTCAGATTATCATGATAATTTTAAGTTGTCAATGAGTTTATCAACAACTGCACACTATTCTGAGCGCTCTCTGCAAGAATGCGCTTCAAGACTTCCCAGGTCCGCATGCACCCTCATGCCGTATGCTCAAGCATTAGCCGGCTGCCTAGCTGAGGACTGCCCGGTGTCCAAAGCACGCAAACCCCGGCCGAAATCGGCCGGGGGTTGCATGCTTGGAGAGGTGCCGGCGGGGGGGCCTTCCTTGCGCCACTCCCGGATAGCTTCGGAAAAATCCCCACAAC
>CAZUMF010000215.1:6138-8376 GCA_964621385.1 uncultured Desulfohalobiaceae bacterium
CGCGGAGAGCACTGGCCTCTTTATACACCGCCCCAACCCCTGAGCTGATTCGTGTGGGGGTTTCCATGCTTGAAGAGCTGCAGCCGGGAGGTCATTCCTGACGCAACTCCGGGATAGCTTCGTAAAAATCCAGACACTCCGGATTCTTCAGGGCATCCTTGTTGGAGACGCTTTTGCCGTGGATGATCTTCTTCACGGCCAGTTCCACCTTTTTCATGTTCAATGTGTAGGGAATGTCCGGGACTTCCACGATCTTGGCGGGAACGTGCCGAGGGGAGGCGTTGCTGCGGATGGTGTTCACGATCTTTTTTCTGAGGGCATCCGTGAGTTCGACCCCCTGAAAGAGCTTGACAAAGAGAATGACCCGGACATCGTTATTCCATTGCTGCCCGATGACCAGACTGTCCTCGATCTCCTCGATCTGGTCCACCTGCCGGTAGATCTCCGCAGTGCCGATCCTGACCCCGCCCGGATTGAGGGTGGCGTCCGAGCGGCCGTAAAAGACCACACCGCCGCGTTCCGTGATCTCCACGAAATCGCCGTGCCGCCAGATACCGGGATACACATCGAAATAGGCCTGATGGTACTTCTGCCCGTCTGGATCATCCCAGAAATAGATGGGCATGGACGGAAAGGGCGCGGTGCAGACCAGTTCGCCCTGCTGATTATACACCGGCCGGCCGGCATCGTCATAGGCAAAGACTTTCATGCCCAGTCCCCGGCACTGCAGCTCGCCGGCGTAGACCGGCCCCATGGGGTTGCCCAGAGCGAAACAGCCGTTGAGATCCGTGCCCCCGGAAATGGAGGCCAGCTGCAGATCCGCTTTGATGTCCCGATAGACGAACGCGAAGCCTGCCTCGGACAGGGGGGAGCCGGTGGACAGCACGGCCCGCAAAGGGGACAGGTCATAGTCCCGGCCGGGCTTGATCCCGCTGGCTTCCAGGGCGGCCAGATAGCCCGCACTGGTTCCGAAAACAGTGATCCCCTGATCCTGGGCCGCCCGCCAGAGAACCCCGGGATCGGGGTGAAAGGGATTGCCGTCGTACAGGACCAGTCTGGGGCCAAGGGCCAGGCCGCTGACCAGCCAGTTCCACATCATCCAGCCGCAGGTGGTGAAGTAAAACACGGTGTCCTTGCGGGAGACATCCGTGTGCAGCATGAGCTCCTTGACCTGGTGCATGAGGATCCCGCCGGCACTCTGGACCATGCACTTGGGCAGTCCGGTGGTTCCGGACGAATACATGATGTACAAGGGATGATCAAAGGGGAGCTGCTCGAATTCGATCTCCGGATCCGGTTCATCCGACTTGAAGTCCTCGAACATGACACCCTGCGGAATACCGGACACATCCGGCTCCACCCGGGTCAGGGGGACCACCACCACCTGTTCCACGGAATCGATGTGCTGCAGGACCGAACTGATACGCTCCAGGGAATCGATCTCCCGGCCTTTGAAAAAATAGCCGTTGGCCGTGAACAGGACCCTGGGCCGGATCTGGCCGAAGCGGTCCAGAACCCCCTTGATCCCGAAATCCGGAGAGCAGGAAGACCAGACCGCTCCCAAACTGGCCGCGGCCAGCATGGCGGTGATCGTCTCCGGCATATTGGGCATGAAGCCGGCCACCCGGTCCCCGGGGCGGATGCCGAGCTCTTTCAGGGACTGCGCCACAGCGGCCACCTGGCTGTACAGTTCGGCATAGCTCAGACTGCGGGGCGGTCCGTCTTCACTCTGAAATATGAGGGCCGTTCGGTTGTCCCGGTAACGGAGCAGGTTTTCCGCGAAATTGAGTCTGGCCCCGGAAAACCATGTGGCCCCGGGCATTTTCCCGGGATCGTCCACCACCTGTTCATAGGGAACACTGTGTTTGATCTCCGCAAAATCCCAGAACGCCCCCCAGAAATCGGCGATCTGACTCACCGACCATTCATACAGCTCGGGATAGGACTGAAAATTCCGGCCAAAGCGATCGTTCACATAGTGCATGAAGCAATACATGTGGGTTTTGGCCACCCGCTCCGGCGACGGCTCGTACAGTTTTTTTCCCATGGGGCGATCTCCCTTTCTTCAGATTTCATCGGAATGAAATCTGAATAGATTTGATCAGTAAGTTACCCTTTTCTGTTTGATTTATTCAACAGGAAAGGTCTCAAAACCGAAGATTTTGGCTGCCTGGATTAGCTTGTGATCAAAACAGGCAAAAACGAACCGGGAAGGCACCTTTTCCCGGACAACCAGGG
>CAZUMF010000216.1:0-8363 GCA_964621385.1 uncultured Desulfohalobiaceae bacterium
TTTCCGCTCTCCAGGGAAAACTCCAGGTTGGAATACTGCCGGCAGGCGGTCTGCACCGCCTCGGCCGCAGCCTCGCAGAGGAGGGAGCGCCCCAGGTTGGTATGCACCACCACGCCGGTTCCATTGATCACCCGCCGAAACTTTGGCCTGGCCCGCCTGGCGATAAAGGCGATCAACTCGGGCCTGAGACGTTCCAGATCCAGTTCTTCCCGGGAGCTCAGGGTTCCGGAACGAATCGCTTCCCGGCAGGCGTCCAGATATTCATTGACCAGGTCCTTGCGCAGGGATCTGGGAACCGCCTGCAGGACCGTTTCCTGGTCAATTGCCTGCAGCACGCGATCCACTGCGGGTATATATCGGAACAGTTCGGACACGAGGACTCCTGTTCGCAACGCATGACGCCGGACGCGCGAATGCGCACCGCTCCGGCCGCGGCCTCACTTCTATCCTTGACCAATCCCGGCACAAGGGCTATAAAGAAGACCCGCGCGCCAGTAGCTCAGTAGGATAGAGCAACGGCCTTCTAAGCCGTCGGTCGGGTGTTCGAATCGCCCCTGGCGCACCAAAAAAATCAATTCATTACGGGGCAACATCGAATCATACAGTGTTGCCCCCCTACCCTATCCCCCACCGTTTTCGAGCATTTCGGCTCCCAAACAAAGGGTGATTTCCCGCCAACACGGCCAACCTACTCACAAAAAGTACAATTGTCACGAAAAAATGAATGGCGCTTCCGGGTATTGCATACCTTTTCACCTCATGCAGTGCCAGTTGCCCATCCATGATTGTTGAGGAGGACTTCAATCAATCTCCTCTCCTATGTAAATCTTAACCCAATGAGGAATGCGCCAGAAGAGAGCCTGGTCTCGTTCTCCCATAGAGGTGACTGCTCCCAGTCATGCCTGTTCGGCTGATTCCAGCCATTATCTTTCATTGCTTTTGAAAAATATCACTCCACAACCGTACGCATGGAGAGTCCCGAAGCAAATCGTTGCAAGGGCACTCCCCCTCTGGCCGGAGGATTGAACGACCCTGGCCGTTCATCCCCAAGCAAAACAGAGCATCAACTGCGGCACAGGGAGCGTCAAAGTCAATTGGAGCGATGCCCAGGTGGTTGACGTCCAGCTCCAACTGATTCACTCACTCCAAGTAAGCGAACTTGCAGCAAAAGATAATAAATAATTGGTCTCGGTCCTGAAAGTGAGGTACATCATATACACTGACTTGCAACTTAGCTAACTTTATATAAAGATGACTTATGCTGCATCAAAAGAGACTTATGAATCAGCCTTAAAGTGTAAAACAAACATAAGGAGGTTGACATGTTTTGTCTCAAAGAGACTTTTTTTTGTAAATGCTTGTCTGCAGGGAATCATCTTTCATCAAGAATCTCTATGCTGAATCTTGGCAGGCTTTTTCCGTACACGGTTCTCGTATTCTTGCTCTTGCCTGTGCTCATCTTGCCCAAACACGCGGCAGCCGGTCTCAAAACTGCCAATGTCCTCGAGGCCGACAGCGACTCCATGACCATTCAAGTGAAAGCCCCGGCTGAAAATGTAGGCGAGGGAGTCACCCAAATGATCCTGGTGATCAACAAGCAGGACAACCCCAAATGGTATCCAGAAGACGGCAAGGATTATGATCAGGATATTGCCGAATATGAAGCGTCTTATGCAGGAGAGAATTATATCATTGTCATTGAGCCCTCCTCCACAGGTCAGGAACATGAAATCAGCATCGACGACCTGGAGATGGGCACCCGCTATCTGTTCAAGCCCTGGTTCAAATACAATGACAACGGGATCAAGTACGTCTCTTCAAATGTCCAGTTTGCCTCTGACGAATTCTACCGTCACCAGGAGGTCTTGAACACCATCTCCGGAGAACTGACCAAACTGAGCATGTATTTAAAAGAAAAACAAGAATTGCCGGAGTCGAGTTTTACCCAGACCCTGTTGCAGAATGCCGCGGATGACGCCACCGAGACCTTTGAGCACGGCGTGACCGAAGGCATCAAAAACTATGTCCTGCGCCAGGTGCTCAACAAGGCTGGACTCGGAGCCCTGAAAAAATTCAGCGACGTGAATCAGCAAAAGATGCAGAAATTGTATGACGCGGCCAAAGACGGCTATGATCAGGGTCTGGATTACGCCAAGGTGGTTCAGAAGGTCGATGCCGGACTAAAAGAGGACAATCCCGCCCTGGAGCTGTCCAAGGCCGCCGTGACCACGGTTGCTCCTTATGCCGCCCCCATCTTTTACGCCACGGAGCTGGCGGTGGAGAGCTATGAAACCACGGCCGGCATCCAGGCTGAAATCGAGGTCCTGACCCAGAGCACGGAAAATATGCAGGAACATCTGGATGCCGAAATCCAGGATCTCTTGGAACTGGCCAAGTCAGAGACCTATTACGGGTTTTGCGTGACCGACCTGGGCGGAGTGCTCGGACAGGACCTGAGCTTGAAGGTCAAGGACATGCCTTATGTGGTCTCTGAGGATCTTATTGTAAACTCCACGCCTTTTGATGAATACAGCGATGATGACAACACGGTCACCCTGTCCATGCCCTGGACCGAGACCCCGATCATTGTCCTGCTGGAAACGGGCAAAGACATCATTGTCCAGGGAGGGGGCGCCTTTGATGTCCAGTCCGGGATATTTGACAAGAAAGACGAGACGAATTGGGGGGCCATTGTCTACGAACAAGGCGCCCTGGGCCGCTTTGAAATGAGCGATGTCTACCACGGGGGCAGGGATCAGGAGGCCCAGTTGATCATCCGCTCCAACGGCTCCGGAGAGAACGGATTTGAACTCTATACCGATGTCTATGCCGGTGAAAGCGGCGGGGTCTTGATCGACGGGGCCAAAGTCTACGCCGACGTCCAGGTGGGGGCCAGGTCCAATCAAGGCCCTGGCCTGTGGCTCAAGGACCCGGCCGAAGGCACGTTTATCAAACGGGCCATTTGCAAGTACAATGAACAGGGGATTCGCTTCCAGGGCCAGGAAACCCTGAAAAACGCAGAGATAAAGACCTCTGTGGGCACGAAGATTGTAGAAAATCAGCACCCGGGCACTCCCCTGGGCAGTGAGGATCTCGTATTCATGGATATGGACTACAGCCAGGCCATGGGGTCTTTTATCCAGAATATGGATTTCCTCAAGCCCATTCAAGGGGTTCTTTTGTCCGGGCAAGAGACCGACCTTGACGGCCAGAGCATCAGGCAATTCACCATCCCGGCAGGAACCAGCCTGACTCTTGACAATCAGACAGTGCAGACCGTGCGCTACAATGACTCATTGCGGGTGGAAGGCGAGCTTACCCTCTCTTCCAACCTGGCGGTTTTGGCGGACTCGGAAAATGTCCCGGGTTTTATTGATGTGGCCGACCAGGGCCTGCTGCAGGCCAAGCAGGTGACCTTTACCTGCCTGGATACAGAGCGCAATTGGGACGGGATACGTTTTCAGGAAAGCGCCTCGTCCGGAACACTGGATAACGCTACCTTTTCCCGGGGAGGTGCAGGAGCTCTGGGAGCGCAGCTAAGCATAGAGGGTCCGGTTACGGTTCAAAACTGTCTTTTTACCCATTCCGAGGGCATAGGGGTCAAAGTGGACCAACCAGCAGGTACAGTCCCTGTATTGAAACGAAACAAGATCGAATTCGCCCGGAAATATGGCTTGTACACCTATAACGCCCCGGCTGCATTCAAGCCCAGGGACAACTATTTTGCCGCCAGTAATGGAGATCAGAAATATTATGCTGCGGTCCAGGCCTCCGGTCCGGGTAGCTCAAAATTAGATGCAGAACTCAACTTCTGGGAAGACGTCAAAGGTCCTGTCAGTGTGGATAATCCCGGGGGGATGGGCGCTTTAGCAGGGGCCCTGGTTGATTTCGACCCCTGGATCGGCAAAGACAAGGAAGATGATGACGATCCCTGGAATGGAACCGCCCCCAAGTTTGACCATCAATGGCAGGTGGACCTCTCTAATGGCGGCTACTTGCTACGCCCCCAACGGCACTCTAAAGGCCTTGTCAAGTCCGTGATACCGCTGGAATTTGAAGAGGTCGGTCTTGAAAATTATGAAGATGGTAGTTTGGAGGTAACAGAAAAATTGTTGGTCTGTGCCTCCAAAAAACACTATCCCGGGGTCAAGCTTTCCGATGAGTATCCATACACAATGGTCTGTGATGGGGGAGTAAAGGTGGTATACTCTTATGGCCATCCTAACCCGGCAGCAGGTGAAAAAATCTGGTTGACCAGAGCTGTCTCTCGCTTAGAACACGATACAGACAAAGATGAAGGTTTCGTTCACTTTGATTACGGAATTATTGATCGGGGCTGGTATATCTCCCCTGGCTTTTCAGGAGAAGATTATCATTATCCTGCAAGTGGTTCTCCTTTCATTGGTCCCGAGCAAATTTCCTCTGGTAATATTGAGCCAGGTTCTATTATCCTGATGCCATATCCTATGCAACTGGCAGACGATAGCCTCCTCAACGCGAAAGGGGCTGCTTTTATCTCTGTCAATATTCCCGACCTGAACCAGGACGGAAAAACCGACAAGTGGGATTATGAAGCCTATCTCGAAAGCCTGGATTCACTGTCGGACATCCAGCCGCAAGGGAATAATGCCGGGTTTAAGATGGGTGACAACAGCTCACTCAGTTTGCAAAATTGTCTGATCATCAATCAAAACGGTACCGGAGAAATTAAAAATGCAGAAGACTCGGATGATGAGCCGGGGAACTTAACCATCAAGGACTGCACACTGTACAATTTTAGTCCGGACACGGTTGACGGATCTGTCAATATCAGCGGGAATGTTTTTGATATGCAGGAGAATGGAAGAATAAAGCTCGGAGTGACCGATTATCATAATGACAGTCCGGTGGTCTTTAGCAACAACAAAATCAACTTTTCCAAGATAAAGAGCGATGATGAAAGTCAAATGAAGTATTTTGCCGGGAGCATAGATATTAGAGGGGGAACCGGAAAAATAGAAATCACGGATAACATTGTAAAGGAAGGTTACAAACTGGGGGTGCATCTCAGGGGCAATCCGGAAAGTCCCTCCTCCCAGAGAGTTATTATACAAGACAATGAGTTCTATAACAGCTGGAAAGGCCTGGTCATAGAAACCGAATATGGCGATGAAATAATGTTTAAAGCTGATGATTATTTCAATATCAACAGGCTGAAGATTGCCCGCAATCAGGTGCACATCAATCCCAAGAGCAGTGATTTCTGCGGGTACGAATGCCTTGAACCAGGCACCTGTCCGGCTTGCGATGAGACGGGACACATACGCAGGCCAGGGCTGACTATCAAGAATTTTAAGGCTGTAGATACAGGCCTGGATATGCTGGCTGAGGATAATAATTTCGGAGGCCGGGTCAATTTTAGCGGGTATTTTTCCCAGGGAGAATTGACAATTACCTCTGACTTGCTGGAGAATTTATCCGGTAAAAAGAGAAGGCTGGTGATCAATCCGGACCAGTACGGTGATTTTCTTTTTGAAATTAGCTCAAATGCCACATTGAAACTTCAGGGCACCGAGGACAAGCCCCTTACTCTCATCTCTTTGCAGCCACCATACTTAGGCCTTGGTGAATACCGCCATCTTGACGTGAAAGGAGCATTGGAGGCGAGCCATGTCCTGTTTATACCCAGGCAGGATTACCCGCATCCATGTTCGGATAGCTACACAATGTATCGAGCCAACGGCCTGCACTTTTATTCGGGATCGAGCGGCAACTTGCAGCATGTGACCATGCGCAACCTGGAGCAGGCCCTCATGATCGAGTCTGATGATGTCGTGGTCAGCGAGAGCATATTTGTGGGCAATAAAAATGCCACGTACATCTACAACGTTTCTCCAACCTTGCAAAATAATCACTTTGCCCGCAATTGCGTTGGTATCAGCCTTGGTCCTGCAGAGGAATCTTCCGAGGCATTCAAGGCCAATCCGGTGCTGCAGGGCAATATTTTTGAGGCCAATGGCCTAGGGCTTTATGCCGGCAGCCTGGCCGGAAATCTCGCCCTGGGCACAGACACCGTTTTTATTGGTGATCATACAGAGACCGGGATAGAGGTCGCAGGTGGCACAGGATCACTACAGGCCACTGATATCTTCTGGGGCGACAATTCCGGCCCGAGCACCAGTGCTAATACAAATGGCACAGGGGTGCTATTCAAGATCCTGCCGGGCTTGTGCAATATCAGCCATGGGAGACAACGGATAGCCTGTATACGGTCACCCCCTCTGTAGGTTCAGGCCAGGGGGAGATAGCCGCAGCTTCCAATACCGCTCAAATGGGGGATACGCTCGAATTTACACTCACCCCTGCTAAAGGCTATCACCTGGAAAGTGTCAGCAGCAGCTTGAGCGGCAGTCTTGATCTGGAACAAGGGATATTTACTACCGACGCTGTGACACAAAGCGGAACAGTGACAGCCAATTTCGCCCCTGACCTGCATACCCTAAAAGTCAAGCATCTGGGCCGGGGCACGGTGACCGGCAACGGCATCAAGACCCCCTTTGACCCTCTGCACGAATACCAACACGGCACGAAGACCGTACTCCAGGCCCAGGGAAAAGAGGGCTACGGCTTTGACAGCTGGGAGAACTGCGACGATCCGGCCGGCATTGAATGCATCATGAGCATGGATGCGGATAAAAAATGCCTGGCTGTCTTCAAAAAAATCGCTGAAGATCCCCCGGGCGGTTTCGAGGTCGTTGGCCTGCCCACGGATTTCAGCGCGGCCGGGGCCACCACCATCGCGATCATCGGTGACACGGTGACCCAGTTCAAATACGCCCTGGACGGCGGAGAGTTCAGCGAGCCCATAGACGCTGCACAAACTGCATCCATTGATTTGAGTTCCCTGGATGAAGGGGAACATAAATTGAGCATCCTGGCCTATCAAGACGGGAGCTGGCAGCCGGAGGAAGAGGCCTGGACCAGCACCTGGGTCAAAGACACCACCCCGCCCTTTGTCACCGGGCTGTCCAACAGCACCGAGCCGGTACCGTCCATCACCTGGTCCTGGTCGGCCACGGAGAATGCCACCTTCCGCCATGCGATCAATCAAAACTCGACCTGGCTCTTTGCCGATTCGAAGCTCTTTAATGCCACCGCCCAGGCCGGCCTCAGCGAGGTGAACGGGACCTGGTATCTGCACGTTCAAGCTAAGGATCAGGCCGGCAATATGAGTCCTGTTCGCTCCGTATTCGCAATCCTGGCCAAGATCGACCCAAGCAGCTTAGCCATCACGGAGGGCTGGAACTTGCTCGGGCTGTCCCTGGCCCCCCTGAACGGCACCACCCAGGCCCTGTTCTCAGAGCTCAAGGATGATCTCCATTCGATCTGGACCTGGGAGGATGCCGCCTGGGCGGTCTTGCTCCCCAATAAGAGTCTGGAGGAAATGCAAAGCTATATCCAGGCCAAGGGCTTTTCTGAACTGAGCGAGATCCAGGGCGGCCAGGGCTTCTGGGTCCATGCCCAGTCCAACTGCACGCTGGAGGTCAACGGCACTGATCCGCAGAACACACAAACCTATGCCTCAGGCTGGCACCTGCTGAGCCTTCTCCAGAATGCAGACCAAAACGTCTCCGAATTTGTGCAGAGTATTCCCCTGTCTGTGGTTTCTCTCTGGAAATGGGATGCCGGCAACTGGAAGGTCTGCCTGCCGGGAGAAAACGACAAGGGCGCAACCTATGCAAAGGGTAAAGGGTTTGGGGTTTTGGAAAACATCGAACCAGGAGAAGGGTTCTGGGTGAATTGCAAGTAGGGGCAGAGAGCAGGAAGAGAGCAGTGAGCATGGAGCAGTGAGTAGTGAGCAGGGGACAGGGGGCAGAAGTCGGAGATCAGAAGAGGACAGAGGACAGGGGACGGAGGACAGGGGACAGGGGGCAGGGGGATCAGAAGAGGACGGAGGACAGTGGACTGAAGACAGATATCAGAGGTCAGCCCTGCCGCTGGCTGGACGGACCAGCCAGTTTGATCCGTGAAGAAACTTTGTTTTACTGGCATACTGCAGAGCTCTTTACAGGACGCGTAAATTTGAAGGATTTTTTGGACATTTTGTGATATTTCATGCCTCATTTTGGGGTTTCAGCCTCCGGCCCGGAGGGGCCTACGCCCCGGAGGGGTGTCTGGTTTCAGGTTTCAGTTTGCGGATTTTGCCTTTCCAGACACCCGACACCTGAAACCAGAAACCAAAAGAATGTCCAATTTTAAGAACATTTCAGACATTGTTCATTATTTTAGAGTTTTAAGGTTCAACGGGGTAATGTCGGTACGAGGTCTGTACTGTCGCCGTAACCCGTCATTGCGAGGCGTCTTCGCCGAAGCAATCCCTGACA
>CAZUMF010000217.1:0-8346 GCA_964621385.1 uncultured Desulfohalobiaceae bacterium
GGACCCAGGAGGTAGTTTGCCGCGCCGCGAAGTTCGCCCTGCAGGGCCGTGGAGTGTTCAACCTGCCGTTCGGTAACCCAGTGCTCGAAATCGGGCACCGGGATGGACGCCCCGCCGGAGGTGCGGACCTGCCCCCGCAGGATGGGATACTCCTCGGGATGGCTCAGGCTGACAAAGACATACTCCCGGCTGTATTCGGGAAACGGAAAGCCTGCGATCCAGGCGATGGCTTTTGGCACGTCCTGCACAGCCCGAAGGAAGTCTTCCCGCAGGGCCTGCACCTCGCTCTTCAGGGGCGTACGGAAAAATCCGCCCACCCTGACGTTGACCGGATGAATCTCCCGCCCGCCCACACAGGCCAGGAGACGGTTGCCCAGTTTTTTCAGACGCAGTCCCAGCCTGACCATCTCCGGGTGGTCCTTGGCCATGTCGAAGCCGTCCTTGTACCCCAGAAAATCCGGGGCATGCAGCATAAACACGTGCAGGGCGTGGCTCTCCATCCATTCTCCGCAATAGAGCAGCCGGCGCAAGCTCTGCAGCGGCTTGTCCACGCGCACCCCCAGGGCCTGCTCCATGGCCTGAACACAGCTCATCTGATAGGCCACCGGGCAGATGCCGCATATCCGGGCTGTAAAATCCGGGGCGTCACTGTAGCGGCGTCCCAGCAGAAAGGCCTCGAAAAAACGGGGCGCTTCATGAATATTGAAGGTGGCCCCGCTCACCCGGCCCGTTGCATCGAATTGGACCTTCAGACCGCCTTCGCCTTCAATCCGGCTCAGGGCCCCCACTCGTATCCGTCGACTCATGCTTCATGCTCTCCAGGCAAAATGCCTCTGCAAACCCATTGATGTGGCGCCAGGAGTGCAGGACATCCTCCCGGCACATTCCCAGCTTCCCACTGATCCAGGCGCTCAGCGACGCGGTATTCGGGGTCTCCTTAGGGCCGAAACAGCCGTAACAGCCCCGGTCGTACGCGGGGCACAACGCCCCGCACCCGGCATGGGTGACCGGACCCAGACAAGGGATGCCTCTGGAGACCATGATGCAGACGATGCCCTGGCGCTTGCACTCCAAACAGACGCTTCCCCTGGGCAGTTCCGGCTTTTTCCCGTGCAGGCAGGCGGTCAGGACTTCCAGGATCTGCCTCTGGTCCGGCGGGCATCCCCTGAGTTCCAGATCGGTTTTCACGTGCGCCGAGACCGGACTGGACGCGTCCAGGGCGGACAGGTATTCAGGATGCTCATACACGATCTGCGAATACGCACCGGGCGGGGTATAATTGCGCAGGGCCTGCACCCCCCCGAAAACGGCGCAAGAGCCCACGGCCAGCAGGAGTTTTGATTTTTCCCGGACGGCCTTGATCCGCTCGATATCATGGGGCGTGGAGATCGAGCCTTCGATGATGGAGAGGTCATAGGGCCCCCGCTTCACCCGGCTGCTCGCTTCCAGAAAATAGGCGATATTGACGGTTGCCGCGATTTCCAGCAATTCATCCTCTAAATCCAGCAGACTGAGCTGACAGCCGTCGCAGGAGGAAAACTTCCAGACGGCCAGCTTGGTTTTCTTTCGAGCAGGCATGGTGTTTACAATTCTCTTTTGCTCAAGAGGTCTCTGACCCGGTCATAGGTATACACCGGACCGTCCTTGCAGACAAAGCTCGGCCCCAACTGGCAATGCCCGCACAGTCCCAGCCCGCACTGCATGTTCCGCTCCAGGGTCAGATGGATCTTTGGATCGCTGATGCCCAGGAGGTTCAATTCCGAAACCATGGAACGCATCATGGATTCCGAGCTGCAGATCATGGCTTGTGTCCGGGCGGGTTCGCTGTCCAGGCGGGCGATGAAATCCGTGATGATCCCCACATGTCCCTTCCAGTCCGGTCCGGCGCTGCCCACGGCCAGCTCCACCTGCATGGCCCTGGCCCATGCATCCAGATCCTGCTTATAGAGCAGCCTTTGCGGATTCCGTGCGCCGTAGAGCAGGATGACCCGGCCGTAGTCTGTGCGCCGGTTGAAGACCCGGCAGACGGCCGGGCGCAGGGGAGCCAGTCCCAGCCCCCCGGTGACGAGGAGGATATCCTTTCCCCTGCAGGCCTCCACAGGCCAACTCGATCCGAAGGGGCCGCGCACGCCCAGGACGTCCCCGGGGCCAAGCCTGCACAGGGCCCTGCTCACTGTGCCCACCCCCCGGATCGTGTGCACCAGGCTCTCGGGGCGGTCCGGATCGCCGCTGATGGAAATGGGCACCTCCCCGTTCCCGAAGACATAGAGCATGTTGAACTGTCCCGGGAGAAAAGGAAACCCCGAGGCGCCCGGATCCAGCTCCAGGGTGACTGTGCCCCTGGTCTCCTGGGACGCCTTCCGGACGCGCATGGGGACGAGGTCCATGGGGAAGGCCTCGTTGGCACAAGGATGGGATTTACTCATCGTCTTCAAAGCGCTCCAGCTCCAGCAAAAGCTGCATTCGGGTCATGTACAGGCGCTTGGACAAAACCTGGGAAAAGCGCATCATCAAGGCGTAGCCCAGATCGTGGTCCTCATCGCACTTGCCGCGCAGGCATTTGCCGTCCAGGCTCAGGGCCCTGGTCCGCTCCACGGCCGTGTAGTCGAAGAGCCATTTATACGGGGGAATCAGCCAGTTGGAACCGAAGATATCCCCGTCTTTCAAGGTCTGGATAACCACCGGCCCTATCCCGGTGGAATGGATTGCCACCCGCACCTTGCCCGTGCGGATCAGGTAGAACTCATTGGCCGGCTCGCCTTCCCTGTGGATGACCTGGTCCGGTTCGAAGCGGACGTTCTTGGCGCAGCCCACCAGCAGGGGGAAATACTTTTGGTCCAGGTCCTTGAAAAAATCATGTTCCGCCAGAAACGGCTGTAAATCATGCATGGCGCACCCTCTCAGGTTTGACGAATGGCCTGAATATCCTCGGTGATATCGATACCCACCGGACACCAGGTGATGCAGCGGCCGCAGCCCACGCACCCGGAGACCCCGAACTGATCGATCCAGGAAGCCAGCTTATGGGTTATCCACTGCCGGTAGCGGGACCGGGGAGAGGGCCGCACGCTTCCCCCATGGATGTAGGAATGATCCAGCAGAAAACAGGAATCCCAGCATCTGAACCGCTCGGCTTGGTTTCCGGACAGGCTGATCCGGTCATACACGGTATGACAGAAGCAGGTCGGACAGACCTGGGTGCAGTTGCCGCAGGTCAGACAGCGCCGGGCCACCTGGTCCCAGCGGGGATGGTCATGGTTGTCGTACAGGAGTTCCCTGATCCCGCTCTGGTCCATGCTTCGCCCCATGCCGGCAGCGGCTTCCTGCACCAGGGCTTGCCCCCGCGCGACGTGCTGTCTCGAAGCCTCGGCCAGGCCGAGGCCGGCAATGACCGAGCGCCCCTGCCCGGTGCCGGCCCGGATCAGAAAATAATGACGATCCGGGTCCGCAACCTCGGTCAGAGCCAGATCAAAACCCGAAGCCGCCCCGGGGCCCGTTCCCATGGAGGCGCAAAAGCAGGTGGCCGCAGGCCGGGTGCACTCCATGGCCACGATCAAGGCGTTTTTCCGACGCGCGGCGTACTCCGGATCGGCAAATGGCCCCCGGGTCAGGATGGTGTCCTGGATATGAATGGCGGCCAGATCACAGGGCCGCACCCCGAAAAAGACCACCTTTTCGGAACAGGGGTGTTCCGGAGTCACCGAAAAAGAGGCCTGCATTTTTTTCAAGGAGAGCAGACGTGAACGGGGCGGGTACAGTTCCTTTTTCCAGGAGTCCTGCCCCACGGTGTACCCGAACAGGGCCTGATCACCGCGCTGCCTGAGCCTGAAGATTCCCCCGTCCTGCTCAAACGTCCAGCCGGCCGGAAAATCCCGGGACGAGGCGATGTCCCGGTGCCCAAAGGTGTCGTCCTGGATTCGAGGGCCGATGATCCGGCCGTGCCCCTGCAGGGCGCCCAAAAGGCCATCCAGGTGTTCTCGCTCCAGGAGATAGTGCATTGTGCGGCTCACTCAACGTTCAAACCAATTTTCACACAAATGGCCCTGTCTTTCAACTCATTTCCTCTCTGCCATTTTTATTCCACCCGGACCCGGCCAACCCGGAAAAGCAGCCCGGTATTTGTCTCACCAGCACCTGTCTTGACAATCCGGATGTCCGCCCCTAAGCTTTCTTCGCTCCTTTCATGACACCCGTACTTTTCCAACAGGCTGTCAACCTCACCCGTCATTGCCAGGCGTCTTCGACGAAGCCATCTCAAAGGGATAGGGGATAGTGCTCAATTTGCAGCGTAAACACGCTCTGCACACCATTCAGAGGTTCGCCGGGTGAAGAATCGTGTGACCCGATGGAATCAGCACAACGGCTATCGGCATGTCCTGAAGGTGAGCCTCCCTTTGGTGGCCTCCATGGGCTCCATCACCCTCATGCAGTTCACCGATCGCATGTTTCTGGCCAACTACTCGGTGGACGCCATTTCCGCAGCCCTGCCCGCCGGCATCGCCTCCTTCACCTGCATCGCCTTCTTCATGGGGGTGGGCAACTACACCAACGCGTTTGTGGCCCAGTACATGGGCTCCGGGGCGGTCTCCCGCATCGATTCGGCCCTCTGGCAGGGGCTGTATTTCGCCTTTGCCGCCAGCCTCATCCTGGCCGGGCTGGTCTTTCTCTCCAGACCCCTGTTTGAGTTCATTGGTCATCCCGCCCCTATCCGCGAGCTGGAAATCACCTATTTCAACATCCTCACCCTGGGTGCCGGACTGGTGGTCATCAGCTCGGTCCTGGCCTGTTTTTATATCGGTCAGGGTCTGACCCGGGTGGTCATGCTCGTTCATCTCATCGGGGCCGGCCTGAACATCCCCCTGGACTATTGCCTGATCAACGGCCTTCTCGGCTTCCCCGCCCTTGGAATCGTCGGAGCCGGACTGGCCACGATTGCCGCCACCGGGATCATCACCCTCCTGCTGGCTGTCCTCGTCTTTCG
The DNA here is from genome assembly GCA_964621385.1 of uncultured Desulfohalobiaceae bacterium. Classification (GTDB taxonomy): domain Bacteria; phylum Desulfobacterota; class Desulfovibrionia; order Desulfovibrionales; family Desulfothermaceae; genus JAABTT01. The sequence continues at coordinate 4,982 of CAZUMF010000217.1, forward strand.
CGCTCCCAACCGCAGGGCCTTCAACACCTGGCAGGGCCGTTCCTGGGACCGGGATCTCTTCGGACGCCTGATGCGCTTCGGCCTGCCCAGCGGCGTGCAGTTCTTCCTGGAGATCTTCGCCTTCACCTTCTTCATCCAGATGCTGGGACGGATCGGCCCCCTGGAGATGGCTGTCTCCAACATGGTCCTGTCCATCGAGACCCTCTCCTTCCTGCCCATGGTCGGCCTGCACATCGCCAACACCACCCTGGTCGGCCAGGCGGTGGGCCGCGGCAATCCCGACGACGGAGCCTACGCCACCACAAGCGCCCTGCACATCACCCTGGTCTACATGAGCTTCATCGCCCTGATCTTTCTCTGCTTCCCGGAGCCTTTGCTCACGCTTTTCAAGCCCGAGGACACCTCTGCCCGGGAATTTGCCGTCATGCTGGATCTGGGGGCCAGGCTCATGATCTTCATCGCCTTCTATTGTTTTTTCGATGCCTTGAACCTGGTGTTTTCCGGGGCGCTCAAAGGCGCCGGAGACACCCGATTCATCATGAACACCATCGGCGCCCTCTCCTTCGGGGTCATGATCCTGCCGGTCTTTGTCCTCGTGGAGATCCTTGAAGCAGGCCTATATGCAGCCTGGTTCGTGGTAACCGCCTATATATGTCTCCTGGGACTGACCTTCATGCTGCGCTACCGGCAGGGAAGCTGGCGATCCATGCGGGTCATCGAACAGACCCGTCAGAGCACTTAAAAGGCCCGGGTCAGGGTCAGGGAGCCGATGACCTGTCCCTGTTCCTGGTTGTCGAACTCCTTGCTCCTGAAGAGGTGGCGGTAGGTCAATTTGAAGGCTTCAATGGTCAGGGCCACCCCCACGGACACGTCCGCCACCAGGGGTTTTTTATCCACGCTGTGACTGTCCCTCCAGGTGTTGCCGTCCAGAAACAGATTCCTGGCGACCCCTTCCAGCTGGACCCCGCCAAAGACATGCACTCCAAAAGGCCCGATCTGCTTCTGTTCCCCATCCGGAAGAGGTGCGCTGATCCCGGCCCCGGGCCGGATCACGTCGGAACCGAAATCCCGCGGAATTCTGAAGCCGAACCGGAATTCTCCCCCGGCATTGATCCCTGTGCGGACGTTTCCCACAGTCAGACCCGCGCCCGAGATCAGGTCGGCTCCCATCCGGCTTTCAGTCCGCCACTGCCAGAGTCGCCACTTCCGCTGCCAGGCACAGCGCAGCACCGGTTCGTCTTCGAGCTGGTGCACCCAGCCCCGGGCCAGGTCCAGGGACCGGAGACGGTGCACGCCGTTCTGGGCTTGCTTGCCCAGGGCAGAAGGTCCCACCAGCCCCAAGACGATTTCCATCGTGTCCAGGCGGGACGGTGTCTTGCTGTGCAGGGCCAGGCCGCCATAGAGAAACCCGGCATAGGGACGTTCATCCTTCAGGAGCTGATCCGTTTCGATATCCGAGGGCGTATAGATGTGCTGGCCGAGGATCAGGCCGACATTGTGCTGACTGTCCGCTTCCCCGACAAAAGGGATGCGGCGGATGAGCGGCAGGGTCCAATCCGGCAGGCGGATATCGTCCCTGTACCTGGCCAGATCTTTGGAGAGCCAGGTCGCCTGGACCGCGTTGCTATAGTATTCATCGGTGTTGCCGAACAGATCGTTTTCAAAGAAGACCTGCAGGGTTTGATAGTCCTGGGGAATTTTGGCCTCTGCCTGGGGGCTGCAGCAGATAAGCCAGCACCCAAGCAGGATCAGGGCCTGCACCGGCACAAGGAAAAGAAGAGTTCTGCCCCTTTTCCGGACTTCGGACCCTTTTTGCGCATGGGAGGCTCGCCTGATTTTATTCGGATGCCTGTCCATTGCTGAGAAGGACCTTCCTGCCGTTGCGCAGAATCAGCATTTCAAAACGGCTTTCGGACGAGAACCCGCCAACCATGTCATTCAAGGCGCAGAAGTTTTTCACTGTCGGCAGGACAGGACTACCCTGGATTTCCAGGATAATGACGAATATCTTCTCCCCGACCTCGGCCGAATCCGAATTCCCCAGTTCCGCAATGCTCAAGTCCCGGGGAACGCTCTTCAACTGAAGAAGGGCCAAATCCGCCTGGCCGGCCATGGACACGATTTCCGCCTGGACTATCGCTCCGTCCAGAAAGCGGACCGTGATTCGATCGGCGGTTTCCACGACATGGGCGGAGGTCAGGACAGCGCCTTCTTTGGAAATCACCACCCCGGAACCCAGCACATTTTCCGGAGATGATCCCGTCTTCTCCTGCCTGTCCTGAAGGCCGGCAACTTCAACGACCGCCGGATTGACCAGCCTGAAAACCGTGCTCAGCGATTCATTCTCGGCGTAGGCCAGGCCCTGGCCCGGGATGGGGAAGCTGAAGTTTAAGACGAGCAGACTCACAATCAGATAGAAAGACCGCATACAATGTTCCCCTCATAGTGTGAAGTGAAGGAATTGAAAGGCTCGCTGCATGCCCTCACGTTGTGCCGCAATCGGTCGGCTTGTCAATCTCTTTTTGCACACGGTCCCAGAAAAAACTCCAGGAGAGAACGTTGAAACAATGGAACTTTCCGGATAGAGTGTGGCTGGTTTTCTCGGGAGAACCACGCAGAATCTTCCAAGCAAGCGGAAAAACACACTGAAAAGCAAAGGAATTGAGGATGTACGAGGATCTCAAAGGGAAGACCGCCCTGGTGGTCGGGGCCGGTAAACAAAGCGGCATTGGATATGGCGTGGCCAGGGAACTGGCCGCCAACGGAACCGATCTGTTCATTGCCGATCTCGGCCGGCCCGACGGTGACAACCAAGTGGCCACCGGCAGCACGGCTGAAATGGAAGCGCTCTGCAGCGAACTGGAGCAGGATTTTTCCATCCAAGCCCGCCCGCTCCAGGTGGATGTCACCTCCACGGATTCGGTGCAGCGGATGCTCGAGGCGATTACCCGGGAGCAGGACGCCCTGGATATCCTCTGCAACTCGGCCGGGGCCTCCTTCGGGGTGCCCAATGCGCTGCACACTTATCCGGAAGCGGCCTGGCTGAAGACCATTGACGTCAACCTCCACGGAGTCTTCCGGGTATCCAGGGCCGTCGTGCCCCTGATGCACGGACGCCCTGCGAGCATCGTGAACATCGCCTCCCGGGCCGGCAAGACCCCTCCCCTGTTCAACGGGGCCTATGCCACGGCCAAGGCCGGCCTGATCATGATGACCAAGGTCATGGCCCGGGAACTGGCCGGGGAATCCGTCCGCTGCAACGCCGTTTGTCCCGGGGTCATCGACACGGACCTGACCCGCTGGCGCTTCGAGCTGGAGGCCGCCTTCTTCCAGTCCACCCCTGAAGATCGGGAGGCGGCCATGTG
>CAZUMF010000218.1:0-8238 GCA_964621385.1 uncultured Desulfohalobiaceae bacterium
ATATTAACTTAAATATCAAATAATTATGTGTCAGGCCTGCCAGAGGCAGGGCTGACACCTGAAACCAGACACCTGAAACCCCAAAATGAGGCAAGAAATATCACAAGATGTCCGATAAATTCATCAGATTTACGCGTCTTGTAAAGATCTCTGAAACTCTATGATGCCTGAGATCCATTTTTATTATGCTTTGTTCTGCCTGCTTCGGGCATGGGAGTTCGATTGTTCTGAATGAAGGCACAGAATCAATCAATGGTTCGGTCCAGCCTCCAGCCCATAGCGTTTCATTTTCCGCCACAGGGAAACCCGGTCAATGCCCATCATCTGCGCCGCCTTGGTTTTGTTGCCCAGGCATTTGTTCAAGACCCATTTGATGTATTCAATCTCCTGTTCCTCCAGAGTGGGGATTCTGGAAGACTTGCGGCGATAGGTTTCCAGACCAAGGGTCTGGATATGCTCCGGCAGAAATTCCGGCTTGATGACCTCCTGATTGGCCAGGGTCACGGCTCGTTCGATCACGTTCTCCAGTTCCCTGACATTGCCGGGCCAGCTGTAGGCCATGAGCAAGTCCATGGCCTCCGGGGCGATTTCCCGGATCTGCTTGTTCACGGCTTCCGACTTGCGGGCGAGAAACTGATTCACCAGCAGGGGAATGTCTTCGGCTCTGTCCACCAGAGGGGGGAGGCTGATGGTGATCACATTGAGCCGGTAGTACAGATCTCTGCGGAATCGTTCCGCCTCGACTTCCTGCTTCAGGTCCCGATGTGTGGCGGCGATGAAACGGGTGTCTACGCTCACTGGATGCACCCCGCCCACCCGCAGGAGTTCTTTCTCCTGAATGACTCGCAAGAGCTTGATCTGCATGGACAGGGGCATGTCGCCGATTTCGTCCAGAAAAACGGTTCCCTGATCAGCGGTCTCCAGCAGCCCCTTTTTCTGGCTGCCGGCTCCGGTGTAGGCGCTCTTTTCGTGGCCGAACAACTCGTTGGCCATAAGTTCTTCCGTAAAGGAGCCGCAGTTGAAGGCCACGAATCCATGCCCGGCCCGGGAGCTCAAGGCATGAATGGCCTTGGCGATGAGCTCCTTGCCGGTGCCGCTCTCCCCCAGGATCAGGACGTTGGTCTCAGTCGGGGCCACCTGCTCCACCTGATCCAGGACGCTGGTCATGGCCCGGCTCTTCCCGATGATCCCTTCCAGGAAGGATGTTGTGCCGACATCCGCCTTGAGCCGGCGGTTCTCCAGGGTCAGCTCGCGCTTGATCAGAGCCTCGCTGACCACTTTCCGGACTTCATCGAGCTGATACGGTTTGGAGAGATAAAAATAGGCCCCCTCCCGCATGGCCGCCACCGCAGAATTGACTGTGGCGTAGCCGGTGATCAGGATCACTTCGGTCTCTGGATACAGGGATTTGCTCTTCTTGAGAATCTGCATCCCGTCCACGGTCTTCAGCTTGAGATCCGTGAGGACGAGATCAAACTCCCGGTTTTGGAGAAGCTCGAGGGCTCTTGGGCCGCTGTCTGTGGAGATCACGGCATATCCTTCTCTTTTCAGGATATGCTCGAGGTTGCGGCGGGCCAGATTCTCGTCTTCCACAAGCAGGAGCTGCCACGATGTCTTCTGGTGCTGATGTGATTCCTGCATGACCAATCACTGAGGTGCAGATTCTGTTGTCAGCTTTGCCTCCGGCAAAGCTGACATATAATTATTTGATATTTAACACAATATTTGAATGAGCTGTTGTGCTGTTCATATAAAACAACGGCTGCCAGTTTGATCAGTGAAGAAACTTTGGGTTACCGCTCCGTCATTCCGGCGACTTGTCACGCCGACTTGTCACGTCGTAGCTTCTGAGCGAAGACGGAAGCTTCTAAGCGAAGACGGAAGCCGGAATCCAGATTCAAATAGTTAGAGCTGGACCCCGGCCTACGCCGGGGTGACGGAAAAAGAAAAATCAAGTATCATACCAGCTTTGGAGGTTCGATATTCATTCCTTCAGGCAGAATTTGAACGTCCAACATCGAACGTCGAACATCGAACTTTTAATGAAGAAAAACGAATGAAATACCAGTTACTTGAAGAAAAAGCTGATTCGGGGATATGAGCATGTCTTTTCTTTGATTCATCATTGGACGTTCAACGTTCGATGTTCGATGTTCATTCTGCTCTCCGACCTCACATTTGCCACTTATCCGAGCTGATACTCCCGGGGCGAATAGGGGAGATAGACGGTAAAAACGGTTCCCTGCTTTTCCCGGCTCCAGACCTCGATACGTCCCTTGTGGTTCTCGATGATCCCTCTGGCAATGGACAGTCCCAGGCCTGAGCCCTTGCCCAGTTCTTTGGTGGTGTAAAAGGGATCGAAAATCTTGGAAAGCGTGGCCGGCTCAATCCCGTGCCCGGTGTCCCGGACCTGGAGCTCGAACCCCTGTCCATCTTCATGTGCAGAGGCCCTGATTGTCAACTCCCCGCCTGTCTCCTCCATGGCATGACAGGCATTGATCACCAGATTGAGCAGCACCTGCTGGATGCGCCTGGAATCAAGTTCAGCGATCAGGTCCTCAGGAATATCGACATTGACCTGAACCTGGCTGGGAATCTCGCCTTGAATGAGTTTGAGGGTGCTCTGAACCAAATCCGCAATATTCTCTTTGGACAGGGAGAATTCTGTTTCCCGGGAGAACTCGAGCAGGGCCTTGACAATGCCCTGGGCTCGGAGCACTTCCTCTTCAGATTCATTCAGCAGCTCCCGCTGGTACTCGATGTCGCCCTCCTCGATCTCTTCCAGGATGATCTGCAAAGAGGTGGAGATATTGTTCAAGGGATTGTTCAATTCATGGGCCACGCCCGAGGTCAAGGTCCCCAGGGCGGCCATTTTTTCGTTCTGGAGCAGTTGGTTGTTGCGGCGGCCCAGTTCCACGAGCATGACATTCAGACTGTCAACGAGTTTTTCAAACTCGTCTCCGGACCGGATTTCGGGGATATCCTGGTAATCGCCGACGACGATCCTGTTAATGGCGTCTTCAATCGTTTTTAAGGGTCTATCCACATTGTGAATCAGGAAAAAGAAGGTGACGCAGGCGATGAGCAGAATGAGGCCCAGGAAAACAAAAAGATACTGCCGGGAATGCAGAATGAGGTGTTTGACCTGGGTCCGCTCCTGCTGCAGGGCGGACTCCACGCTCATGGTCAGCTCCCGGCCCAGACTGGGGATCTGTTCTTTCTTGTTCAGGATCTCGGCCGGACTTGCATCCGTGGAATTGGAAGAGGCGCTCGTGTTGAGGAGAAAGAGCAGGGATTTCTGGTAGTGCTCCAGAAGAGCCAGCTGGTGCTCGATGTCTCGGGGCAGGGCCTTTTGGTCGAATCCTTCAATCAGCTGAACGAGATCTGTTTTGCTTTTTTCGGCGTATTGCAGGGCTTTTTCAAGATGATGGTCCTGCTGGGTGATGAAGAAGTTCTTTTCATAGCGCCTGGCTTCCAGAATGGAGTTCAGGAGGATTTCCTTGTTTTCCACCAGACGGATCTTTTGGTTCAGAACATGGTATTTATAATACCCGTAGAGGGCCAGCAGAAGACTGACCAGAAAAAACAGAGTGAAGGTCAGCAGAATCTTGCGGCGGATGCTGATGCGGATCTTCACTCAGGAACCTCTTAAAATTTTAGATTTTGGATTTTGGATTTTGGATTTTCGATTGTTAAGACAAAAAATTTGAGCTGGTTGTTCTGGAAGTGCCTAAAGTGAGCTAAAGTTTATAAGTGACTAAAGTTGCAGAAGGAGTCGTTTCAGCATTCGTTCTGCCTTCTTTTCTGCCAACTTTAGGCACTTTAGCTCACTTACCAACTTTAGGCACTTTCGGCTTTAGGCACTTTCTGCTTTCCGGTTTGAAGCCCTGGATTCCCCCATTGCCTCCCCTGGAGTATCAAGGGGCTGTATCCAAAGCTGCCTTCGGATCAGGCATAGGAGAGGTGATCAATATCGCAAACGATCCCCTTGACACCGGGAATTTCCCGGGTCACCTCAAGGATTTCCTGCTGCAGCTCATCCCGGTAGGTCAAATCCAGATGGTCCTGCAGCTTGGGGGTGATGAAATTGGTTTTCCGGATCCTGGGGGAAAGGACCCGGATGCTGACCTGGCCTTCACGCGCACTGACTTCAGCCTCGCAGATCTCGTCAAGGGCCAACTCCACCTGGGCCTTGACGGCGTGGTCCATGATGGTCTGTCGGGATTCGGGCGTGGCTTGGAAATTCTTCCGGAGGGCCGTGGAGCAGATGATCTCGACAACATCGTCCAGGCTCAAGTGATCGATATGCAGGACCATATCATAAAGGGCCGGGTCGTTCAAATCCTGATTGTACAGATAGCGGGTCCAGTTTTCCCGGTGCTGGTCTTCGTTTTTGATGAACTCCAGGGCCCGGGTTCGATTCCAGCCCTTTTGCTCCTGCACGAACTGGATCCTGGCCTCCAGGTCGACATTGATCCTGACCTTGAGCAGGTGTCGGACCGGCGGCAGCAACAGATGCCCGGCATGGCCCGAGTAGACCAGGTTGTCTTCGCTGGCGTGGGCCAGAAGAACGGACTGGATCATTTTCAGATATCTGGTCTTTCCCCCTTTGATCCTCTCGATGATACCGGGAGCATCATGCAGGGATTTGATCAGTTTTTTCTCGGACACATCAAAGAGCTGGGAGGCGTCCACCAGAATCTCCCGGTCCTGGCACGTGTAGTTGAGCTCCCGGGCAACGGCCTGGGCGATGATTTGCCCACGGCTGCAGCATCCTCTTGATATGGTGATGATCGCCATAAAACTTCTCCTTATCCAAAGTGTTCTGAAGGAACACTTTGGATATTGTCTGTATTACGTGTTATAAACGTATTTGTTTGTGTTGAATGCTTGACTGAAAAGCCAAAAACACAAAACATGAATTTAAAATCCGGCTTACCGGATTTTAAATTCCGTAGAAGAAATAGAGCACAGTCAGTTCGACTGCCAGAAACAGAACGGTCATCACGGCTCCGGCCCTGGCATAATCCATGGTCCGATATCCGCCCGGCCGCATGATCAGTGCGTTGACCTGATGGGTGGGCAGGACAAAGGTATTCGAGGCGGAGAGCCCGACAACCAGGGCGGCCATTCTTGGATCGCCGCCGGCCATGTGGGTCAGATTCATGCACAGGGGCACCAGCAGGACCGTGGCCCCGACATTGGAGATGACCAGGGTGAAAAATGAGGTCAGCAGGCCGACAACCGCCAGAAGCACAATGGGGGTGGGATCGCCGAGCAGGGCCAGGATGTTCTCCGCGATAAAGGCCGCTGTTCCGGTTTTTTCAAAGGCAATCCCCAAGGGGATCAGGCCGGCCAGCAGAAAGACCGTCATCCAGTCCACGGCCCGGTAAGCCTCGTCTATGGAGAGCACCCCGGTGATGATCATGCCCAGGGCCCCGGACATGAGGGCCACGGACAGCTGGACCTTGAAAACGATAATCTGAAACAGGGCCAGACCCAGCCAGAACAGGGCCAGCTTGGACTTTTCCGGACGCAGGATCTCGCCTTCCAGGGGGGTACTGAAGGTCAGGGTTCTGGGCTGGGGGCGGTTTTTCAGGATATGAAACCTGGCCCAGGGACCCTGGAGCAGGAGGGTGTCCCCCATCTCCAGCCGAAGCTTGGTCAGCCCGCTGTAGAATATCTTGTTGCCCTTGAGCAAGGCCACCGGATTGAGTCCGAAGAGTTCTTTGAAATTGACCTCGGACAGGGTCTTGCCCACGAGTTCGGAACGCGGGGAGACGATGGTCTCGGCCAGCCCGGCATTGGTCCGGGCCAGGCTTTCCGAAAAGATCTCCAGGGAGTCCTTCAATTCCCAACCCATTTCCCTGGCCAGCTGGCGGACATTGGTTTCCCGGCCGACCACGGCCAGATCATCATCAGGATTGAGCTGGTCGCTGCTGCGGAGCACAAAGTTTTTTTCTTTTTTGTCGCTCTGGCTCAGGGCGACCACCGTGACCAGAAATTTCTCCCGGATGGCCAGTTCCTCCAAGGTGCGGGGGCCGTCAAACGTTGCAGGTATATGGAGTTCAAAGATGTTTTCCACCCCCTTGTAGTTTTCCAGCAGCAGGTCTGAAGCCCCTTTATCGGCCTTGCCCCTGCTGGCCGGCAGGATGAGCTTTCCAAACAGGGCGAAGTAAACGATGGCCGTCAGCAGGAGGCAGATCCCGATGGGGGTCTGGGTGAACAGGCCAAAGGGCTGCAGCTTTTCCCCCTGCAGGATCATCAGGTCATTGAGCAGGATGGTCGGACTGGCTCCCACCAGGGTCAGGGTGCCGCCGATGATGGCGCAGAAGCCCATGGGCATGAGGATTCTGGAGCTGGGGATATCGATCCTCTTGGAAATGCGCTGTGCCGCGGGCAGAAACAGGGCGGCGGCCCCGATATTCTGCATCATGCCGGAGATGACGCCTACGGTCCCTCCAATTAGGGCAATGATCCGTTGTTCGCTTCTCCCGGCCAGCTTAATGATGGGCGAGGCCACCTGGTTCATGACCCCGGTTTTGTCCAGTCCGGCCCCGATGATGATCACCGCGATAATGGAACAGACCGCGTTGCTGCTCAAACCGCTGAAGGCCTCCTTGCCGGTCACCAGGCCCAGGAGCGGCAGTAGAACCATCATCAGGATGCCCACCACGTCCACCCTGACCCATTCGAAAACAAAGAGCACAATGACAAAACCGAGAACCGTTACGGTCACAACCATGTCTGGGGTCATATCCTCTCCTTCTTGAAAAAAACCCTGCCTGATTCCGGGCAAATCAAGCAGGGTTTCCACGTCAGGAGCCGGGGATGCCGGGGTGCACATCCAGGCCCTTGAACGTCTATTTGTTTTCCTTGCGAAACCAAAAGCACAACACAAAGGCAAAGCCGATCAACAGCAGATCGAGATAAAAATACAGATCCATGATTCGTTGTCCTTTCTCCAGATCATTTCAGGTCAAAGCATAGACACACAGCTCCCTCCGGGGGCGATTGACAGCTTCTTCGTTTGTCAAACCGGATTGAATCGGCTCTGCATCCGAGATGATGAAATCGATATCCTGGACTTCCTGTTTCATTTCCTGAAGGGCCTCCTCTTTATCCATGAATTTTACAGCATGGACAATGGGAACCTTGCATGCCTCCGCTTCCTGCTGAAATACAGCGAAATTTTCCCGGGCAGCCGCTGTAAATTCCTGGCGGAGCTTTTTCCCCTCCAGATGAAAAAAACGCCAGGCCTCACGCTTCACCGGCGCCGTGTTCAGGGCGATGATTGTATATCCGAGCCGTTGGGCCATCTCCAGGGCATACTCCCGGATATCCTCCGGGAAAGTATCTCCCTGGGCCAGGACAAGCAGTGTGTTGTTCTCCTGCGCAGGCGAATCCTGTTTGGCCTGAAGCGCTTCCAGTGCCTCATCCGCGGCTCCGGCCTGGGCGAAACTGATCGCTTCCTGATACTGATCGATTCGTTTCACTGCCTGCTTTTGTCTGGCGTTGATCCTTCGAAAAAGTTTCATCGCGAACCCGCCTCCCTCGTCTTTCGAGGACTGTTGGTCTTCAATTCAGGACGCACGACACAGGGGATGCCCAGCTCCGACGCGACCCGCTCCCAGAGCCTGAGACCGCCCGTCCTCTTGTTTTGAGCGGATATATCCTGCCTGCTGTCATAGATGGCCAGCACAATGTCAGGCTTTGACTGGAGATAGGCATAAATTTCCCGATCCGGCTCCCCGATCTTTTGTTCAATGCAACTCAGGACGTCGCTGTGATCTTCTTCAGGCAGAAGCCTGGCGATGTTCTTTTTGCCGGCTGATAAGATCTTTCTGGCCGAGTCCGTCTGTCCGGCTTCGGCCAGGGCGGCGGCGGTCAAGCTTGTTTCGATCCTGTCCTGGGTCTTTCCCATCCCGGATTTGAGAGACTGCACTATCCCCTGAAAGGTTCCCGGATCAAGAATCTGCAAGACGATCAGCTCGGTCTTCATCCTGCGGCAAAACTGCAGGGCGTATCGAAACAGACCTTTTCCGGGACGGAGATTGTCAGTGGCAAAAAGGACCGTTTTCATGAGCCTAACCCCTGCCGATTTTCCCTGTCAGCCCTCCCACTGGGAGGGCTGACCAGCCAGTTTGATCGAAAGTAGAAAATCCATTTTTGGTTTTTCATACGAGCGTTGGAGGTTCGATATTCATTCCTTCAGGCAGAATTTGAACGTCCAACGTT
>CAZUMF010000219.1:0-7974 GCA_964621385.1 uncultured Desulfohalobiaceae bacterium
CCCGGGCCATCGCCGACCAGGCCCGCACCATCCGCATCCCGGTGCACATGATCGAAACCATCAACAAACTGGTCCGGACCTCCCGGTACCTGGTCCAGGAACTCGGCCGGGACCCCCTGCCGGAAGAGATCGCGGAGCGCATGGATTATCCCCTGGAAAAAGTGAAAAAGGTCATGCGCATCGCCAAGGAGCCCATCTCCCTGGAGACGCCCATCGGGGATGAGGAAGACTCCAATCTCGGGGATTTCATCGAAGACAAGCGGGCCCTGGCCCCGGCTGATGAAGTGGAGCACACCAAACTCGGGGATCAGATCCAGGAACTCCTGGGGGAATTGACTTCCAGAGAAGAGCAGGTCCTGCGCAAGCGCTTCGGCATCGGTGAGAAATCCGATCACACCCTGGAGGAGGTGGGCAAGCTGTTCAACGTGACCAGGGAACGTATCAGGCAGATCGAGGCCAAAGCCCTGCGCAAACTCAAACACCCCTCCAGGAGCCAGATTCTGCGGTCCTATTATGAAGGCTGAGCGCTCGGGAAATTCGAAATTGGAAACTGGAAATTGGCTGAAGAGTGGATGCTCCTCCGCTTCTATTTTGCTTATCATTGATGAAAAGAGAAGGCATGCTCGTCTCCTGTTTCAACGCGTTGTTCAGGTTTGCAAAGGCCTGCAGCTCGGCAGACCCGGGGCCGCCCAGTCAAAGAGAAGAGCATTGCAAAATTTCACGGCCCCGGTAGGATGCAGGGTATGGAAACCATGAGAGCTGTCTCCTTCGATGGCGGCCTGCCGGTGGTCCTGGACCGGAACCGCCCCCTGCCCGGACCAGGCTGGGCCCGGATCAGAGTGCACCTGGCCGGCATCTGCAAGACCGATCTGGAAATCATGAAAGGCTACCAAGGATTTCAGGGGATCCTGGGGCATGAATTCCTCGGCGTGGTGGACTCCTGTGACGATCCTGCCTGGATCGGCCAGCGGGTGGTGGGTGAGATCAACGCGGCCTGCGGACGGTGCCGCTGGTGCGCCCAGGGACTGGGCCGGCACTGCCCCCGGCGGACAACCTTGGGCATTGCCGGCCTCGACGGCTGCATGGCCGAGTATTGTCTCCTGCCCACTAAAAATCTATACCAGGTTGACCGGGACATTCCGGACGAACGGGCGATCCTGACTGAGCCCCTGGCCGCAGCCTGTGAAATCCTGGAACAGCTGCCCCTTCAGGGGAATGAACGGATCATTGTTCTGGGAGATGGCCGGCTGGGCATTCTCTGCGCCTGGACTCTGGCCACAGTCACTCCTGAGGTGAGCCTTGCCGGACACCATCAGGACAAGCTGGACCTTGCCCGCTGGCGGGAGATTCAAACGGTCCTGGGAACAACAGACCTGACGCCCGGGGCCGATGTCGTGGTCGATGCCACCGGCTCCCGGGCCGGCTTTGAGCAGGCCCTGGCCCTCTGCCGGCCGCGGGGGATCCTTGTCCTCAAGTCGACACTGGCCGACCGGACCGAACTCAACCTGGCCCCGCTGGTCATCAATGAAATAACAGTTGTCGGATCCCGCTGCGGACGTTTTGCGGATGCCTTGAGCCTGATGCGCGACTGTCCGGACATGCCCCTGGAGCGGCTGCTGACCCACCGCTACCCCCTGTCCCGGGCCCCCGAGGCCTTTGAGGCGGCCCGGAAGCCCGGATCCCTGAAAGTCGTCCTGGAATGCTGACAATGATTTTTGGTTTCTGGTGTCAGCTTTGCCTCCGGCAGGGCTGACATATATCTAGAGAAAATAATTGAAAAACGAGAATATGCCGCTACGCTGATGCTGAATTCATGCACTGCCGGTTTGATCAATGCTTGGAACTGTGACTGCATTCGTCTGAATTGTCACTGCATCAGACAGACGCTTGCGCAGCACTTGATCCTTCCAGACTATAGGCCATACGGTCCTGGTATTCGGCCTGCTTGCCCTTGTTCCACATTTTCACCGGTCGATAATAGCCCACCACCCGGGTATAGACCTCGGCTTCTTTCCCGCAGTGCGGGCAGGCGGCGTGTTCCCCCGGGAGATAGCCATGCTCCTTGCACACGGAAAAGGTCGGGGTGATGGAGATGTAGGGCAGTTTGGTCTGCCCCATGGCCTTGGTGATAAAGCCCTGCAGGGCCTTGGGGTCCGCCACGGCTTCTCCCAGAAAGGTGTGAAACACCGTGCCGCCGGTATACAGAGGCTGGAGTTCGTTTTGATGCTCCAGGGCCGCAAACACATCGTCCGTGGCCCCCACCGGCAGGTTGGTGGAGTTCGTATAGTAGGGAATATCCGTGCCCGAGGTTTTGATATCGGAATAGAGCTGCTTGTCGATCTTGGCCAGCCGGTAGCTGGTGCCTTCGGCCGGGGTGGCTTCCAGGTTGTAGAGATTGCCGGTTTCCTCCTGAAACCTGGAGGTCAATTCCCGTAAAAGCCCAAGGGTGCGGCGCATGAGCCTGACTCCGGCCGGGGTTTCGATCCCTTTGTCCAGCAGGTTGCAGCAGGCTTCGTGCCCGCCCAGAAGGCCGATGGTGCTGAAGTGGCCTTTCAGTCCGTTTTTCAGATAGCGCCGGGAAAAGGGATACATGCCCAGCTCCATATTGTCCGTGACCCATTTGCGCTTGAATTCCAGGGAATTCTTGGCCAGGGTGGCGTACTCCGCCACCAGGTCCAGAAAATCTTCCTCGTCCTGGGCCAGATAGCCGAGTTTGGCAAGGTTCAGGGTGACCACCCCGATGGAACCGGTGAGATCCCCGGCCCCAAACAGTCCGCCGGTGCGTTTTCTGAGTTCCCGGATGTCCATCTGCAGCCGGCAGCACATGGACCGGACATCCTCCGGCTTGAGGTCTGAATTGATGAAATTCTGAAAATAGGGCACCCCGTATTTGGCGGTCAATTGCAGCAGCAGTTCCCCGACCCGGGAATCCCAGGGAAAATCCTGGCTGACATTGTAGGTGGGGATGGGAAAGCTGAAAATGCGGCCGTGATAATCCCCTTCAAGCATGACCTCCAGGAAAGCCCGGTTGATCATCTCCATCTCGGGCTCGAAATCCCGGTAGGTGATATCCTGGAGCTCCCCCCCGAGGATCACCGCTTCTTCGGCGATGTGCTTCGGCGGCACCAGGTCAAAGGTGAGATTGGTAAACGGACTCTGGCCTCCCCAGCGGGAAGTGGTGTTCAGATTGTACACGAATTTCTGCACCGCCTGCTTGACCTTTTCGTAGGGCAGCGCATCCCGGCGCACAAAAGGAGCCAGATAGGTATCCACATTGTTGAAGGCCTGGGCCCCGGCCCATTCGTTCTGCAGGGTGCCCAGAAAGTTGACCATCTGACCGAAGGCCGAGTCAAGATGCCGGGCCGGCCCCGAAGAACAGCGCCCTTCCAGGTTGAAGCCTTCCAGCAGGAGGTCCCGGAGCGACCAGCCCGCGCAGTAGCCGGCCAGGCCGAAAGACAGATCATGGATGTGAAAATACCCGTGTTCATGGGCCAGACGGACCTCCTCGGGATATTTTTCCAGGGAGTACCGGGCCTGAACAGAGCCGGAGAGATGGAGCATCAAGCCCTGAAAGGAATGGGCCATGTTCGCGTTTTCTGCAACCCGCCAGTCTTCTTTGTTCACATAATTGTCGATGATCTGGCCGATATTCAGAAAGGCCTCGGTCTGGCTGCGCAGCTGCCTCCGCTGCTCCCGATAGAGAATATAGCGCTTGGCCACATGAAAGAGCCGGCTCTCCATGAGCACCATCTCCACAAAGTCCTGAACCTGCTCCTGCTCAGGCGTGGCGACCCCGGCCAGCTTTTTTTCGACCTTGAGGGCCAGGCGTTTGGCCAGGAGCGGGTCTTTGACGCCTTTGGCCTGCAGGGCCTTGAGAATGGCCTGGGCGATCCGGTCCACGGCCCAGGTTTCCAGGCGGCCGTCCCGCTTTTTGATGTATTCAGGCCTGGTGTGGCCCTGTTTCGCACTGGCGAGTCGCTCATCAAATTGATCTACAAACATCGATTCCTCCTTTCTTGCCGGATGGCAGACGGCTCAGCCAATTCCTTATGAAACGTTGCCTTCAGACGGTACCTGCAAAGAGGCCCCTCCTGCGCCGGAGGCAAGGGGCCGACCTCATGCAGCAGTCGGGGAATGCGGCACAAAATCCTGCAGGACTAGCGTGTATCCCGGCGGCAGGCTGGACCTGACCGTCTGGATATCCTCTTCGTTCAACTGGGGGACCCGGGTGCACCGAAAGATGAAAGCGGCCTGGTAGCGCACCGCCAGGTCAAAAACAGCCTCCAGAGCGGATTGGGCCTCGCGGGCCGTGCAGCGCCCCCCGGTCAGGCCCGGGTACTTTTCCCAGGGCCCCTTGACGTCCACGGCCACGGTCTGCACAAGGCCGCTCTCCAGCAAATCTTCCAGGACATGCGGCCTGAAACCGTTGCTGTCCAGCTTCAGCGGCAGTCCGGTCCGGACCAGATCGGCACAGAGATGGCACAGGCCCGGAACACAGCACGGCTCCCCGCCGCTCAGGACAATTCCGTCCAGCCAGCCGCTTTTGGCGTCGAGATAGGAAAGAACCCTGTTTTTGGAAACCCGGGGCAGGGTCTCCGGCCGCCAGGCCAGTTGCGCGTTATGACAGGTCGGGCAGCGCAAATTGCAGCCGCCGAGAAAAAGCACAGTACTCACCTTGGACGGCCAGTCGCACAGACTCAGCGGTTGGAGGCCGCGCAGGGAAGCCCAGGGGTCACAATCAGCAAGGGGCATCGTCGATACGCAAATCCGGGTGTGCACTAGTGAAAGGCTCAAAGTCGCCACAATGACGGGCAGCAATCCCGCCTTGGCTCTCCCTATCAGATGCGAGGCCTGAGCGCAAGGCCGTTGAAGCGGTTTCCAGTGCTGGATTGAAACTTTAAGAGCCTTGAAATATAAACTTTTTTTCTTTTACACCGGGATCAGATGATAGTCCCGCTCTCCAAGCCCGAGTTTCTGGGCATAGGCAAAACAATGCCCGACCTCGGCCTGGGGATGCAGGGCCGCGAACTTGTCCTCGCCGACTTGCCAGCCCCGGGGCAAGACCGTCGTCTGTCCCGGAGCCTGGTTGACCAGATCATAGGCGGCCTGATCCAGAGCCACGGGATCGGTGGATGCCAGGACCCCGAGGTCCGGACACAGGGGGCGGTTCTTCTCGCCGCTGCAGTCGCATCCGGCATTCACATTCAGCAGATAATTGAGGTGGAGCACAGGCCGGTGCATCGCCTGCAGGACCGCCCCGGCATA
Organism: uncultured Desulfohalobiaceae bacterium; assembly: GCA_964621385.1. Taxonomy (GTDB): domain Bacteria; phylum Desulfobacterota; class Desulfovibrionia; order Desulfovibrionales; family Desulfothermaceae; genus JAABTT01. The sequence goes on from CAZUMF010000219.1 coordinate 5,266, forward strand.
TTCCACCAGCCGTTCCATGAACAGGGGCAGCTCGAGGCGGTAATCAACATCCAGGGCCCCATGCCTGCAGGCCAGCAAACAGGCTGCGCAGCCGTTGCAGCCGTCCCGATCGATGGCCACACGCCCCTGCTCGTCGAGCCGGAGGGCTCCTGATGCGCAGACCTCGATGCAGTCACCGCAGCCCCGGCATTTGGCCGGTTCAACCCGGGGACCGAGTCCGCAATGCTGCTGCATCTTCCCCTTGCGGGTCGCGCAGCCCATGGCCAGATTCTTCAAAGCCCCGGCAAAACCCGCCAGATCGTGAGCGGTGACATGGCTGACCGTCAGGAGGGCATCGGCGTCCAGGATGTCCCCGGCCAGATAACAATGCTCGAAGTGGCGGCCGGGACCTTTGACAGACACTTCATGATTGCTCTTCACGCCGTCGGCAATGATCACCGGCGCCCCGAGCAACAAGGGATCAAAGCCATGCTGGGCGGCCTGCAGACCATGGGAGACCGACTCGCCCCGCTGCCCGATGTACAGGGTGTTGGTATCGGTCAAAAAGGGCTTGGCGCCGGCCTTGCGCAAGAAATCAATCACCGGTTTCACCAGCTGCGGACCGATAAATCCGCTGCTGCCGGCCTCTCCGAAATGGATCTTCACGGCCACCAAATCCCCCGCCTGCAGCTGCCCTGTCCACTGGCTGCTTTTCAGCAGCCTGCGCAGGCGCCTGTCAAAAGGGACTTTCCGTGAAGAACTCAAGTCCCAGAAATACACCTTCGCCGCCATAGGCTCCTTCCCCCAATTTGGACTTCGTAACAGTGCTAGGGCATCAAATCGTAACAACTTAAAATAATGAAATACAATGTTTTTACTCAATTCTTTTTCAATCAAACTGGACGCCTGCGGCCAAAGGCAGGGCTGACACCCGACACCTCGTATGAAACTTCAGGCTTTTTTGAACCAAAGGGCGTGACAGAATGAACATCGAACATCGAACGTCGAACGTCCAATGGTGAATCAAAGAAAAGACATGCTCATATCCCCGAATCAGTTTTTTCTTCAAGTAATTGGTATTTCATTTATTTATTTTTTCTTCATTCAAAGTTCGATGTTCGACGTTCGATGTTCGACGTTCAAATTCTGCCTGAAGGAATGAATATCGAACCTCCAACGTTCAGACTTCGTACCGGCATTACGGCTTTGAACTTTAAGATGATAAAATAATTAGCAATATTTGAAATGTTGTTAAAATTGGACATTCTTTTGGTTTCTGGTGTCAGGTTTCTGGTGTCAGGGAAAGAAAGATAAAGCTATATCAAGGTGTTAATTTCTGACACCCGACACCTGAAACCTGAAAAAGAAGCAAGTAAAACCACAAAATGTCAAAAAAATCTTTCAAATAGACGCGTACTGTAAAGAGCTCTGAAATTGCGAAATCAGTCAAAGAAGCCGCTGAGCCGCTCGGTCCGGATGACACGAAAACCGTCCAGCCCATGCTCGGCCATCACCGCTTGAACCCTCTGCCCATGAGAGACATACCACTGTGCACCCGTAGGCGCGAGTTGGAGCACAATCCTCTCACGGGCGAGCACCCGGATCCGAAAATTCGGCAAGCCGATCTGCTCCAGCCCTTCTTCTGCCAAGCCCACCTGTTGCAGAGCCTCGGCCGTGGGAACACAGCCATAGTCGAATCGGGTCAGCAGGCAGGGTCTGGAGGGCTGTTCCGGCTGGACCAGGCCGATGCCGGCGGCCTGGGTGCGTATGTCCGACTTGCTGAATCCCGCTGCCGCTAACGGGCTGTGAATCCCGAGCTCACGCAGGGCCTGCATCCCGGGGCGGAACCCCTGCCGGTCCGAGAGATGACTCCCTTCCAGGACCTGCCGCCTTCCCAGGTCCTGTCCATGCTGCAGGGCCCTGGTAAAGAGATGCTTCTTGCAATAATAGCAGCGCTGTTTGGTATTGTTTCGGACTTCGGGTGCATCCAGAGGATCAATGGACAAACAATCGTACTCCGGCCCCAGGGCCTGTAAAAAGGCAATGGCCTGTTCGCTCTCCCACCGGCTCATGTGCGGCCCGGCAAAGAAGACCGGACGAAAGTCCAGGTCCCACTGCGCCGTGATAAGGGCCAGAAACCGGCTGTCCACCCCTCCGGAAACCGCAAGCAGCCCGGGCTGGAGTTGTTTGAGACGCTCCTTGAGCCTCAGTGTTTTCCCAAGGTGCATCCCTGTCCTCCCGGGCCTGCTGAATCGGATGTATACGTTATTCGGGCTTGCCAAAACATGTTTGAAAACATATACTGCTTGTGGCCATTGGTAAAGATCAACTCATTATATATCCGCCCTGCCTCTGGTAAGGTCGCCATATAACTATAAAAAATAATTGTAAATACAATAATATTCCACTCCGCTGATGCTGAATTCGTTCACTTCCGGTTTAATCAATGAAGAAACTTTGTTTTACCGTCATACTGCAGACTTCGTACCGACATTTCGCCGTTGAACCTTAACTCTATAAAATAACAAACAATATCTGGAATATTCTTAAAATTGGACATTCTTTTGGTTTCTGGTGTCAGGTTTCTGGTGTCAGGAAAAGAAAAATAAAATTATATCAAGCTTTTAAAATCTGACACCCGACACCTGAAACCTTAAAAAGAGGCAAGAAATATCACAAAATGTCCAAAAAATCCCTCGAATTTACGCGTCATGTAAAGAGCTCTGTACT
>CAZUMF010000220.1:0-7928 GCA_964621385.1 uncultured Desulfohalobiaceae bacterium
CAAGCGGGCATTGAGCAGCTCCGGGAATTGCTCACCCCGTTCGACTACCGGGTACTGGAAGCAACGGTCAATGGCTGTCTGCACCTGAAAACCGCCGCCACGCTCTGCGCCCCCGACACGGTGCTCCTGAACCCGGATTGGCTGGATCCCGATCTCTTCGGGGCCATGCGGATCATCGAAGTCGACCCGCAGGAACCCTTTGCCGCCAATGTCCTGCTGGTCAACCGGACCGTTGTGGCCGCTTCCAGCTTTCCCCGCACCCGGCAGCGTTTGGAAGACGCCGGCCTTGCCGTTGCCGCCCTGGATCTTTCGGAACTGGCCAAGGCCGAGGGGGCGGTGACCTGCTGCAGCCTGGTCTATTCGAAGATATGAGCCTCGTAGTCGATTGCTACGCCGGGTATATGGCGGAACAGGAGCCGAGACGCTTTCAGCTCGGGTCCGGATGGGTTGAGGTGGAAGCCGTCCTCGATCGCTGGGCCGGTCCTGATCATCGCTATTTCAAGGTCAAGGGGCATGACCGGAAGCTCTATATTCTGCGCTATGACAGGCAGTCGGATCACTGGGAGCTTTCCGGATACAGAGACGCACAGGAAAAAGAAAAACATGAAGAGGCTAGGCACATGACTCAATTCAACAATGAACATGTCGCAGCCGGTCCCTGCCGTATCAAGCGCATCGCTCATCCGGCAGGCGGCAAAAAAACGGTCATCTTTCTGCACGGGGCCAAATTCGAAGCAGATACCTGGCTGCAGCTGGGGATCCTGGACAGATTCATCGCCGAGGATTTTCCAATCCACGCCCTGGACATGCCCGGTTTCGGTAAATCCGAGACCTGCGCCGCCACTGCAGCCGAGGTGCTCCAGGCCTATATCCGCCAGGAACACCTGGACAGACCGGTCATTGTCGGACCCTCCAGAGGGGGCCGCTTTGCCCTGGAATTGTATTTTGCCCGGCCGGAACTGGTGGGCGGCCTGATCCTGGTGGGAACGGTGGGGGTCGAAGACAACGCCTCCCGATTCAAGGATATCACGGTTCCCTGTCTGCTGGTCTGGGGCAGTGAAGACGCGATCTCCGATCCGGAAAACGGGCGTTTCCTCAACCGGGAGATCCCGGATTCCCAATTGGTGATCCTTGAAGGCGCCCCGCATCCCTGCTATCTTGAAAAAACAGAACAGTTCCACCAGACCCTGATCGATTTTCTCAATGCACGATTCGTCTGAAAACCTATCTGTCAGTGATCGCTGCAGGTACTTCTTTGACCGGGGACTCAGATTCCGCTGCCGGCAATGCGGCAGGTGCTGCACCGGAGATCCCGGAACCGTGTATGTGAGTCCGGACGAGATCACGGCCATTGCCGCGTATCTGGGAACCGACCCCCGGACACTGACGTCTTCAATGCTCTACCCGTTTCGGGACAGCTTCAGCATCAGGGAGGGCGAGCACGGGAACTGTCTGATGTACGATTCCGGCTGCCGCATCTATCCGGTGCGGCCCCGGCAGTGCCGGAGCTACCCCTTCTGGTTCACAAACCTGCGCAGCCGGTACACCTGGAAACAGACGGCATCCCAGTGTCCGGGCATAGGAAAGGGGTCCCTGTACAGCAGAGACGAGATCCTTGCCTTTCTGGACGGCTCGGCCTGTCCAGGAGACGGATGAATGGCTCCAACAACTTCAGAGTTCTTCACCAAGAGCGAAGATTTGAGCATTTTTTGAACGTACGCAAGATCCCCAAGGAGTTTCAACCATGCCATCCACAGTCAACCAGGAACAGAAACTCTCGGAGGAACAGGGCCGGGCTTTGGTCAAGCTGGCCAGACTGACCCTGGAGAACACCCTGAAAAAAACGGATCATCAAGCGGATGAAGAGCTGCAACAATCACTTTCTGCACCGGAGTTGCAGACCAGGCGGGGGACCTTCGTCACCCTGCACATCCATGGCCGGCTCCGGGGCTGCATCGGCAGCCTGCTTCCTGAAAACACCATTACCGAAAGCGTCAAGGAAAACGCCGTGAATGCAGCCCTCCGCGACCCCCGCTTCCCTCCCCTGACCGTAGCCGAGCTTGACCAGACCCACATCGAAGTCAGTGTGCTCACTGACCCGCAAGCCCTGGAGTATACAGACGCCGAGGACCTTCTCACCAGGCTGCGGCCGAACATTGACGGGGTCATTCTGCAAAAAGGACCGGCCAGATCGACCTTTCTGCCCCAGGTTTGGGAACAATTGCCCCGGACCAGCCAGTTTTTGAGCCAGCTCTGCCTCAAGGCCGGCCTTGCTGCAGATGCCTGGAAAAACGAACACCCGCAGATTCTCACCTACCAGGCCCAGTACTTCGAAGAACCAAAATAGACCGGAAGACCGGTCTATTTTGGTTCATATTTTTCTTTTCAAAGACCGAGCAGACTGGATCAGTGAAGCCGGTCGCTTAGGTTTCTGGTTTCAGCTTTGCCTCCGGCAAAGCTGACATATATCTATAGAAAATAATTGCAAATATAAGAATGTGTCACTACACTTATGCTGTATTCATTCACTGCCGGTTTGATCAATGAAGAAACTTTGTTTTGCCGGCATACTGTCGCCGTAACCCGTCATTGCGAGGCGTCTTCGCCGAAGCAATCCCTGACAAGAGGCTTTTCTGAAAGATTGCTTCGCTTCGCTCGCAATGACGAGCGTTGTTCAATGCTTGGAACTGTGACTCCATCCGTCTGAAGTTTCATAGGAAGTGTCGGGTGTCTGGAAAGGCAAAATCCGCAAACTGAAACCCGAAACCAGACACCTGAAACCTCCAATCAAGAAGCAAAAAAAGCGGCGTGCCGCTTTTTTCGCTTATGTGCCCTCTTCCCAGGAGTCGAGGTACTGGCTCTGCTCCGCCGTCAGGGAATCGATGCTGATATTCATGGCTGTGAGCTGCAGGCCGGCGATCTCGTCATCCAGACTTTCCGGCAGCTGAAAGACTTTGGGCTGCATGGAGCTTTTGTTTTTAACCCCGTATTCACAGGCCAGGGCCTGACCGCAGAAGGACGTGGACATCACTTCACTGGGATGGCCCTCGGCCGCCGCCAGATTGATGAGCCGCCCCTCGCCCAGGACGAAGAGCTTCTTGCCTTTCAGGACGTATTCATCCATGAAGGGCCGCACCCGCCTGCAGGAATCAGCGTGATCGGCCAGGGTGGAGAGTTCGATTTCGATGTCGAAGTGTCCGGAATTGGCCATGATCGCCCCGTGTTTCATCTGCTGCATATGTTCAAAGCTGATCACGTGCTTGTTCCCGGTCACCGAACAGAAGACGTCGCCGACCGCAACCGCTTCCTGCATGGGCAGGACCCGAAACCCGTCATAAGCCGCCTGCAGCGCCCGAAAACGATCCACTTCCGTGACAATGACATTGGCCCCCAACCCTCTGGCCTTCTGGGCCACACCGCGCCCGCAGCTTCCATACCCGATGACCACGAAGGTCTTGCCGGCGTAGAGCAGATTCGTGGCCCGGGTGATCCCGTCGATGGTGGATTGACCGGTCCCGTAGAAATTATCCACCAGGTGCTTGGTCTTGTTGTCGTTGACCGCGATCATGGGGTATTTCAGGGCCCCGGCCTTCTCCATGGCCTTCAGCCGGATAATCCCGGTGGTGGTTTCTTCACAGCCGCAGATGATGTCCGGGATCAATTCAGTATGACTCTTGTGGATCTCCGAGACGAGATCACAGCCGTCATCAATGGTGATCTGGGGTCCAAAGGCGATCACCCTGTTCAGATAGCGGTAATAATCTTCGCCGGTCTCACCCTTGTAGCCCCAGACCTTGACCCCTTCCTCAGCCAGGGCCGCAGCCACGTCGTCCTGGGTGGAGAGGGGGTTGCAGCCGGTGATGGCCACGTCCGCCCCCCCGGCAATCAAAGTCCGGACCAGAATACCGGTCTCTTTGGTCACATGCAGGGCCAGTCCAATCTTCACCCCCTTGAGCGGCTTTTCGGTTTGAAAGCGCTTTCGGACTTCCAGCAGGGCGCCCATATTCAATTCCGCCAGTTCCAGGTTGTTTTTACCCTGAGCTGCCAAAGACATGTCTTTCACTTCATACCTGTCTGTACTTTCCATAGCTGTTCCTTTTTGTTTCGGATTTGCGTGCAATATGCACATGAATTATCAAACCGTGATTCACCGGGTGTTCTTGAAATGTTTCCATGGAAAACCCGGCGTCCTCCAACCATTGAAGCATTTCCTTTCTGCCGAAACCCAGCCAGACCCCGCCGTAGGTCTTTCGAATCGCCTCCTGATCGTGTTTGGCAAAATCGGTGATCAGCAAAAGCCCGTGATGCTGCAGCACCCTGGCTGCTTCCTGAATCCCGGCGGCCGGAAGGGATACATGATGCAGGACCATATTCAGCACCGCAACATCGACCTCCCCATTGCCAAGGGGCAGGTGCTCCAACTCTCCCAGGCGCAGTTCAATGCTGCGACTGTCCCCTGATACCAGCTCCCGGGCCCTGGCCAGCATCTCAGGGGAGCTGTCCACACCGATCACCCGCCGGCATTTATCGGCAAAACGCGGCAGGAGCTCACCTGTGCCGCACCCGAGATCCGCCAGAGCCGAGGTTTCAGGGATGGCCTCCAGCACGCGGGAGCTCAAGTCGAAATCCCCCAGGATATCGTTTTTCAGGCGCTGCCAATGCGCCGCCACCCGATTGAAAAACAATCTGGTCTGCTGCGTGCGCCATTCCAGGACCTCCCCGGCCCTCAGCAGATCCCCTTCGTAAACAGACCCGGGTTGGACCGCCTTGTTCAGGTACTGGACCAGTTCCTGGTTGTCCTGACTCAGGGGGGCGCGATAATACACAAAAAACCCGTCCCGGCGGGACGATAGCAGCGAGCAGTCCGTCAAGACCTTCAAATGCCTGGAGATTCTGGACTGGCCCATGTCCATGACCTGCACAAGCTCATTCACGTTGAGCTCGTGTTTCAAGAGGACGACATAGAGCCGCAAGCGGGTGGCGTCGGCCAGGGCCTTTAACTGCTTCAATATATCCATAAATGAAAATATAAAGATAAATTGATATCCAAATGAAAAACCTTCTACCTGTTTGTTTTCCGCTTGTCAAGTCAAATCTCTGGGCGCACCAAAACGATCCCGCCTATGCTCGATACGTTCGCGACCGACACAAGCCTCACAATCCCTGCGGGCAGGCCTTTTGCTGCATCAGGGGGCATGGGTCGACCAGGGCCCCGCGCAAACTGATCCCGAAATGGAGATGGGGACCGGTCGCCCGTCCAGTGGAGCCGGTCCTCCCCAGGAACTCCCCTTTGGCCATCCGCTGCCCCCTGCGGACTGCAATGGAGGAGAGATGGAAGTACATGCTGACCACCCCCTGGCCATGATCGATGTAGACGGATTGTCCCGCAAAAAAATGATCCCCGGTCAAGACCACAACCCCAGCGTTCGCAGCCACCACCGGAGCCTGATCACCGGACCTGATATCCAGGCCCCGATGCGGGGAGCGGGGTTTGTTGTTGAGCACCCGTTTCAGGCCATAGGCGCTGGAGACCCCTCCGGCAACCGGACGCTGAAACGGACAGGTCCACAATTTTTCGGGCGAGACCCTGTGCAGAACCGTGTGCACGGCCTTCTTTTCCCGCTGGTGCCTGGCCAGAGCAGCCCGGCTCAAGGTGACCATGCCTTTGGACACTGTGAGGCGCTGGACCGGTGCCTGCCGGTTCCCTACACGGATCACTGCGTCCTGCGTCCTGGCGATACCGTATTTTTCTGCCCGGACCCGGAGCGTTTTCCGGCCTGGAGCATGATGCTTCACATCCGTCCCCAGCAGGAGGCGGACAGCAAAGGTCTGCCCGTCTGAGGTCAGCGGCACGGAGAAGACGTTCCCCAGCCAGGTGATGTGCACGGTGCTGAAACGGACCGGGGAAGCAATGCGCACGAAAAACGGATCGCCCAGAACGACATGCTGCGGCAGGTCGATATACAGGGCAGGGTTTTCAGCCCGCACCCCGGGATTGCCTGAGATCAGGAAACACAGCAGCAGGCCGACAAGAATGCCCCGGAACACGACAGCTCCTCAAAAGAAAAAACGTTTTGAAACAGGATTATGAGCTTTACCAGATTTTCAGACAGTCAGCAATGTGGCTCAGGCAGTCTGCCACCGCTTCAATCGCTATCCTTCCTTGACTCTTGTCGCGATCTGTGAAAAACAACTTGGTAACGCACCGAATTTTCGACGATCTCTCAATCCGTATTTATGGACGCAACGCTTTTCAATTATGATCTTGACGATCCCCTGAGCATCTTCAACCGGAGTATTTTTTGTCCGATCCACAAACGATATTCCGCCTTTCTGAGCTGCCCGTCCTGCCCGGACTTTCCCTGCCGGAAGCTCAGCCGGACAGATCTGCGCATGCTCTCCCTCTCACCGTTTCTGAACCGGGAAGTGACAGAATTCAAGACAAGGAGACAAAAGATGTATATCCTGAAAAAGTACGACGGCACCCTGGAAATCGTTGAGGAACTGGATGAAAAAAACCCGGACCAGGAACTGCTCAAGGACGTGGAAGAAGTCTATCCCGTGACCAAGGTCCTGGTCCCCCAATTGCGGCTGGTTCCCAAAACCAAAGAAGAGCGGCATCAAATCAAGGAGGAGCTTGAAAAGAAAAAGGCGAGCGCCGGAGAAGAGCCTGCGGCCGGTTCAAAGAGCGGGAAAGCAAGCACCAAAAAATCATGAGCTTTTTCATTGCACAGGAAAACCCCGTGAAAAAAGCTTGACCTCAGGAAGGGGATCAGGTACAAGGGCTTTCGTTTGCAGCGATCCCCGGTAGCTCAACCGGCAGAGCGGGTGACTGTTAATCACTAGGTTGGCGGTTCAAGTCCGTCCCGGGGAGCCAAGAAAATCAAGGGCTTAGGAATATCACCTAAGCCTTTTTTTTGTGTGAAATCAAATTTTTTCACACAAATTTCACACTTCACAAACATATAAAATAATTGAATATCCAAAAATGTGAAAAATTAAACCGGGTGATTAAAGTCACTTATGATTCTGAATACCTTCTTTCCATCCACCCTACTAACTTATTGAGATCATAGCAGATTTTTTTGCCAAATTTTTCTTTCGGTGGTCCTTCTCCCAAATAATCCAGGTTTCGCATTGTGCCACTTGTCAAGAGCCCCCCACTAAATTTTTTTACTTCACTTCGTGCCACATACGGTGCACCTCACTGCTCCTTGAATTTTTGAAAGTCCATCATACCTTTTTCTCCTTATTTGATTTGCGCTCAGTATATCACTTTGTGTCAAAGAACGTAAACTTGCGAATCAAAATTTCACATCTTTTACTCATTTTTGATATAAGACTTAGGAATAGATGAAGAAAAGCAAAAAAAAGCCCGCTCCAAACATTTTCTCTGCAAAGAACAAATTCTACACCTAAGGTAATTATGCAAAGTCAGAACTGAAGCCCTGTCTTTACCTTCACTGTATGTCATTGACAGTTCACCCAAAATCCTTCACCTGGCTCAATAGATTCGAATATACCAAATCCTTTGCTCTGGGCATAACTCGTGCCGTTGTCATCCTCACCTGGCAGACACACTTTCCAGCTGCCGTCCCCTTCCGGCCACTTCCAGATGGATAGGATGTTCAGATCAATGGCCTCCACAAGCTGATCCACTGTCTTGGTGCTGTTTCCGCACAGGCCCACCAGGTTCCAGCCGGGGAAGACCTCCGGAAAGGTATTCACTGGAGCATCGCCCTGAATTGAAAGTTGAAACTGCCCCTCGGCATTGACCCAGAACCCTTGTCCACTGGTGATTGCATTGATGGAATCAAAGCCCTTATTCTCTTGATAGGCCTGCTCTTGGTCCTCGTTCATGGACGGCAGAGCGACCATCCAGTTCCCATTGCCCCACTTCCAGAGTGAAACAACGTCTTCCCAGTTCT
>CAZUMF010000221.1:0-7905 GCA_964621385.1 uncultured Desulfohalobiaceae bacterium
CAGTAGCTTCCAACTGAGACGCAGGGCGGCCAGTGTGAACAGGGCTGAGAAAGCACAGGTCATAGAGCAGTTGCAAGGCAAAGCGGAGCAGGCGGGAATCGCATTGGTGACCGATTTTCGCGGGCTCAAGGTCGCCGAACTGGAGGATCTTCGCGAAAAACTTCGGGAAAACAACATTGACTATCAAGTGGTCAAGAACACATTGGCCAGGATAGCCTTCGGCAAGACGTCACATGGGATTTTGAGCAATGAGCTCAAGGATTGCTGCGGCATCGCCTTTGGGTATGACGACCCGGTGGTTGCCGCCAAGATCCTGACTGAATTTGCCAAGAAGAACAAGAAGTTTGCCCTCCGTTTCGCAAGCTACGAAGGACAGCTGTTATCCGAAGAAAATGTGGAGGCGTTGTCCAAGCTGCCGGGCCGGGAAGAGCTGTTGGGGAAAATGCTGGCCACCATGAATGCCGTGCCCACCAACTTTGTCTGCTTGTTTGCGAATCTGCAGCGGAAATTGCTGTATGCCCTGAACGCGATCAAGGAACAAAACGAAAATCAATGAGTCAAAACCAATAAAGGAGGCATCAATGTCCGAGGTCACGAAAGAACAGGTTGTCGAATTCATATCCAATATGACGGTTCTGGAGTTGTCGGAGTTCATTAAGGAACTGGAAGACACGTTCGGTGTATCAGCTGCTGCGCCTGTCGCGGCTGTGGCTGCGGCCGGACCGGCCGGCGCTGCCGAAGGCGCGGCGGAAGAAGAAGAAAAGACTGAATTCGATCTGGTGCTCACTGAAGTCGGCGGGAACAAAATCGCCGTGATCAAAGCGGTCCGAGCCTTGACCGGACTTGGGCTCAAAGAGGCCAAGGCCAAGGTGGACGAACTGCCGTCGACCATTAAGGAAGCCGCACCAAAAGAGGAAGTGGAAGAGGCCAAAAAGCAGCTCGAAGAGGCCGGGGCCAAAACCGAGATGAAATAGATCGCTTTCTCGACGTTTTCACGCAGTTGAATGAAGAACACGCGACCCGCAGCGGAGCGTGTTCTTCATTCTTGTTTTCATAGGTACCAACGCCGAGAACGGCCATGATGAATGGGCCGATCCGAATGCCTCACGTTCCATGGATGACGACTCGAACCCCCCTCAGTGAGGATTTAAGAAAAAGTGTTCGATCGCGAGGACTCCCCTTTGCATGACTGTGTTAAGATACCACTGTATTTTCTTAAATCCCAGTAGCCGCTTTCTCACATCTAAAAAAATGGAAAGGCTCTGAATGCGCGCACATCGCCTGCGGGCATTTTGAAAAGACAATCTATCTCTGGAGATCGTGCCGGTGACTCATCGACACAGGGTATTTGGGTTGAGTTACTCGGTCACGGGCAAATGCATTTCTGCCCAATCCGAATATTCAGTGCCTTTTGCCTGCAGCGTTGTGCGTGCAGCATATTCGTTGCCTATTTGAACGATACTGCACCATACGTGTCTCACACAGAGCGTATGAGGCGCTTCTGTTTTTCTTTTTTAACACCAAGGGGTCAACATGAGCAAATTGGTGAAAACATTCGGCAGAATTGATAAGGTGCTCAACACACCCAATCTTTTGAATTTGCAGCTTCAATCCTATGCTGATTTTCTGCAGAAAGACGTGCCCCCGGCAAGTCGGGAAGAAATCGGCCTGGAAGGGGCGCTCCGTTCTGTTTTTCCCATTGAAGATTTTTATAAAACAGCCACATTGGAATATGTGAGCTACATGATCGGTGAACCCAAATACGATAAAGATGAATGTTTGTCAAAGGGCTTGAGTTACGAAGCCCCTATCTATTTAAAAATTCAATTGATCAATTATAATGTTGATCCAGAAACCGGAGAGCGGACCGGTGTTGATGTGATCAAGGAAGAATCGGGACGCGACGGCAAGGGGATGTATTTTGGCAGCATCCCGCTCATGACGGATAAGGCCACCTTCATCATCAACGGCACGGAACGGGTCCTGGTGAATCAACTGCAGCGCTCGCCCGGAATATTGTTCGATCATGATGAAGGGAAGACCCATGTCAGCAAAAAAGTTCTCTACAGCTGCCGGGTCATTCCCATGCGGGGCTCCTGGCTTGATTTTGATTTTGATCATAAGGATATCCTGTATGTCCGCATTGATCGGCGCCGGAAGATGCCAGCTACGATTCTGCTCAAGGCCATGGGTCTGAGCAAAGAGGAAATCCTGCACTATTTTTATCGAACCGAGCGGTATTTTGTGGATGATCAGGCGGTGTACCGGGAGATCAATCCGGATCTGCTGCGGCGGGAACGGGTCTATGCCGACCTGTATGGCCCGGACGGGAAGCAGGTGGCCAAAGCGGGCAAAGAGATCACCAAGCCCTTGTGGTTTAAAATCTGTAAGTCGGGGTTGAAGACGCTGCAGGTCGACCCGCAGGACCTTGTGGATGAATACCTGGCCGAGGATTTTATCGATGCGGAAAGCGGCGAGGCCCTGGCTGAATTAGGGGACAAAATCAGTCCGGATCTGCTGGACCTCCTGCAGAAAAACCGTAAGGAAATCAAGGTCCTGCATACCAAGGGTTTGGAAGTTTCCTCGAGTATCATCGATACCCTGGAGCAGGACAAGACCGAGGACAAGGAGAGCGCTCAAATCGAGATTTATCGGCGCCTGCGCCCAAGCTCTCCCCCGACGCCTGAAGTCGCGGAGACCTTTTTCAACAATATTTTCCGCAATCCGGATTATTACGATCTGTCCCCGGTGGGTCGCTACAAGCTCAACATCCGGTTGAAACTTGAGTATCCCCTGGATCATCGCACATTGACCAATGAAGATATCATGAAGACCCTGGAAAAGCTGGTCAGACTGAAAGAAACACTCGGACCGGCCGACGATATTGATCATCTTGGCAACCGGCGCGTCCGATCCGTGGGAGAACTGGTTGAGAATCAGTACCGCATAGGCCTGGTGCGCATGGAGCGGGCCATTAAAGAGCGCATGACCCAGCAGGAAGTGGCGACCCTCATGCCGCACGACCTGATCAATTCCAAACCGGTCACGGCCGTGATCAAAGAATTTTTCGGGACCTCGCAGCTTTCGCAATTCATGGATCAAACCAATCCGCTTTCGGAAGTCACCCATAAACGGCGTTTATCCGCTCTGGGCCCCGGCGGGCTGACCAGAGAGCGGGCCGGATTCGAGGTCCGGGACGTCCACACCAGCCATTACGGACGGATTTGTCCGATTGAGACCCCGGAAGGCCCGAATATCGGCTTGATCGTCTCGCTGACCACCTACGCCCAGGTCAATAAATTCGGCTTTATCGAGACCCCCTATCGGGTGGCGCGGGACGGCCAGGTGACCACGGAAATCGTGTATAAGGATGCGGCCAGGGACAACGAGGAAGTCATCGCCCAGGCCAATGCCCCGCTGGATGTGTCGGGCCGGTTTGTCAACGAGCGGGTGGCTTCCCGGGATCGCGGGGATTTTGCCTTGGTCAAAAAGGACCAGGTCACGCTCATGGACATCGCGCCGAGTCAGATTGTCTCCATTTCCGCTGCCTTGATCCCGTTTTTGGAGCATGATGATGCCAACAGGGCCTTGATGGGATCCAACATGCAGCGCCAGGCGGTGCCCCTGCTGCAGAGTGAACCGCCGCTGGTGGGAACGGGTATGGAGCGGATCGTGGCTGTTGACTCCGGGAACTGCGTGCTGGCTGAATCCGAGGGCCAGGTGGAGTACGTGGATGCCAATACGATCATTGTCTCGTATGCCGAGACTGCGGACAACCCCGAGACCGGCGAAGTCAAGATTCATAATCTCCAGAAGTATCATAAGTCGAATCAAAACAGCTGCTTTGGTCAGACACCCCGGGTATCCCAGGGACAAGCCGTCGATGAATCGACCATTCTGGCCGACGGTCCCTGTGTCAAGGACGGCGAGCTCGCTCTGGGCAAAAATCTCCTGGTCGCTTTCATGCCCTGGGGAGGCTATAACTTTGAAGACGCCATCCTCATTTCCGAACGCTGCGTCAAGGAGGATGTGTTCACTTCCATCCACATCGAAGAATTCGAGGTCCTGGCCCGGGACACGAAGCTGGGGCCCGAGGAAGTGACCAGGGATATTCCCAACGTGAGTGAAGACATGCTCCGGAACCTCGATGAGAGCGGTGTGATCCGCATTGGTGCGAAAATCAAACCGGATGACATCCTGGTGGGGAAGATCACCCCGAAAGGCGAGACGCAGTTGACCCCGGAGGAGCGACTGTTGCGGGCCATATTCGGGGATAAAGCTAGAGACGTGAAAAATACCTCCCTCAGAGTCCCGCCGGGGATTGAAGGGACGGTGTTGGACGTCAAGGTCTTCAACCGGCGCTCTGCAGAAAAGGACGATCGGACCAAACTCATCGAGGATTATGAGCTGGATCAGGTGGATCGCAAGCAGAGACTGCATATCGAGGGCCTGAATAACTTTTTCCGGAAGAAAATGTGGAAGACGATCAGCGGCAAGAGCCTGGCCAAATCCATTCTGGGAAAAACCAAGGGCAAAGTTCTGGCTGAGGCGAACAAGCCGGTGAAGCAGGATCGCTTTCAGGACATCCCGCTCAAGAAGTTTCGGGATGGATTCACCTCCAAGGAGGTCAACGATCAGGTGGCAGAGCTGCTCAAGGAATACGACCGGCACCTTGAGGTGATCACCGCCTTTTACGAGCGCAAGCGGAAAACCGTGACCGAAGGCGATGATATGCCCCCGGGGATCATCAAAATGGTCAAGGTATATATCGCCGTGAAGCGCAAGCTGAGTGTTGGCGATAAAATGGCCGGCAGGCACGGGAATAAAGGCGTTGTCTCCTGCATTCTGCCTGAAGAGGACATGCCGTTTTTCGATGACGGCACACCAGTGGATATTGTGCTCAATCCACTCGGCGTTCCGTCGCGGATGAACATCGGACAAATCCTGGAAACACACCTGGGCTGGGCCGCGAAAGAGCTGGGAAAACAGCTGGGCTCGTATTTGGAAGAGACTCTGGATATGGAGACCATTCGCAAGGGGATCAAACGCATCTTTGCCGCGGCAGATGGCAGCTGCCCCATTGACGACTTGAGTGATGCAGAGGTTCTGGAAACCCTCAAGGATCTGCAGCAGGGCATCAACACCAAAACACCGGTTTTTGACGGCGCCAGGGAAGAGGAAATCTGGGATTGGCTGAAAATGGCGGGGCTGCCCGGCAGCGGCAAGACCGTGCTCTATGACGGCAAAACCGGCGATGCCTTTCACAACGCCGTGACAGTGGGCTATATGTACATGCTCAAACTGCACCACCTGGTGGATGAGAAAATTCATGCCCGATCCACCGGTCCCTATTCTCTTGTGACGCAGCAGCCCTTGGGCGGGAAGGCGCAGTTCGGCGGACAACGTCTGGGCGAGATGGAGGTATGGGCTCTGGAAGCCTATGGAGCGGCCCATATGCTTCAGGAATTCCTCACGGTGAAGGCCGATGATGTCCATGGCCGGGTCAAGATGTATGAAAATATCGTCAAGGGTGAGAATTATCTGACCACCGCCATGCCCGAATCGTTCAACGTGCTGGTCAAGGAGTTGATGGCCCTGGGGCTGGATGTGAGCCTGGTGTCCGAGGAAAAGAAACGAAAGAAATTAGGCAAGGGGGCGTGAAAGACATGACCGACGATCTTTATATTTTTCGCCGTGAAGCAGATACCCAGGTCAAAAGTCAAAACCTGCAAGGGATCAGGGTATCCATGGCCTCGCCGGAAACCATTCGAAGCTGGTCTTTCGGGGAGGTGAAAAAACCCGAAACCATCAATTATAGAACCTTCAAGCCGGAACGAGACGGTCTGTTCTGTGCAAAAATATTTGGACCGGTCAAGGATTATGAGTGCAACTGCGGCAAGTACAAGCGGATGAAGCACCGGGGCATTGTCTGTGAAAAATGCGGCGTGGAAGTCATTGCCTCGAAAGTCCGCCGGGACCGGATGGCCCATATCGAGTTGGCCGCGCCTGCAGCCCATATCTGGTTTTTAAAGAGCATGCCCTCGAAAATCGCCAGTCTTTTGGACATGACCATGGCGGATGTGGAAAAAGTTTTGTATTTTGACAGCTATATCGTCTTGGACCCTGGTCAGACGACCTTGAAGCCCCATCAACTTATTAATGAAGACCAGCAGGTCCAATTGATTGAAGCCTATGGGGAAAATGCGTTCCGAATCGGCATGGGGGCGGAGGCGGTCAAAGAACTGCTGGAAAAAATTGACCTTCAGGAGTTGCGCACCCAATTAAAGGATGACTCCCTGGCCACGCGGTCCCAGGCCAAGAAGAAAAAAATCGCGAAGCGCCTGAAAATTGTCGAAGGGTTTCTGGAATCCGGGAATCGGCCGGAGTGGATGATCATGGAGGTCATTCCGGTCATTCCGCCCGAACTCAGACCGCTGGTGCCCCTGGATGGGGGGCGTTTTGCCACCTCTGATCTTAACGATCTCTACCGCCGGGTGATCAACCGGAACAACCGGCTGAAACGGCTGCTGGAACTCGGTGCTCCGGATATCATCATCCGCAACGAAAAGCGGATGCTCCAGGAAGCGGTGGACGCTCTCCTGGACAACGGCAGGCGGGGCAAGGCCATTACCGGGACCAACGGTCGGCCCTTGAAATCCCTGAGCGATATGATCAAAGGCAAGCAGGGACGGTTCCGGCAGAATCTGCTCGGCAAGCGGGTGGATTATTCCGGACGGTCGGTGATCGTGGTCGGGCCGCAACTCAAGCTGCATCAGTGCGGACTGCCCAAGAAAATGGCCCTGGAACTGTTCAAACCCTTTGTCTATTCCAAACTTGAAGACCGCGGCCTGGCCTCGACCATCAAAAGCGCCAAACGCATGGTGGAACGGGAAGACGTGGCCGTCTGGGATGTCCTGGAAGAAGTGGTCACTGAATATCCAGTGATGCTCAACCGGGCTCCGACGCTGCACCGGCTCGGCATCCAGGCCTTTGAGCCCATTCTCATCGAGGGAAAAGCCATTCAACTGCATCCCCTGGTCTGCGCCCCGTACAACGCCGACTTCGACGGAGACCAGATGGCCGTGCATGTCCCCTTGTCCGTCGAGGCCAGGATCGAATGCCGGGTGCTGATGATGTCCACCAACAACATCCTGTCCCCGGCCAACGGGGAACCCATTATTCTGCCCAGTCAGGATATCGTCCTGGGGTTGTACTATCTGACGGCCATCCGGTCGTTTGAGCCCGGGGAGGGCAAGGTTTTCTCCTCGCCCATGGAGGTGATTTCCGCGTATGACGCCGGGGTGATTTCCCTGCACGCCAAAATTCAGGTCAGAATGGGGGACCGGCGGGTGGAGACCTCGCCCGGACGGATCATTGTCTGGGAACTCATGCCGCCGGGCATTGCCTTTGATCTGGTCAATCAGGTTCTGAACAAGAAAAATATCGCCAAGCTCGTGGCCCAGGCCTATCAGGTGGCCGGGACCAAAGCCACGGTCATTCTCAGCGACAGTCTGAAGACCCTGGGATTCGAATACGCCACCAAAGCCGGCATCAGCATCTCCATTCAGGACCTGAAGCTCCCTGAGCAGAAGAAAGCGCTTCTGGCCAAAGCCCAGGCCGACACAGAGACCGTGCACAATCAACACCGGGAAGGCATCATTACCAGGACCGAGCGCTACAACAAGGTCGTGGATGTCTGGACCAAGACCACCAATGATGTGGCCCGGGCCATGATGCAGGAGATTTCCACGGATGTGATCAAAGACCCCAAGACCGGGCAAGAGGTGGAAAACGACAGCTTCAATCCCATATTCATGATGAGCAATTCAGGCTCACGGGGGAATGCGGATCAGATGCGGCAGCTGGCCGGCATGCGGGGTCTGATGGCAAAACCATCCGGCGAGA
>CAZUMF010000222.1:0-7878 GCA_964621385.1 uncultured Desulfohalobiaceae bacterium
TCGAGACTAGTCTCCTTTGTGTGGCCAGCAGGGTCACAATGGAGATGAGCCCTATTGAAGCGATCATTTTTACCTTCCTGCCTTGCCGTGAGGCACAATTTGAAAACGAAGGACGACACGATATGACGACTCAGGACAAGATTTTGGAACTCCAGGACAAAGAGGCAAAGATCCTGGAGATGGGCGGTGAAAAGGCCGTGGCCAAGCACAGGGAAAAAGGCAAACTCACGGCCCGGGAGCGCCTGGAGCGGCTCTTCGATCCAGGGACCTTCCAGGAAACCGATATGTTCGTCACGCACCGCTGTGTCAACTTCGGCATGGAAGACGTGGACATCCCCTCTGAAGGCGTGATCACCGGGTACGGTCTGGTCAACGGACGGTCCGTGTGCGCCTATTCCCAGGATTTTACGGCCCGGGCCGGCAGTCTGGGGGAGATGCACGCCAAAAAGATCTGCAAGATCATGGATCTGGCCTTGAAATCCGGGGTCCCCATGGTGGGCCTCAATGATTCCGGGGGAGCCAGAATTCAGGAGGGGGTGGACGCCCTGTCCGGCTACGGCCAGATCTTTTTCCGCAATTCCAATGCCTCGGGCGTGATTCCGCAGATCTCGGCGATTATGGGACCGACGGCCGGCGGGGCGGTCTATTCCCCGGCCATGACCGATTTTGTCTTCATGGTCAAAAAGAGCAGCTACATGTTCATCACCGGTCCGGAAGTCATCAAGTCCGTGACCGGGGAAGAGGTGAGCTTTGAGGATCTGGGCGGGGCCTCGGCCCACACCCAGAAGAGCGGGGTGGCCCATTTCGCCTGCGAAGACGACGGGGAGACCGTCGAGCAGATCAAGGAGCTGTTGAGCTTTCTGCCGGCGAACAACCTGGAGGACCCGCCCTTGGCGGCCACCGGAGACAGTCCGGACCGGGAAGCGCCCGAGCTGGATGCGCTCATACCGGACAGTCCCAACCGGGCCTATGACATGAAAAAAGCCATCACCGCCATCGTGGACCAGGGCCTGTTCTTTGAAGCCCATGCCGAATACGCCAAGAACATCCTGGTGGGCTTCGCCCGTTTGAACGGCCAGTCCATCGGGATCATCGCCAACCAGCCCATGGTCTATGCCGGGTGCCTGGACATCAATGCCTCGGATAAGGCTACCCGCTTCATCCGGTTCTGTGACGCCTTCAATATCCCTCTGCTGACCATTGCCGATGTGCCGGGCTATCTCCCCGGGACCCAGCAGGAGTGGGGCGGGATCATCCGGCACGGGGCCAAGCTGCTCTGGTGCTATTCCGAAGCCACGGTCCCCAAGCTGCTCCTGGTGACCCGCAAGTCCTACGGCGGGTCCTATCTGGCCATGTGTTCCCGGGATCTGGGAGCGGATGCCGCATTCTCCTGGCCCACCGGGGAAATCGCGGTCATGGGCGCCGCCGGGGCGGCAAGCGTCATCCATCGCAAGGAAATCAAAGAGGCGGATGATCCCGAGGCCAAGCGCCGGGAGAAGATCGAGGAATACGACGAGTTGTTCTCCAATCCCTACCGGGCGGCCAACAGGGGCTACATCGATGCGGTCATCGTGCCCAGGCAGACCCGGCCCCGGCTGATCGCCGCCCTGGAGATCCTGCGGACCAAGCGGGAGGTCAGATCGCCGAAGAAGCACGGCAATATTCCAATGTGATACCAATTCGCGCGCATGATCCAACTGGGACGGTGGTCAAGAGGGGGCCGATTTTTGTTGAGTTCTTCGCATGCTTTTGCCGGCGAATTGGTATATGACCATATTGAAGCAAATGGAAACTATCGGCAACAGGGCCGAAATGACGAGACACATCACAGCATTGTGAGGGATGAAGATTATGTTGCAAAAAATTGATCATCTGGGGATTGCGGTCAAGTCGCTGGAGACGGCCATTGCCCATTATGAGCAGGTCATGGGGCTTGAATGCGAGCAGATCGAAGAAATCGCCTCCCAGAAAGTGCGCACCGCGTTTTTTGAGGTGGGCCAGACCCATATCGAGCTCCTGGAGCCCACCTCTGAAGACAGCCCCATTGCCAAGTTTCTGGAAAAGAACGGTGAAGGCCTCCATCATGTGGCCTATTACACCGATGACATTGAAGGACAGCTTAAAAAGGCCCGGGAAGCCGGCTGCAGGCTGATCAATACCGAACCGGTGCCCGGGGCCGGGGGGAAGCGGATCGCCTTTCTGCACCCCAAATCCACGAACGGAGTCTTGACGGAATTTTGTACCAAAGGTGAATAAAAGGTGGAAGCGTATGAAAATACACGAGTATCAGGCCAAGGAGCTGTTTGCCCGCTACACGATCCCCGTACCCGAGGGGCAGGTGGCCCACAGCCAGGAGGAGGCCCGGGCCGCGGCGGAGCGCATCGGCGGCTTTCCGGTGGTGGTCAAGGCCCAGATCCATGCCGGGGGCCGGGGCAAGGGGGGCGGGGTCAAGCCGGCCCGTTCTCACGAGGAACTCGCTTCCCTGACGGAAGCGATGCTCGGCATGCAGCTGGTAACCCCCCAGACAGGGGTCGGCGGCCAGGAAGTGAAAAAGGTCCTGGTGGAGCAAGGTCTGGATATCGAATCCGAGCTCTATCTGAGTGTGATCCCGGATCGCAATTCCGCCGAAATCGTGATCATGGCCAGTGAGTCCGGGGGCATGGATATCGAGGAAGTGGCGGAAGCAAGCCCCGAGAAAATCGTCAGGGTCGGAATCAATCCTTTGCTGGGCATCCAGCCCTTTCATTGCCGGCGGATCGCCTTCGGCCTGAACCTGCCCGCTGAAGCCAGAAAGGAATGCATGCAGCTTGTGGCTGCTCTGTACCGGCTGTTTGTGGACTATGACTGCTCTCTGGTGGAGATCAACCCCCTGGTGGTGACCCGGGACCGGCGCGTGCTGGCCCTGGACGCCAAGGTCAATTTCGACGGCAACGGCCTGTTCCGACACAAGGACCTGGCCGCCTATCGGGATCTGGACGAAGAAGACCCCCTGGAGGTGGAGGCCTCCAAATACGGACTGAACTACATCAAGATGGACGGCAATGTCGGGAACATGGTCAACGGGGCCGGCCTGGCCATGGCCACCATGGATCTCATCAAGCAGGCCGGAGCCGAACCGGCCAATTTTCTGGACGTGGGCGGCGGGGCCAGCGCCGAGATGGTGGAGAACGGTTTTCGCATCATCCTGGGGGACGCCAATGTCAAGGGCATATTCATTAATATTTTCGGTGGCATTCTGCGCTGCGGCGTCCTGGCTCAAGGCGTTGTACAGGCCGCGTCCGCAGTGGGCTTGCCTGATCCGGTGGTGGTGCGCATGGAGGGGAGCAATGTCGATGAGGGCCGTCGGATTTTGGCGGAATCCGGTCTGGATTTGCGGACAGCCGAAGATTTGAAGGACGCTGCGGCCCAGGTGGCTGAACTTGTGGCTTGAGAGCCGGGAGACCAGAGCTCTTTACAGGACGCGTAAATTTGAAAGATTTTTTGGACATTTTGTGATATTGCTTGCCTTATTTTGGGGTTTCAGGTGTCTGGTTTCAGGTTTCAGCCCTGCTCTGGCCGCAGACATCCAGTTTGATCGAAAATGAAAGAAAATGAAATTTCATACGAGTTTGCGGATTTTGCCTTTCCAGACACCCGACACCCCTCCGGGCCGGAGGCTGAAACTCTCCGAGGCGTAGGCTCTACGAGCCGGAGGCCAGAAACCAAAAGAATGTCCAATTTTAAGAAAATTTTAGGTATCATCAATTATTTTAAATCCTTAATGTTCAAAGACGTAATGTAAGTACGAAGTCTAAAGTGAGAATCGCTTATGAGTATATTTGTGCATGAAGCAACGCGGGTGGTGGTGCAGGGCATCACCGGGCGGGAAGGTCAGTTTCACACCCGGCAGTGTGTGGAATACGGGACGCCGGTCGTGGCCGGCACCACGCCCGGTAAGGGCGGCCAGGACATGGACGGGATTCCGGTGTTCGATACGGTCCAGGAGGCCGTGGACCGGCAGGGGGCCAACTGCAGCCTGATCTTTGTGCCTCCGCCCTTTGCCGCGGACGCGATCCTGGAGGCGAGCGAGGCCGGCATCGAGGTGGTGGTGGCCATCACCGAGGGGATTCCGGTCCTGGATATGCTCAAGGTCAACAATTATTTGACCGGCCGTCGGACCCGGCTCATCGGGCCCAACTGCCCCGGAATCATCTCCCCGGGGGCGGCCAAAGTGGGGATCATGCCCGGCCCGATCCACAAACCCGGAGGGCCGTTCGGAGTGGTCTCCCGATCCGGGACCCTGACCTATGAAGTGGTGCATCAATTGACCAAGCAGGGCCTGGGGCAGACCACCTGCATCGGCATTGGGGGCGATCCGGTGATCGGAACCAATTTTATCGACTGCCTTCAAGCCTTTGAAGACGATTCCCAGACCGAGGCCATTGTTATGGTCGGGGAAATCGGAGGGGACGCCGAAGAAAAGGCCGCGGCTTTTGTCCAGGAGCGGGTCGGCAAACCGGTGATTGGTTTCATCGCCGGTCTGACCGCGCCTCCCGGGCGGAGGATGGGCCATGCCGGGGCGATCGTCAGCGGCAAAAGCGGCACCGCCCAGGGCAAAATCGAGGCCATGGAGGCGGGCGGCATCCGGGTCTGCCGCAATCTGGGCGAACTCGGGGAGTTTGCAGCTCACGTTTTGCAACAATCCTGATTTAAGAAGCTGATTCTGGAAAGTGTGCAGAGCAAAAGGAGGTGAAGCCGGACTGCAGGTGTGAGCGGGATCGTGGCTCAATCAACAGGGAGGAGAATATGTCAAATCCGTATGAAAAGACCTATGAGCGATCCATCCAGGACCCGGAGGGGTTTTGGGGGGAACTGGCCGAGGCTTGCCACTGGTTCAAACACTGGGACCGTGTGCTGGATGATTCCAACCCGCCTTTTTACCGCTGGTTTCCAGGGGGGAAGATCAACACCTGCTACAATGCCCTGGACTTTCAGATCGAGCAGGGCCGCGGATCGCAGCCGGCTCTGATCTATGACAGTCCGGTCACCGACACCATTCAGACCTTTACCTACCTCCAGCTCAGGGACCAGGTGGCCCGCTTCGCCGGGGTGCTGGCTGATCACGGCATCCAGAAGGGGGACCGGGTCATCATCTACATGCCCATGATCCCCCAGGCCCTGATTGCCATGTACGCCTGCGCCAGACTGGGGGCGGTGCACTCGGTGGTCTTCGGCGGGTTCGCCGCCAATGAACTGGCCACCCGAATCGACGACGCCAAACCCAAGCTCATCGTCTCCGCTTCCTGCGGCATCGAAGTCAACCGGGTGGTGGAATACAAACCTCTCCTGGACAAGGCTGTCGAGCTGGCGAAAAGCAAACCTGAGACCTGCATCATTTATCAGCGGACCGCCGGCCCCTGCGAACTGCTCCCCGGCCGGGATCTGGACTTTGCAGAATGCCTGGATACGGCCGCGCCCCGGGACTGCGTGCCGGTGGCGGCGACCGATCCCCTGTACATCCTCTATACCTCCGGGACCACGGGACAGCCCAAGGGGGTGGTCCGGGACAACGGAGGCCATGTGGTGGCCCTGAAGTGGAGCATGAAGGCCATCTACAATACAGACCCCGGGGATGTCTACTGGGCCGCCTCGGACATCGGCTGGGTGGTCGGCCATTCCTATATTGTCTACGCCCCCCTGTTTCAGGGCTGCACAAGCATCATGTTCGAGGGCAAGCCGGTGGGCACCCCGGATGCCGGGGCTTTCTGGCGGGTCATCGCCGAGCACGGGGTCAAGACCCTGTTCACGGCGCCCACCGCCTTCCGGGCCATCAAGCAGCGTGATCCCCGGGCCGAACTCCTTGCGAATTACGACATATCCCACTTCCAGTCGCTTTTTTTGGCCGGTGAACGGCTGGATCCGGATACCCTGCACTGGGCCGAAAGCCATCTGCAGGTCCCGGTCATCGATCACTGGTGGCAGACCGAGACGGCCTGGGCCATCGCCGCCAACTGCCTCGGGCTGCATCAATATCCCGTCAAACCGGGATCCCCCACCAAACCGGCCCCGGGCTGGAATCTCCAGGTATTGGATGACGCCAATCAGCCCCTGCCCCCGGGCGAGATCGGGACCCTGGCGGTGAAGCTGCCCCTGCCCCCCGGGGCATTGCCCACCTTGTGGAACAATGACCAGGGATTCAAGGACAAGTATCTGGCCGAGTATCCAGGGTCCTACAGCACGGCGGATGCCGGGTTTATCGACGAGGACGGCTATGTCTGGGTCATGTCCCGGACCGACGACATCATCAATGTGGCCGGGCATCGCCTGTCCACCGGGGCCATGGAAGAGGTCCTGGCCGAACATCCGGATGTGGCGGAATGCGCTGTGGTGGGGGTGGACGATGCCTTGAAAGGCCAGATCCCCGTCGGCTTTTTGGTGTTGAGCGCCGGGGTGGACCGGCCGGAAGAAGCCGTGGAACAGGAGTGCGTGGCCCTGATCCGGGAGAAAATCGGGCCGGTGGCCGCCTTCAAGCAGGCCGCCGTGGTCAAGAGGCTGCCCAAGACCCGTTCGGGCAAGATCCTCAGGGGCACCATCCAGAAGATCGCCGACAGCCGGGAATACAACATGCCGGCCACCATCGACGACCCGGAGATCCTGAAGGAGATGGAGGACAGTCTTTTCAAGATCGGGTACGCCCAGGCTAAAAAATGAAATCGGTTCTTGCTTTATCGTGATTCAGGCTTTTAATGCGCGGCGAAATCGATTGGCGGATTTCATTTTTTAGCCTATAAGGGTTTCATGTTTATCATATTTACTTGAAATATAGATACCTATTCGCAGCCGCCGGACATGGACATTTTTGTCAGATAGGAAAGAGTTAAGACGTGTCTCCCATTAGTTGGTCAGGTTGCTGCGAATTGGTATGAGGGAACTCTATGTCTGATTATGTGCAGAAACTGGAGCGGACCAGGGCGGATGTGTACAGGGAAGCCAAACCGGCCGGTTTTGGAGAACGGGAGCCTGATTTTTCCGGACAGGGCCGTCAGGTGGGGAATCAGTACAAAAAGCACCGGGAGGTGGTCTGCGTCCAGGCCTGCCGCACCCCGTACGGCCGGTTCATGGGCGGTTTGAAGCAGTATGACGCCCCCCAGCTCGGGGCCCTGGCCATCAAGGAGGTCCTGCGCCGGGTGGAGGGCCGTCTCAGCCCGGAGGCCGTGGACTATGTGATCATGGGGCAGGTGGTGCCGGCGGGCTGCGGGCAGATCCCGGGACGGCAGGCCGCCGTTTTGGCCGGCCTGCCCGAGGCCGTGCCTTCGATCACCGTGAACAAGGTCTGCTCCTCCGGGGTCAAGACTGTGGACCTGGGGGCGCAGATGATCCAACTCGGCCGGGCGGAGGTCGTCATCGCCGGCGGCCAGGAGTCCATGTCCAACTGTCCCTATGCCCTGCCCGAGATGCGGGAGGGCAAAAGGATGGGGCTGCCCACTGTGGAGGTGTTCGATCTCATGGTCTATGACGGGTTGTGGGATCCCTTTTATCAGCGGCATATGGCCTTGCACGGCTCGGAAACCAGCGACGAGTTCGGTTTCAGCCGGGAAGACAACGACGCCTGGGCCCTGCACTCCCAGCAGCGGGCCGCTGCAGCCATGGAAAGCGGCAGGCTGGACGAGGAGATCTTTCCGGTGGCAATCAGGAAGGGGAAAAGCGTGGACACCCTGCGCCGGGACGAACAGCCCCGTCCGGAAACCACGGCCGAGGGTTTGGCCAAACTGCCCCCGGTCTTCGGGCACCGAAGTGCAGTGACCGGGGAGCCCGGGTCCGTGACCGCGGGCAACGCCCCCGGGGTCAATGACGGCGGTGATGTCTGTCTGCTCATGAGCCGGGAGCAGGCGGAGGCCT
>CAZUMF010000223.1:0-7833 GCA_964621385.1 uncultured Desulfohalobiaceae bacterium
CTTTTAAACTCTGACACCCGACACCTGAAACCTCAAAAAGAGGCAAGAAATATTCCAAAGCTGGCTCCGCCCGCAACCCAAAGGTTCCAGGTTCACGGTTCACCGTTCACGGTTAAGAAAAAGAAGGGAGCTTTTCGAATGATCCAAAATCTTAATTCCCTAATTCTCCCTCTTCAAACCGTGAACCGTGAACCTGGAACCGTGAACCATATTCGACAAAGACTTCAACTGTTCAAAAGAGATAACTTTTCTTGTTTTCTATGACAGTGATTCAGGCATAAGTCACTAAAATGTCCAAAAAATCCTCCAAATTTACGCGTCATGTAAAGAGCTCTGAAAATTGGACAAATATCGAAATTCGAAGCACGAAATCCGAAACAAATTTCAAATGACAAAAATTCAAAATTCAAAACATCAGAAAAGCAAAATAATAAGACTCTGCTTTTATTGTGTATTTTCCTCTATCTTTGTTTTTGCCATTTGAAAATTTGAAATTCGAGCTTGTTTCGAATTTCGGGTTTCGTGCTTCGAATTTATCATAAGCAGATATTCGTCCAAAAAGACTCAAATTTTAGCTTGTGGTGAAGATTTCTATAATGGATCTTGCCCCCATCAAGAGCGCCATCCAAGAAACACCCAATTTCACCCTGCGCCGGGCCGTTGAACGGCTGCGCGAAGGGATCTTCGATCCCTTTGCCATTCGCTTGCTCACGGCCCGGGAGGACAAACTGGTTCAGGCCTTTCACAGAGGACTGTCTTCGCCTGAAGGGCCTCTGTCCCCCCATCTCTGCATCTGCGGTGATTACGGTCAGGGCAAATCCCACAGCCTTGCCTATCTTCGCCAGAAGGCCCTGGCGGACGGATTTGTCACCAGCATGATCAATCTGGACCCCCGGGAGATCCCGTTCCACGATTTCAGGCGGATCTACCGAGAACTCCTGGCCAGAATCCGCTTTCCGGACCATGAGGGTGATTTTTATTCACGATGGAAATCCTGGTCCGAAGGGTTTGCCGGACAGGAAAACAATACGGGCAAGGCCCTTTCCGCCATCCTGCCTGATGAGATGCCCCACTTCTTCCGGGCGGTGCTGACGGCCGCGGCCCAGAGGACCGTTTCCCTGTCGGATCGCAAAAGGACCCTGAAAAAGCATCGCGGATACCGGCCCCGGGAATTCCCCTGGCTGCTCAAGCAGGCCCTGGCCGGACACATGGTGCCGGTCTACAGGCTGCGCCAGGTCTGTCAGTACCGCAATGTGGATTTTTACAGGGAAGCCCCCTTGAAATGCTCCGGTCCCCATGACTACCTCACCCAGATAGTCTGTATGGCCGAGCTTTTCAAGCGGATGGGCTACAAGGGCTGGGTGGTTCTCTTTGACGAGGGGGAATCCATTGCCCAGACCCGGATCACCTCTCGATCCAAAAGTTATGCCTTGCTCCACCGCTTTTTTCAAAACCGCCTGAAGGCCGGTGGGCTGTATCCGGTCTTTGCCTTTACCCCGGATTTCTTCTTTCAGGTGAAATCCGAAGACTATGACCGGATGCGCAGCACCAGACAGGGCGAGCTGCCCTGTTTTCAGCGGAACTACGCCCGCGAATGGCAGAGCCTGACCATGCATCAACTCCATGACCTGTCTTCCAGGGAATGGCAGGCATTGATCCGGAAACTCTTTCTGCTGCATACCTCGGTCTACGAATGGCAACCTCTGAACGGGCAGGTTTACGGGGAAATGGAAAGCATTCTCCAGCAAAACGCGCACCGGGAAACCCGGCTCAAAATGCAGTCCCTGGTCAACCACCTGGATGTGATCCATCAGGAACAGATCCTGGGTTCATAACCCGCGGCCATCCCAAACCCGCGGCGGAAACGAATTGTGGATTCCCCGCTCCTCAAGCTCCCCAACACCTTCCGGGTTTTTTACGGCGCCTTTGAGTCGCTGTTTCCCTTTCAGATTCAGAGCATCGACCCGATCCTGCAGGACAGGGACCTAATCCTGCAATCAGGAACCGGTTCCGGTAAAACCGAAGGGGTTCTGGCTCCCTGTCTGGAACGGGTGATCCTGTCCGGCGGCCTGGACCGGCTGCTGTACGTGGTGCCCACCCGGGCCCTGGCCTTTGATTTGAAACGCCGTCTGGCCCCGGTCATCACGCCCCGCCTGGGACTGGGCCTGGGGGTCCGGACCGGCGACATCAAGCGGCGCGGGGGCAGAACCCCTCACCTGATGATCACCACTCCCGAATCCCTGGATGTGCTTCTGGGAAGCAAAAATCCCGATCTCCGGGCCTATGTCGCCGCCATCCGTATGGTCATTATCGATGAAGTCCATCCCCTGGTGCATGCGTACCGGGGCCGTCAGCTGGCCCTGGTGCTCCAGCGTCTCCAGCGCCGGACAGGCAGGCCCCTGCAGAAAATCGCTCTTTCCGCCACCATCGGCGACATGGAGGCCATCGAACGGTTTTTTGATTTCCGGAACTCCAGCCTTCGGATTGTCGAAGACGTGCGCAAGGCAATCAGGCCCCACCTGATCCACCTCAAAAACGAAAGCGATGAACTCATCGCCTTGTTCCACGATCTCTACCACACCTACACCTACCGGAAAATCCTTTTGTTTGCCAACAGCCGCGCAACCTGCGACCGCTTGTTTGCCCTGCTTGGCGCACATGGAGCGTTCAGCGGGGCCTGCGGTCTTCACTATTCCAATCTCAAGCCTGAACGACGGCGGGACGTGGAACACCATTTTCGACAGAGTCCCCATGCCCTGTGCGTGGCCACCAGCACTCTCGAACTGGGTATCGACGTGGGGGACGTGGATGCGGTGGTCCTGTACGAACCCCCGGATTCGGTATCCGCCTTTCTGCAGCGCATCGGCCGGGCCAACCGGGGGAGGGACACGACCGTTTTCTGGGGGATCTGCCGGGGCGCCAGGGCCGGCGAACAGTTGACCCGATTTTTGGGGCTTCTGGCTCTGGCACAACAGGGAAGAGTGGAAAAACCCCGTCCCAAGCGACTGCACAGTGTCCTGTGCCAGCAGATAGCCAGTTGTCTCTATGAAAAACAGCGCATTTCCTCCGGTGCCCTGCACGATCTCTTTCCTGAAGAAAGCCGGACTCTGGATGCTGTCCTGCACACCATGCAGCAAAAAGGCTGGCTGTCCAGGGGCCCGGTCCAGGGACTGTTTCAGGGCGGCCGGCAATACACGGACGCCCTGATCGAACACGGCCTATGGAGTAATTTTCCCCCGGCTGAAGAGGAATATGCCCTGATCCTGGAGGACAAGGCCATCGCCGATATTCCACGCGCCCTGGTGACGCAGCTGGAACCCGGAGACCGGGTCAATCTGGCCGGCAACGGCCTGCTGATCACCGCCATCACCCACTCCCAGGGCTCCGGACAGGTTCAGGCCCTGCCCTCAAGCCACAGGGACGCAAAAGAGCTCTTCTGGCTGGGCCCCGGTCAGCAGGTGTCCTATGAAACAGCGCAAGCGGTTCGGGAAGTGGTCAAGGGCTCGAAGGAAACAGACACCGGGCTCTTTTCCCGAACCCGCGCCCTGCTTGAAAACGAACGGGACACGCTTCACAATGCCGCAACCCTGAAAAACGGCCTGGAGGTTCTTGTGACGCCGGCCGGGCTGTTCCGCTACCTGACCTACCTGGGATCCGTGGGCAACCTCATCCTTGGCTGGAGCATACGAGAGCATCTGCACCTGTCCGAAGCGGAGGACGTGCTCGTGGATTCAGACGCACTGGGGGTGGAGTGCTCACACCTGATCGACTTCAGCAGGCTGCCCCTTCCCCTGAGCAGAGACGACCTGACCCGCTGGACCGGCCGCTACTTCAAACTGCTCCAAGCCTCGTTTCCCTTGAACCGATTCTGCAGCACCCTGCCCCAAGACCTCCATCTGGCGGAAATGGCCGATTTTCTCTATGACGAGCGCATCATGGAGGCCTTTTCCCGCTATCACGAACAGTCCTCCGACATTTGCAGGGGACGCCTTGATTTCCTTGAGAACACGGAACAGGATGGCCCCGGTCCGGCTGAAAGTATACCCGCGGCCGGACGGCCGCTCCTGGACCTGGAAAAGGAACGGCAGAGCCCCCTGTCCCAGCCTGGACTCGATTGTCCTGATCGTGCAGACCGCCCCCTGACCGGCAGCATTCTGGCCGGGTATTTCCGGCATTTCCAGTGCGAGCGCTTTATCCGCTTTCACTTTCTGCCAAAGCATCTGCAGCCGGCCTCCCGGATGCCCCCCGACCAACAGCAGCAGTTGGATGAACGGCTTGAGCAGGGCCGCCGCTTTGAAGAAAGCGTCATGCTCCATCTGCAGCAGATGGGCGCCGCAATCACCTCCATCCCCATAAAGGACGAGCAGGACAATCTCAGGCCCGTCCAGGGCCGATACAGGGAAACGCTTGCAGCGCTCCAGAACATCCTGAACCAGCCGGACACCGAAAGCATGGGGCCGCGCTATCTCTCCCAGGCCGTCCTGTATGACCAAGGGCTGCTCCGGAAGGCGGATGCCGTGGGCATCCCGGACCTGATCCGGATTTCAGGGGACCACAAGAACCGGGTCCTGATGCTGGGAGACATCAAAAACAGTGCAGCGCCGCGATTGCATCAGCAGTGGCAGGTGGCTTTTTACGCCTCTCTCCTTGAGAGGATGAGCGCCTCCCTGGAAACTGAGGCACGCGTGATTATTGCCAAGCAGGGATTTCTGCTCGTGCCCGCCCTGGATGGCGGAAAGGCCGCCGAGCAGCATGAGTTCGATCTGATTCCCTTTTTCAGCGCCTTGCCGGGAGTGCTGCACACCCTGGATACCGTGCTCGGGCACACGCCCCGCGACGCAGCCTTTCATCTCACGGGCCGCTGCACGGACTGCCCCTGGTTCGATTCCTGCTATGGCCAAGCCCTGGAGCATGAGGATATCCGCTTCTTGCCGAACCTGAGCCCCGGACAACTGGACCACCTGCACGCCCTAGGCCTCACCACCCTTGACGAGGCCGAACACTGGCTGGAATCCTCTTCAATCGAAGCCATGCCCATGCCGGCCTCTGCAGGGAAAGCGCTGCGGGCCAAGATCAAGGCCCTGACCACACATGCCTTTCTGCCCGGGAGCACTCTGACCCGCCTCTACCCGGCCACGTTTTCGACATCCATCATCCTGTTCGCCGTTCCCGGACGCAGCGCCCGGGAGGCCACCCTGGGCCTGTGGGTTGCGGATGCCCCTGCGGGGACACCTCCCCGGACCTGGGAGATCCATCCCGGGAGGAACGAGGGACCATCCCAATGGCGGGATTTTACGAACGTCTTTTCAGCCATGGTGGACGGGAGCCTTCAAGCGGATCATGGACCCCAGATCTTCTCCTTCGGCCCCCAGACTCCCCGCTGGCTGCTGGCCTGGGCCAAGGCAATGGGAACCCCTTCGGAATACGCAATGATCGAGGAGTTGCTCCAGCATCACTGGACCGATCTCAAACAGGTTTTCAAGACGCATTTCGCCCTACCCGTCCCCGGGGAATTGACCCTGTATGACCTGGGCCAGGTCCTGGATATAGGATCCAGCCTCCAAAGACCCCATAGTCTGCTGCACCAGGACCGTCATCACACGGATGTACTCGAGGCCCTCAGGGTACTCGACGGCATGAGACGATGGCTCATGGCCCGTGTTCAAAGCAGCCGGCGCCAGGATGGCTGGAAAACGGCATCGGCACAGGACGACCCCGCAAAGCGATATGTGCACTTTCTGGAGGAGCAGCAGCAGTTGCGGCAGGAGGATATTGCCTCTTTACAGGCCTGTAGCCTGAAGGAACGGGTGGAACGCTTCCGGGCCCTGGGTCCCCTGCGCTTCACCGGGAGGGAGTTGGATGCTGAAGGCAGATTCCAGTACACTTTTTCCCTGACCCAGGATGCCGGCCCGGGCAAATTCCGGAACGGGGATTTTTTGAAACTGGCCCATGCCGGAACCCGGCAGCTTCAAGACGGTTTTTCCGTTATCCTGACCCGTTTCGATCCAGCCGGCAAAACCCTCTCCCTGAGCTCCCGGCAGGGCCCCCTGTCCTTGAACCGACGCATGGCCTATTCCCTGGAAGAGGACGCGGAAGACTGGAGCACTCCCAAACTGATTCACGGGATCACCAGCGTCCTGAACGTACCCGGGCACCCGGTGTCCCGTCTCCTGCAGGGCCGCTACCAGGAAGCGCAGACCTTTGATTCCAGCTCCTGGATACGAAAATGGCTGGATCACAACCAGAACAGGGCCGGTCTGAACACGGCCCAGCGAAAGGCCATGGAACTGGTCTTTGACCAGGGCCTGGGCCTCATTGACGGCCCACCCGGGACCGGGAAGACCCATCTCTTGGGCTGGCTGCTCATCGCCCTGATCCTCTGTGCCCATGACGCCGGGAAACCCGTGCGCATCCTGGTCAGCGCCCTGACCCATCAGGCCATCGACAACGCCCTGTTCAAGGTTTCCACACTGCTGAAGCGCTTCCGTCTCGAGGGATTTCCCGCTGCGGTGATCAAATGGGGTGAAAGCCCTGAATTCGAGGATTCACAGGACAGCTTCGGCCTGCGATATTCCACTGATCCTCAGGAGATTTTCCAATGCCGCTCGCTGATCCTGGGCGCCACGGGATACGGGCTCTACCGCCTTTTTGACAGCCAAAACGGCCGTTTTCCCGGCTATTTTGACTGGATAGCCCTGGATGAGGCCTCCCAGATGCTGATTCCCCAGGCGGTCCTGTCCCTGGCCTATGGCAAGGGGAACTATTGCTTCTTCGGCGATGTGAAGCAGTTGCCCCCCATTGTTTTGGGCCGGGATGAACCCCGGAACCACGCCTCCCCAAACCCGGTCCCGAAGCGGGAGGAGGTCCACACGTCGATCCTGGAACAGCTCTTTGGGCATTACGGCCCAAAGTACCGGGTCCGCCTGAACGTCACCTACCGGATGAACCGGGCGCTCTGTGAATTTCCAAGCCGCACCTGGTATGACGAAGAACTGCACCCCGCCCCGGAAAATGCGGAATCGAAACTCCAGTTGGACAAGGAACTGTCCAATGATGCCCTGGACCGCTTCATCGATCCCGACCGCCCCGTGGTTCTCGGCATCCTGGATCATCTCAGGCAGCATCAGGAATGCGAAGCAGAGGCCGGTGTCATGGCCCGCATCGCCGGCCGGCTGATCACCCATTTTGCCGTATCACCGGAGCAAATGGCCTTGATCTCCCCTCATCGCGCCCAGAACAACCTGATCAGGGCGCGCCTTGTGGAGCTGGTGCAGGGGGCGTCCCCTGAACTGCCCCTGATCGATACCGTGGAGCGGATGCAGGGGGCGGAGAGGGAGGTGATCATCTTCGGGTTCACCACGTCGGACCGGGACCAGGTGATCTCCCCTTTTTTGAACAATCCCAAGCGCTTCAATGTGGTGATCACCCGGGCCAGACAAAAGCTCATGGTCATCGGCAGCAGGGCTTTTTTCCAGGCCATTCCCAACCGGGAAAAGGACTTGGCGGACAATGCCTGCTTCAAGCAATTCCTGAAACACTGCAAAGACAAAGGCAGTCTGTTTTTTCTCTAGCGCCCATTCACGAGCGTATCCGTGGTCTGATCCAGCCCGACTCCAGAGCTCTTCACCAAAAGTCGCAATTTGCAGACCAGGATACGATTTGGCTGCAAAAAACCATGAACCTATTTCAAGCGGTAAAACACGTTTGCCGATCTGAACTTTAACGGTGATTTCCCAGACTGAAATGCTTGATACCCTGATTCCGCCTTGCTCTTCCTCTTGTTTGATATGGTCGGCAGTTGCTTTGGACGATAGCCGGCTTGGCAGCTTGGCC
>CAZUMF010000224.1:0-7780 GCA_964621385.1 uncultured Desulfohalobiaceae bacterium
GAGTATGGCCTGCACATCAAGCGGGTGGACAAGCAGCCGATCACCGCGTCAGGCAATCCGAACCATCCCCTGAGCCTCGGGGGCGTCGATCCCTTAGGCGCGGCCAGCGTCCAACTGATGTACAGTCCCTCCAGAATCCAGTCTCCCTTGCTCAAGGACGACCAGGGGCAGCTCCAACCCATCACCTGGGACAAGGCCAAGGCACTCCTCATTGACATCCTCAAGCCTCTCCAGGGGAAAACTGACGCGGTTGCCTGCGTAAGCGGCGATCAGACCGGATCAAGCCGGGAGATCCTGGCAGCCTTTCTGCAGACCCTGGGATCGGAGCATCTCTATTGCCAGCCTTCTGACGGTCAGGCCCTGAACCGGGTCTGGAATGATCTCATGCTGGGACAGGGGCAGCTGGGCTTTGACATGGACAACAGCGACCTGCTGGTGGTCCTGGAGCCTGATCTCCTGGAAGCCTGGGGAGCGCCGGTCAAAAACCAGAAGGTCTTCGGCCGGGGGGAGGCAGAACTCATCTATGCCGGGGCCGTTCAAAACAACACGGCGGCTGTTGCCGATTCCTGGCTGCCGATTCACCCCGATTCCTCCGGACATCTAGCCCTGGCCCTGGCCTATGCCCTTTTCAAGCAGGGCGTTGAACCAAGGCCGGCCCCCAAAGGCTACCACGAGTATCGGGAATTTGTCCTGAGCCGTTACACGCCGGAGCAGGCCTCCCGGAAAACCGGCCTGTCGTCTCAGGCCATTCACAACCTGGCCCAAAAACTGCAAAAGGCTTCCCGGCCCTTGATCATCAGCGGCTCCCCCACCGGCCAAGGCGCACCCGGGTTTTCCTTTTTCGCCGGCCTGAGTCTGAACCTGCTCCTGAACCGCATCAACAAAAAAGGCGGTCTGACCTGCCTGCCCGGCCCGGAACGAGGCCTCGACTTCTCTGGAAAGGCCTCGCCAGCAGGGACGCAGGATGTCTGCGCCTATATCCGGTCCTGCACCGCAGGCAGAATGAAAAGTCCGGAACTGCTTTTCGTGCATGAAGCGAATCCGGTCTATGCCTTGCCGGACACCCAAAACACCACTGATTTTTTGGATACCGTTCCTTTCACGGTCAGCTTCAGTCAATTCATGGATGAAACAGCGGCCCGGTCCGATCTCATCCTCCCCAATCCCTATTTTCTGGAGCGTCTTGACGACAGCTTCACCCCGTTCGGTTCGGCAATGAACCATTATTCCCTGTCTCTGCCGGTCACGCCGCCAGGGGTTGACGCAAAACCCACGCCTGATCTGCTCATTGCCCTGGCCCACCAATTCGGACCTGATCTTGGGGTTGATTCCTATGCAGAGCTTCTCCAAAAAAAATGCCGACGTCTCGGTGCTGACTGGGGGCGCTTGACCAGGGGTGCAACCTGGACTTCCCGGGAAACGCTTCCCCAGGCCAATCTGACGCTCTGGAACCGGGACATTGAAACCATGTGCCGCGCTCAGGAAGACAGGGCATCCAAGCCCGGGCCCAGTCTGGTGCTGGAAACGAACTTGAAGACCGGCTCCCCCCGGACAGGCCTGCCCCCCTTTGGCCTGAAAGCGCATCTGGAGGAAGAACTCTCCGGCACCCTGGCCGCTGTGCGGATGAACCGGCAGACAGCGGATCACTTCAATGTTCGAAACGGACAAATCGTGAAGCTGACCACCGAGGCCGGCACCATCAAGGCCCGCATTCTGCTGGATGAAGGGGTGATCACCCAGACAGTCGCCGTTCCCACGGGTTTCGGTCATACAGCCCTGGATAGCTTCAGCCGGAACAAAGGGGGAAATGCCAACAGCCTGCTTTCTCTGAGCTGCGAGCCCGGAAGCGGCCTCTGCTCCGGGACAGCCTTTGAGCTGCAGGTGAGCATCGCAAGCTGAATAATGCCAATCTTCGCTTGGCCTCATGTGGAAACTCGAGCCGCAGCCGGCTCCGGATACTGCAGCACATTCGGGTGCAGCACTATTCAATCGTCACTATTCACTATTCAATTCTAAAGGGCGGACAGTATGTCGGAATCAATGCGCATACATCACCATTTTCACATCAAATGGGGCATGGTCATCGATATAGACAAATGCACGGGCTGCGGCGCCTGTGTCGTTGCCTGCCAGGCCGAAAACAACATTCCGCCCAACCCGGACCCCTTCGACCGTATGCGTGATCCATACTGGCTCATCGTCTATAAGCTCTCCAATCACAAACCCTTTCCCGAGCATGACACAGCCTTCCTGCCCAGGCCCTGCATGCAGTGCGGCAATCCATCCTGCGCCACGGTCTGTCCGGTGATCGCCACCACCAAAGATGAAGAAGGCGGCATCGTCAGTCAGATCTACCCCCGCTGCATCGGTTGCCGGTATTGTATGGCCGCCTGTCCCTATCATTCCCGGGTCTTCAACTGGTTTGACCCGGTCTGGCCCGAGGGCATGGACAAGACCTTGACTCCCTTTGTGTCCACCCGGCCTCGCGGGGTTGTGGAAAAATGCACATTCTGCCACCACCGCTGGCAAATGGCCAAAGAGCAGGCCGGAGCCAACGGGGAAGATCCCATGCATCTGAGTGAGCAGGCCTATATTCCGGCCTGTGCCGAAGTCTGTCCCACCGGGGCCATTCACTTTGGCGACCTGCACAATCCAAGGCATACCGTGTATCAACTGGCCCGGAGTCCCTATGCCTTTCGGCTTTTGGAAAAAATGGGGACGGAGCCCCAGGTCTTCTACCTGAGCCGGCGCGCCTGGGTCAGACAACAGGGGGACAACCATCTCCGGCAGGAAGAACAGAAGCGTTCATGAACAGATACGGTTTCTTGGCCAGTTTTTTTTGGGAGACACTCTAAAATCTTCGAGGACCAGCTATCATGCCAGACACCCAATTTATACCGGAAGGAGTCCGACGCTGCCCTTTCAGTCAATTTTCGATCTGGATCGGCTTCTTGGGCCTTATTCTCCTGTGGGGCCTCATTGCCGCCGCCCTGATTTGGTACAAAGGCCTCTGGGTCACCGGACTGGACAACTATTTCGGATTCGGCCTCTGGATTGTCTTTGATCTGGCGGTGATCGCCCTGGGAGCAGGCGCTTTCTTCACCGGATTCCTCACCTATATTCTTCGAATCGACCAGCTCAAAAACATCATCAACCTGGCCGTGGTCATCGGCTTTCTCTGCTATTCCGGAGCCATGATCATCCTGGCCCTGGATATCGGGCAGCCTCTACGGGCCTGGTTCGGCTACTGGCATCCCAATGTTCATTCCATGCTCACTGAGGTCATCTTTTGCATTACCTGCTACCTCATCATCCTGACCATTGAATTTGTTCCTCTGATACTCGAGAACCGTCAACTCAAAAAGGTATCGATTCTCGATCACCTGGCCCACAATTTTCATATCTACATGCCCTTGTTCGCCGGGGTGGGCACCTTTCTCTCCTTTTTTCACCAGGGCTCCCTGGGCGGCATGTACGGCGTTCTGTTCGGGCGGCCCTTCGTCTTCCGGGACGGATTCTTTATCTGGCCCTGGACCTTTTTCCTGTTCATCCTCTCCGCCATTGCCTCCGGTCCTGTTTTCACCATGCTCATTGCCGCGTGTATTGAAAAACTCACCGGACGCAAGCTTGTTGACTTCCGGGTCAAGGCCTTGCTGGGCAAAATCTCGGGCTTTTTGCTCTGCATCTATCTCTTTTTCAAATTCCTGGATACCTGGGCCTGGGCCACAGGGACCCTGCCTGCAATCGGCTTCAGCTTCAACGAAATGTTCAATCAGCACTATGATCAGGGACTGTTGTGGGCCGAACTCGGGTTCTGCGGTCTCCTGCCCGCGGTCATGCTGGTCATTCCCAGGACCCGGAACAGGCCGGGTCTGCTCTATACCGCAGCCATTCTCACCTGCATCGGCGTCATTATCAATCGCTTTGTCTTCACGGTTCAGGCCCTGGCCATTCCGGTCATGCCCTTTGATCAATGGGCTCTGTACATCCCCACCTGGACGGAATGGGCCACGTCTGTGATGGTGGTTGCCTATGCGGCCATCGTGATCAGCCTGGCCTACAGATATCTGCCGCTTTTCCCCCAGGAAAAAGCCCTGCAGAAACCCTGAGCAGCGAACGCGGAACGTGGAAACAGACACATCCAATTGGAAAGGAAACAGGGAATGCTCAACCAGGACCACCTGCAACGCTATGCGGACATTCTTCTCTGGGGCATGCAAACCGCTCGGGAACAGACCTTCGACAAAGGCGATATCGTTCTGATCCGGTACGACCTTCCGGCCAGGCCGCTCTGTGAAATCCTCTTTGAAAAACTTCTCCGTCAGGGACTGAACCCCATCCAGCGACTCAATGGCTCTCCGGGCATGGAGCAGGCTTTTTTTTCCATCGCCGGCTCCAGACAGCTGCGTTTCGTCCCTCCCGGGGAAGAAGAGCTCATGCACCACCTGAACGGGGCCATTTCTCTTTTGGCCCCGGAATCCCTCACCCATCTTCAGCATGTCAATCCCGAGCATATCGGTACCTCCATCGTGGCCCGAAAAAAACTGCGGGATATCCTGGACAACCGGGAAAACAACGGAGAATTCGGCTGGACCCTGTGTCTGCTGCCCACCCCGGAACTGGCGGTGCAAGCCGGTCTGTCTGAAGAAGCCTACGCCCAACAGATTCTTCAAGCCTGCTACCTGGACAGTGAGGACCCCGTCAAACACTGGCGGGACATTTATGAAAAAGCCGGGACCATCAAAGACCGCCTGAACGCCCTGGCCATCGAATCCCTGCACCTGGAGTCGGAAAGATGCGATCTGAAAGTCACCCCAGGGGGCCAAAGAAAATGGGTGGGGATCTCCGGTCACAACATTCCCAGCTTTGAGATTTTCACCTCCCCTGATTGGCACGGGACGGAAGGCACCTATTTTATGGATCAGCCCTCCTTTCGCAGCGGCAATCTGGTCAAAGACCTTGAGCTCCAATTTGCCAAAGGGTGCGTCACCTCAGTCAAGGCCAGCCAGGGAGAGGATTTCGTCAAAAAGCAGCTCGAATTGGATCAAAACAGCAATAAGATCGGTGAATTTTCCCTGACGGACATCCGTTTTTCGCGCATTGACCGCTTCATGGCCCACACGCTTTTTGATGAAAATTTCGGGGGGACGCACGGCAATTGCCATATCGCCCTCGGGGCCTCCTATGCTGAAACCTATCGACCCGGAGCCGCGCATTTAAGCGCGGACCTCAAGAAGGAACTCGGCTTCAACGATTCCGCCCTGCATTGGGACTTGGTGAATACGGAACCGAAAAAAGTCACCGCCACCCTCACCTCGGGCGAAACCGAGGTCATCTATGAAAACGGAAAATTTTTCTGAGAACAGGGGATCTTGTCGCGCCATTCTGAATGAACAGACCCTTCATCCTGATCCGGAGCACTATGTTTCATCAACGATTCGAACGGCCAGGGATTGAAAGATCTTTTCGGACAACTCAACCGGATCAGGATCAGTATGCATGAAATGTCTCTGGCCCAGAGCCTGTTGGACATTGTCCGCCAGGAAATGCGCAACAACCAGGTCCATCGCCTTGTAGCCGTCAAAGTCAAAGCCGGCCGCCTCAACGCAGTGGTTCCGGAAATTCTGAAAACCGCCTTTGAAACCCTTATCGCAGATTCTCCATATCCACAGGCCGAAATCATTATAGAATCCGTGCCTCTGGAGCTCAGGTGCGGACACTGCAGCCGGCATTTTTTCCCGGAATCGGACGCTCCGCTTTTCTCTCTGTTTCCCTGTCCAGCCTGCGGCCACGATTCCGGTCACACCATCATCGCCGGACAGGATCTGTTCATTGACTCTATTGATGCCGAATAGGAAGCGCTCATGAAAATCCCCGTGGTCAGAAAAGTTCTGGAGTCGAATGAACGAAATGCCAGGGACCTGAAAGTCCTGTTTCTGGAAAATGGGCTGCTCGTCTTGAATCTCATGAGTTCCCCCGGAGCCGGGAAAACCGCCTTTCTGGAGCGGACGCTCACCGCTCTGAAAGACGAGTTTCACATGGCGGTGGTGGAAGGCGATCTCCAGACATCCAACGATGCCAGGCGCATTGCCGCAACTGGAGCCGCGGTCATCCAGATCAACACCCAGGGAGCCTGTCATCTGAGTGCCGGCATGGTCCATGCCGCCGTGCAGGAACTCCCCCTGGACGATCTGGATATTGTGTTTATTGAAAACGTCGGCAATCTGGTCTGTCCTGCGGAGTTCCAGCTGGGAGAAGACAAACGGATCACCCTGCTCAGCCTCCCCGAAGGCGACGACAAACCGGAAAAATACCCTCCGATGTTCGCCCAGTCTCAGGTCATGATCCTCAATAAACTCGATCTCCTGCCCCATCTGGATTTTGACCTGGAGCGCGCCCGCAAAGGCGCCCGCCTTGTCAACCCGGATCTGGCAATTTTTTCCCTGTCCGCCAAGACCGGCGAAGGCACCGAGCCCTGGTATGCCTGGCTGCGGCAGGCGGTGCACGACAAAAAGGCGCAGAACAATGCACCAGGATCATGAACTCCCCTCTCCAGGACCTCCCGCCTGAAAGCGCCCATTTCTGCCTGCACATCGAACACTTCCTTGAAAAGGAACTGCTGTGCCCGCTGCATGGCAAAACCCTGATACTGGCCTGTTCCGGGGGTGTGGACTCCAGCGCACTGCTCCTGTTCTGCAGAAGTATGCAGAGCCGGTGGGGCATTACCCCCATCGCCGCGCACCTCGACCACAGACTGCGGCCCGAATCAGCGGATGATGCCCGGGCTGTGGCTGCATTGTGCCAATCGGCCGGTGTTCCCTGTTTTTTCGGTTCTTCAGAGGTCAAGCGCTATGCAGAGCGGGTTGGGCTCGGGATCGAAGCAGCCGGAAGACGTCTCCGGTACCGTTTTTTGGAGGGAGTTCGGACAAAGACCGCAGCAGATTGCATTCTCACCGGACACCACTTGAACGATCTGGCGGAAGACTCCATTATGCGGCAGTTACGGGGCGCCGGCTGGCCCGCCCTGGCCGGGATGGCTGCCTGGGATCCTGGGCAGCGGCTCCTGCGTCCATTCCTCTTGACCCCCAAAAAAAAACTGGTCCGATTTGTGACCAGCGCCGGGTGGTCCTGGAGGGAAGATCACTCCAATGAGGATATGTCCTTTCACCGAAATCGAATCAGACAGCGCATCCTGCCCCGATTGCTCGAGGAAAATCCCAGATATCTGGACAGCGTTGCCCAGCTCTGGCGCCAGGCAGGCCTGGATGGAGACTACTGGTCCCAAAAACTGACCCTCCTCCGCCCTGTGGAACAGAGCGGCGCCGGTTGGATTTTCATCCCAGACTGCAGCCTCAGGGAGCTTCAACCCGCCCTGAGGCTGCGCTGGTACCGGGACATCCTGAACAGGCTGGGGCAGGAGCAGACCCGGGCTGTATCGCTCTTGAGTCTGGAACGGGCCTGGATACAGCAGTCCATCGGGAAAACCTTCCAATTTCCAGGCCGCAAGACCGCCAAGATTCAGGCAGGAGGAATCGTCTTTCAGCTTTGCCTAAGGCAAAGCTGACATATATCTACAGAAAATAATTGAAAAAAAAGAATATGCCACTACGCTGATGCTGAATTCATGCACTGCCGGTTTGATCAATGCTTGGAACTGTGACTCCATTCAGCTGAAGTTTCATACGAGGTATCGAGGTGATACCCCAACAGCCTTAGGCATCACCTCGATAGCGCAGACTCTCTCCGTGCACCCGATCAATGAGCTGAATATTTGTGAAAC
>CAZUMF010000225.1:0-7771 GCA_964621385.1 uncultured Desulfohalobiaceae bacterium
TCTGATCTCTGGGCTCAGCGGAAGCAGGAATTGGAGTGGTGAAAACGGAGAATCCGGCCCAAATCAGGCTGGATTCTCCGCAGGGTTCAGGGGCTGTGAGCTCAGCGAACTTCATTGAAACTCCAGTGCAGATTCCTCACAAGGCAGCGCTGTAGATGGCCACCACATCGTCATCAGAGGGACATCTGGGATTGGTCAGGCCGCAGGCGTCGGCTTGGGCATTGGCGGCCATGGTGGGGATGTCTTTCTCCTGGACTCCGAGTTCGCCCAGTCCCTTGGGAATACCGATGTCGGAGGAGAGTTTTTCAATGGCGACCAGGGCCTGATCAGCAGCGTCGCGTTTGGAAAGATGGTCAACCTTCTGGCCCATGGCTCTGGCTATGTCCACGAAGTGGTCCATTTTGGCGATGAGATTGAATCGTTCCACATGGGGCAGGAGGATGGCGTTACAGACACCGTGGGGGAGATCGTAGTAACCGCCCAGTTGATGAGCCATGGCATGGACGTGACCCAGACTGGCGTTGTTGAAGGCCATTCCGGCCAGGTACTGAGCATAGCACATCTTGTCCCGGGCCTCCATGTCCTGGCCGTTGGCCACTGCCGCCCGGAGGTAATCCGAGACGAGTACGATGGCCTTAAGGGCGCAGGCATCGGTCAACGGGGTGGCAGCGGTGGAGACGTAGGCCTCCACGGCATGGGTCAAGGCGTCCATTCCCGTGGCTGCCGTCAAGGAAGGGGGCATGCCGACCATGAGCAACGGATCGTCGATGGCCATGTTCGGAGTAACTCTCCAGTCGACGATGGCCATTTTCACCTTGCGCGAGGTATCCGTGATGATGCAGAACCTGGTCATTTCGCTGGCTGTTCCGGCTGTGGTGTTGATGGCCATATAGGGGGGCATGGGCTTGGACGACTTGTCGATGCCTTCGAAGTCATGGATCTTGCCGCCGTTGGAAATGACCAGTCCCACGCCTTTGCCGCAGTCGTGGGAACTGCCGCCGCCAAGCGTGATCAACGAGTCGCAGTTGTTTTTCTTGTAGAAATCGACGCCGGCATGGACATTCTCGTCCGTGGGATTCGGCACGGTCTCATCATAGACCGACACTTCCAAACCGCCCTTTTTGAGCAGGTCACTGATCTGCTCGGTCAAACCGGCGCCTGTGATGCCCTTGTCCGTAACCAGACAGACCTTTTTTCCGCCCAGGGCCTTCATCTTTTCCGGCACTTCCTTGTGGGCCCCGATTCCGATCAGGGTCACGCTGGGGATAAAAAATCCATACACTTGTTCCTGTACTGCCATAACGACCTCCAAGATGTTAGGGGTTGTCGGATAATGACTTCATGACATCCTCAATGCAAAATCCGGGCCGCATGATTACATTGTTTTTTATCAGAGACTTATAAAAAAAGGGGAGTCAGAAGACTGGATGGGCGTTGCATTTTGCCCCGTTTGCACAGCGCAGAAACCGTTTAAAGCGAAGAAAAGTCCCGACAAGAGGCAGGTTCCGGGATGAGTCAATCTGGGCCAAAAGAGGGCCCGTGTTGGGTCATCCTGACCCGATGATGGGGTGGTTGAAACTCGTCGAGGCAGGGGCTGTCTTTTTTCAACCGGCCTGTAGCTTTCGATAAAGGGTCTTGCGGCTGACCCCGAGCAGACGGGCGGCCTTTGAGCGGTGCCCCTTGCAGTGAGCCAGGGCCCTTTTGATGTGTTCCTGCTCAACATCCTTCAGGGTGAGAAACCCCGCCGTTGTGTTGGTCGAGGGTTTCTTCCTGAGCATATCCACAGGCAGATCCAACTCCGTGATGACATCGTTCTCTGCCAGGATGAGGCAGCGTTCCAAAACGTTTCGCAGTTCCCGGACGTTGCCGGGCCAATCGTAGGCCTGGAAGGCCTCGATTGCCCCGCTGGACAGAGTGACCTTTCGATCAGGACAGAGCCCAGCCAGAAAATGTTCCACCAGGAGAGGAATGTCTGATCTGCGGCTTTTGAGGTCCGGGAGATGGATGTGAAAGACATTGATGCGGTGAAACAGGGCTTCATGAAAACGGCCTTCCTGGACCTCTCGGCTCAGGTCCCTGTTGGTGGCGAACAGAAAGCGGACATCGACCGTTCGCTCCTCTTTGGAACCAAGCCGGCGATAGGTTTGGTTCTCCAGGACCCGCAGCAGCATGCCCTGGACTTCCAGAGGCAGATCTCCAATCTCGTCCAGGAACAGG
Source organism: uncultured Desulfohalobiaceae bacterium (assembly GCA_964621385.1). GTDB lineage: Bacteria > Desulfobacterota > Desulfovibrionia > Desulfovibrionales > Desulfothermaceae > JAABTT01. The sequence goes on from CAZUMF010000225.1 coordinate 2,218, forward strand.
GTCCCGTTGTGGGCCAGCTCGAGCAGTCCTTCCTGGTTCTTGTCGGCTCCGGTAAAGGCCCCTTTGTTGTGCCCGAAGAGTTCGCTGCGTATCAGCTCCCTCTGGAGGGTGGCGCAGTTCTTGATGACCAGAGGTTTGTCCCGCCTGGGACTTTGATCGTGTATCCCCCGGGCCACTACATCTTTGCCGGACCCGCTCTGGCCGGTAATCAGGACCGGGACCTCCGCCTTGCTCACCTTGACCATCATCGAGCTGACCGCCGCAATGGATTCAGACTTCCCGATCAGCCGAGAGCTTCCTCTCGTTCGACTCTCTTTTCGAAGCAGTCTATTCTCTCGCTGCAGCCTGGCCCGTTCAAAGGCCTTATCCAGGACGAATTCAAGACGTTCCAGTTCAAAAGGCTTGGCGATGTAGTCGTAGGCTCCTGTTTTCATGGCCTCCACGGCCCCGGAGATGGACCCGTATCCAGTGATGAGCACGATCTCAACGTCGTGCACACTCTTCTTCAGTTCGGCCAGGAGGTGGATACCGTTGTCATCCGGAAGACAGACATCAAGGACAATCACATCGAACTCTTTGTCCTGACAGATCTTCCGGGCTTCAGCCCCATTGGCCGCTGTCTCCACAAGACGCCTTGGTCCGGCAATCTCCTTGACAAAGAGACGACGGATATTTTGTTCATCGTCCACTACCAGGACTCGGCACTGATCAGTCATAAGCCGTCAATTGACGATTTGGAAATTTGAGGCAAAAGCTGCTGCCCTCATCCGGATCGCTGCAGACGAAAATATCCCCTCCGTGATCCGTGACGATGTTGTAGCAGGTGGAAAGCCCTATTCCGGTTCCTTTGCCCACCGGCTTGGTCGTAAAAAACGGATCAAAGAGCCGGCTGAGGTGCTCGGGTTCGATCCCGTGTCCGTTGTCTTCGACAATCAGGTTGATCTGATCCGCAGATTCATTGTGCAGTATGATGCTGATTTGTCCCTTGGTTCCCACCGCATCCAAGGCGTTGGTCAAGAGATTCAAGACAACCTGTTTGAGTTGAGCCTGATCTCCGATGATGAGAACTTTACTCTGAAATTGCAGATTGACGGAAACGTCCGGACATTTCTTCAAGCGATAATGCAGCACCTTGAGGCAGTCCAGAACAATCTGTTTCAGATCAACATCCTGAAAGTGTATGGTATTCCGGGGACGGCTGAATGTCAGCAGGTTCTGGACGATGTCCTGACAGCGGGTGCATTCTGTAAGTATGGTGTCTACATACTCCTGCATGTCCTGGACAAGCTCTTCCTCCACCCGGCCCTGTAATCCGGGAAGGCGGCGCTTGATCCCTTCAGAAAATCCCCTGACAGCAGTCAGGGGGTTGTTGATCTCGTGGGCGACCCCAGCGGCCAGGACCCCGACAGTGGCCATTTTTTCCGCCTGGAGAAACTGAGTCTGGTATTCTTTTTCCTTGGTCACATCCCGCATAAACAGCAGGACCTGAGCAGGTTGAGTATTGGTTAACGGGGAGGCCACCACCTCGAAGTAGCGGCTGTTTTCCGGAAAATTGAGAACGGCCTTGGATCGGATCACTCGGCCGGTTCGGAAGGCGGCTTTGACCGGACAGTCGGCACAGGGTTCGCTCCTGGCCTGAAAAACGGAGTGACAGGCTTTGCCCAGAGGAGAGGGATCGCTAAACAAATCATGGTAGACATGATTGACGCTGAGAATGGACATCTCTTCGGATACGACCACCATCAAATCAACGATTCCATCCAGAATAGCCTGGATTTCCTCTTTTTTTTCCTCCAGCTTCCGATTGGATTCCTGCAGTTCCTCGACCCTGGTCCGGGCCTCCTGGAAGAAACCGAGTTTGACGTCTTCTATCCCGATCAGGTCCTTGAGCTTGTGCACGCTGCTCATTTCACCAGACCTCCTCGCATATGGCCAGACAGTCCTGCTGGGTCAGAGGCCGGGGATTGGTCAAACAGCAGGCATCCTGGATGGCAAGTTTGCTGACTTCCTGGAGAGAGTCCGCATCGGGGATGAGGCTGGAGAGTCGGGTGGGGATATCCAGACTCTGGAAGAAATCTTCCAGGGCCAGGATGCCGTTCAGGGCAGTATCTTCCTGTGAGTGTGCTCTCTTCCCGGTCACGATTTCTCCGATCATGGCCATTTTTTTAGGGCAGAACGGCAGATTGAAACGCATGACCGCCGGAAGCAGGGCAGGGTGGACCAGGCCGTGCATGACATCGTATTGCCCGCCAAGAGAATGGGCAATGGCGTGATCGGCACCCAGGCTGGCATTGCTGAAGGCCATACCAGCCGAAGTGCTGGCTGTGCTCAGCTTGGCCAGACTCTGTGCTGACATGGTTCGGACCGCCTCTTCCAGGTGCGTTAAAATCAGCTCTATGGCCTGTAAGGAATGCATTTCGGTGAAAGGAGAGGACAGGAGCGAGACGTAAGCCTCGATGGCATGGGACAGGGCATCGATGGCCGAGGCGATGACCAGCCACTTTGGTTTGGTCTGGAGCAGGTTGGGGTCGATGATGGAAATATTGGGCACGAGGGTCCGGCTGACGATGGCCATTTTGACCTGGCGCTGGACATCGGTGATGATCGCGAACTGGGAGATGTCCGCACCGCTTCCGGCGGTTGTCGGAATGAAGATCATCGGCGGCAGGGGCTTCTCTATCTTGTTGGCGCCTTCATATCCGCTGATCTGTCCGCCATTGCTGGCCACAAGGGCGATGCCCTTGGCCAGGTCCATGGGGCTTCCCCCGCCAAGGGCGATGATCACATCGGCCTTTTCCCGCAGATAAAAGTCCGCTCCCTGAGCCACTTGAAAATCTCTGGGGTTGGGAGTGACGGCATTGAAGTAGGCCAGGTTCAGGCCTGATTTATTCAAGATATCCAGGATCTTGTCCACCCACCCGGCAGTCTCCAGGCCTGGATCGCTGACTAAAAGGACCTTTTTGGCCCCGTTGCGGACTGCACAGGGAACCACATAGTCCAGGGTGTTGGTCCCGAAGATGATCTCGGGAATGGCGAATTTCGTGACCTGCAAGGTAGTTTCCATAGTGGAGATACAACGATAATGGGCCCGGTTATCAAGTGTTTTCCTGCCGTCTCTCGATCAATGACGATACCCGGATACCCGTCCACAGTGATGGTTTCTCCGGTTTGAATGAAGGCTGCTGCCTCTTGGACTCCTGTCACACAGGGCAGACCGTATTCCCTGGCGATGGGTTCTTTTTCGGCACTTCATTTTGACCATATTGCACTTCATGAAAGTTTTCAAGCTGTGCGGCTAGCTGTAAACCCTGTACAAAAATCTTATCTGCAGGGGCAGAGTATGCTCTGCCCAAAAAAGGTTTATAGGAATTTGATACTTGTTGTTGCGGGCGCAGCTTGCTGCGCCCCTACGAGTCACCCGCACGGGTTCAAATTTTTTCAAAGTATCTCCTGGATTTGATTATTTGACATTCAAAAATGAAACCTGCTATGCATGAGCCGTATTGCATGGTATAAGGTCCCGGCCAGGACTACTTGAGTGGGCACCAGTCTCTGGGTCACCTGAAACCGGGCTCCAGGCGAAGCAACAAGGTATAAGAGAATACATTGGAAAACCGGAGGCATTTTGACATCCTCACGATCCGCCGCAAAAATTGAGTCCGACGAACATACCCTGCGCCTGGCGGTTTTAATTGACGCCGACAACGCTCAAGCGGCCGTCATCAAGGGTCTTCTTGCGGAGATCGCAAGATTCGGTGAAGCGACAGTCAGGCGAATCTATGGCGATTTTACCGCCAGAACGAGTTCCTCCTGGAAGAAAGTGCTGCAGCAATACGCCATCAAGCCGGTACAGCAGTTTGCCTACACCAAGGGAAAGAATGCCACAGACAGCACCTTGATTATCGATGCCATGGATTTGCTCTACTCACGAAAATTCGACGGTTTTTGCCTGGTCACAAGCGACAGCGATTTCACGGGACTGGCCATGCGCTTGCGCGAGGAGGGGCTGACCGTTCTCGGGTTCGGTGAAAAGAAGACCCCGGAGGCGTTTCGAAATGCCTGCCACAAGTTCGTGTTCACCGAGGTCCTTCGTCCCAGCGCCGCGGCTGAGCCGGCCGGCCCGCCCGCAAAGGCCGGGAAGGGGCAAAAGCCGGTTCCACCCCAGGCACCGGTCGAGGCAACAGAGCAGGAGCATGAGTTCCCCAAGCAGTTCGTCCTGACGGCGCTTGAGCAGTCGAGTGACGACGCCGGATGGGCAAACCTTTCCACTTTCGGTAGCTATCTCAATAAGCTGCAGCCGGATTTCGACTCCAGGCTGTACGGCTACAAGAAGCTCTCCGATCTGGTCAAGGCACGGACCGATCTCTTCGAGACCAAAGAACTTAAGGCACCGGGGTCAAATCAGAAAGTACTCTACGTTCGTGCAAAATAGTCATGCTAGGCAAGAGTCCAGCAGGCCTTGTTTAAAAGAACACCATGAGATCAGTATAATGACTCGGATTTGATATCAGATCAGGGAATGCAGAAAACAGGACTGTCTTGACGGGACCCCGCCCGGTCCTTTCTCCACCTCGGTCAAGGCCGTGCAGATGGCCTCCTTCATGGGGATCAGGTCAACCTGAATCATGTCCCGGATGCGGTTGTCCCGGCAGACCACTTCGCTCTTCAGACCCTCTATGAGCGGTCGGACGATCCCGTTGGGTACCGGGGTGATCAGTTGGACCCAGTAGGCGGAGAGTTTGGGGGTCAGAACAGGCACGGAAAGAATCGCTCGCTTCAGCCGCCGGACATTGGCATAGCAGAGGATGAGCTTCCGGTAGCTGAGCACTTCCGGGCCGCAGATCTCCAGGATCCGGCCGGCGGTTTCAGGGGTCGTCAGGCAGCCCAGAAGGTAGTCCATGACATTGTCCACGGCAATGGGCTGACAGCGGGTGTTGACCCACATGGGGGCGATCATGACTGGAAGTCGTTCCACCAGGTAGCGGATGATCTCGAAGCCGGCCCCCCCGGAACCGATGATGACCCCGGCCCTGAGTTCAGTCGCCTTGATTTGCCCGGAGGCTAGGATCTTGCCCACTTCCTGCCTGCTGGAAAGATGTTCTGAAAGCTCTTGTTGATGTTCTCCCAGCCCGCTTAGGTAGATCACCCGATCGACACCGGCCTTTTCCCCGGCAATCCGGAAGTTCTCCGCGGCTTTTCTGTCCTGTTCGATGAAATCCGTCCCCTTCTGTCTGGCAGAGCCCATGGAATGGATCAGGTAGTAGGCAACTTCTATATCCTGCATGGCTTCGCTCAGTCCGGTACCTTTGGCTGGGTCGCCTTCGACCGTCTCGACCCCGTTTAAGTCTGGAAACATGGCCTGAAATTTTTTCGCGGATCGGACCAGACATCTGACTCTGATCCCCTGGTTCTTCAGCCTTAACAGCAGCCTGCCGCCGATAAAGCCTGTTGCTCCTGTGAGCAGGACGGTTTTTTCATAGCCGGACATAGACCCTCCCTGTTGGTTGCTGTAATAACGGATTATAATCTGAAACCTGCTTTCTGTTCAAGCGGC
>CAZUMF010000226.1:0-7742 GCA_964621385.1 uncultured Desulfohalobiaceae bacterium
GCACCCCGATCCCGAGGGCCTAAGTGAGAACGCTCCCTAGGGAAAGCCGGAAGGATCGGCCGCCGGCAGGTAGCGGCCGATCCTTCCGAAAGCGGAGCCCCGGAGTACTGGGTCTGGCCGTGAAACGGCGTTTTTACAGAACAGCCGCTGTCTCCGAGGATGCGATCCGCTCCACCAGGCTCAGGGAGCCTTCCAGGGCCTTGCCTTTGAAACGGAAATGCAAAGCGGCTTTGAGCATGTCCAGGCTCAGGACTGTATTCGCTCTCGCCAGCAGAGCCAGAGACGCCAGGGCGAAGTCCTGGGATTTGACCTGCAGGGCCTTAAAATCCAGCTCCATAATCCGCGCCCGGCACTCCGGGAGTTCGATCCCCGCGGCCTTGAGGATCAGGGCGTCTGCGGGCAAATCCTGCAGCATCCGCTTTCGCTTGGCTGCGCCTTCAGGTCCCAGGATCAGGACCACAGAGGGGGCGTCCAATCCGGTATACCCAATGGCTTCAGTGGACAGGATGCATTCGCTGATGGAGTGGCCCTTCATCACGGTGATGGGGTAGTCGTTTTTTTGGGTGGCGTGCAGCCCCGCGGCCAGGCCGGCCAGGCCCAGGAGTTCTCCGGCGGTGACGATCCGCTGGCCGGCACTGCCCAGAATGACCACTTCCTGCCGGCCGGATTCCGGAGGCGGGCAGCGTGTTTCGATTTGGAGCGGGGCTTCCGGCGCCGGCAGCAGTTGGGCTTCCCGGCGATAATGACTCCCGTATTCGGGCCGGGCGTTTTGCTGCTCAAAAAAGGAAAGGTCCGGCAGCCGGTCCAGTTCGGCCTGGATGTCCCTCGGTGTCTGCTTATTGCGTTTGGTATAGCGGCCGGGGCATAAACCGCGGATATCCAGGAGGGAAAAACCGTCAAACGCAATGGCCGCTTCAATGACGGCCACCAGTTCGGGGTCATAGCTGGAGAGTCTCCGGACAAAAGGCGCTCCGGCGGCTCCGGCCACTTCGCAGATCTCCAAAGGCTTTTCCAGCCGGTTTAAGAAGCCGGATCCCACCTGGGCCTCGGTCGGGGTTGTTGACGAGCACTGTCCGCCGGTCATGCCGTAATTGAAATTGTTCAGGACCAAAAGGGTGAGGTCGAGGTTGCGGCGACAGGCGCTCAGGACATGGGCTCCGCCGATACCGAGACCCCCGTCCCCCATGGTGACCACCACCTTGAGTTCAGGTCTGGCCATCTTGATGCCCGTGGCATAGGTTAAGGCCCGGCCGTGGAGCCCGTGCAGGGCATGGGTGTTGAAAAAGGTATCAAAAAGCCCGGAACAGCCGATATCCGAGACAATGGCGATGCGGTCGCCGCTCAAATCCAGGTTCACGAAGGCCTTGTCCAGCCCGCGCACCACTTTGTCGTGGGCGCAGCCCGGGCAAAAGACCGGGGGCCGATTCGTATTCAAAAGACTATCCATGTCGTACTGCCTCCCTGATTGCTTGGGGCTGGATCAATTCGCCGTTCATTTGTCCGAAGAAGCGGACCGTCTTTTCCGGGAGCATCCGCTGGATTTCCCGCACATACTGTCCAAGATTCATTTCCACCACCAGGACCTGTTCAAACCCCTGGGCCCGCTCCCTGATCAAGACTTCAGGAACCGGCCACAGGGTTTTCAAATCCAGAAAGCCGACCCGGTGTCCTTCCTGGTTCAAGGCTGCAACCGCATCCCGGCCGGCCCGCGCAGTGACCCCGTAGGTCACGATCAGGGTCTCGCCCTGGGCAGGACCGATCTGATCGAAAAAGGTGAAGGACGCGACGTCCTTTTCAAGTTTGGCCTTGAGGCGTTCCTGATTGCTCTCGATCTGTCCGGGCTCGGTGGTGATGTAGCCGTCAGGGCCGTGGGTGGAGGAGGTCTGACGGACCAGGGTCGTGTCTCCAATGGGAAGAAACTCGGGAATCAGGGAGTCTTCGGGGACGGCAAAGGGCAGAAAGGTTTCGCCGGGATCGGCCGTGGTCCGGTCGAGGACCGGGGGCGGCGTCAGTGCGGTCAAGTCGACGGATTCACGGGTCATGGAGACTTCCTTGTTGGCCGCCACAAAGACCGGGCAGCGGTATGTTTCCGCCAGATTGAAGGCCTGCCTGGTCAACAGATAGCAGTCCGCGACATCTGAAGGGGCGAGAACAATGACCGGCTGGCCGCTGCTCGATCCCCAGCGCATGAACTGGACATCCCCGTCCGCTCCCTTGGTGGCGGAACCGGTGGACGGTCCCAGACGCTGGACATTGACAATGACCAGGGGAATCTCGCTGCCGATGGCAAAGGAGATCTGCTCGCTGTAGAGGCTGATTCCCGGCCCCGAGGTGGCGGTCATCACCTTGCGGCCGGACATGGAGGCGCCCAGGCAGAATCCAATGGACGCGATTTCGTCTTCACCCTGCAGGCAGATGCCGCCCCGGGGCGGCAGCAGGTTCAACATGGTATTGAAGACCGTTGTGGCCGGGGTGATGGGATACCCAGCAAAAAAATTACAGCCGGCGGCCAAGGCCCCCCAGCCGATGGCCTCATTCCCTTCTAAAAAACTTCGGCCCATAGTCACTCCTTGGGGTTGTATACAAAAAAATCAAAGCCTCACAAAGTCTGAAATTACCCGCAATCATGCCCACAAAGGCCACCTACGAGCCTGAGTCCTGCGCGTTTCACAAAAAGTATTGCAGCATCCACACCCAGTTCTGTATCAGCAGCACGGTCAGGATCGCTCCGGCCATGACAAAAATGATGTGCACCCGCAGAAAGGCCAGCAGCACAGCAGCGCCACCGCCCACGAGTCCGACCTCTGGATGGCCCTGGTCCACCAGCAGGATGCCGGGAAAGATCAAGGCCCCCAGTGCGGCATAGGGGATGGATTGCAGCCAGCTTTCAAACCAGGGGGGCACGGCGATCCGGTTCATGAACAGGGCCGGAAGCACTCTTGGAATAGAGGTGACTATGGCCATCCCCAGTACAATGCCGATCATTTCCATGGGCGCTCCCGTATGAAGGTTGCTCCGGCCATGGCCCCAACAATCGTGGCCAAAACAATGGACCAGCCCTGATCCAGAAAGGCGTTGAAGCCGTAACAGAGTAGCATGCTGATGCCGGCGATCAGCCCTGTCCTGAGGGATCGTCTGACATTGGGCACCAGGAGCCCGATAAACATGGCATATAAACCAATGACCATGCCGCCGCTCAAGCGGGAGGGGATGATGCTCGAACCCAGACATCCCAGCATGGTCCCTACATTCCAGGCCAGATAGGCGCTGAGCAGCAGACCGGCCACATAGGGTAGCTGCGGCGAAGCCTTCCCCCTTTTTTCTTCCAGCGTCAGCAAGGCAAAGGTTTCATCCGTAATGCCGAAAGAAAACAGTGCCTTCCAGGCAACAGGCCCGTCCAATGCCTGTTTATTGACCACCATGCTCATGATCATGTGCCGCAGGTTCAGAAACAAGGTGGCGGCAATGATTTGCAGCGCTCCAGCCCCTGAGAAGAGCATCCCCACGGCCATGAACTGACTGGCCCCGGCATAGACCAGCAGGGACATCAAAACGGCGGCTTCCGCCTGAAGGCCGGACTCCATGGCCAGGGCTCCAAAGGCCACGGCAATGGGCAGGTAGCCGAAGGCAATGGGCAGTCCGGTTTGTACGCCGCTGAGAAAAGGGGATTGTTGCATGTCCACTGGAGAAAGGATACCCGGGTTGAAGAGACAGCTCTGTATCAATGGCAGCCAATTCAGGCGCTTTGCTGTATGGTCTTGGTAATCTCTGCTGGAAGCAGTGTCCGCCAGCCGGAGCGGAAAAACAAAAAACATTTGCCAAGTGATCAAAAAATACGTAGAAATGTGTATCCCTATACGGGCTAAACATTTTTTTGTCAAAAGGACGGGATTGTCAACAATAGCCAGGATACGCTTCCGTCCAAAGCTTCACGAGGCAAGGTGGGTAGACACGTGATTGCCGTTCAAGACATCGTTAAATCCTTCGGAGGCGTAGCTGCAGTGGACGGGTGTTCCCTGAGCATTGAAAAAGGGTCGATCACCGGCTTGATCGGCCCGAATGGTGCGGGAAAAACCACCCTGTTCAACATCATGGCCGGTTTTCTGGCGCCGGATTCCGGCACCATCCGGCTTGAGAACGAGGATATTACCGGATTGCCCGCCTACAAGCTTTTTCACAAAGGGCTGCTGCGGACCTTTCAGATCCCGCACGAGTTCGACCGCATGACCGTTCTGGAAAATCTGATGGTGGTGCCTCCGAAACAAACAGGGGAGCTGGTCCTTTCCTCTCTGCTGCGTTGGGGAAGGGTGTGCAGGCAGGAACAGCAGAACAGACAGAAAGCGGAAGAGGTCCTCGAGTTTTTGCAGATTTCCCATTTGACTCACGAACTGGCCGGCAATTTGTCCGGAGGGCAGAAAAAGCTGCTGGAGCTGGGACGGACCATGATGACCGAGGCCAGAATGGTCCTGCTGGATGAGCCCGGGGCCGGTGTCAACCGGACCCTGCTCAGTAAACTGGCTCAGGATATCAGGCGCTTGAACACCGATTTGGGCTACACCTTCTGTATTATCGAGCACGACATGGACCTGATCATGCAACTTTGCCACCCGGTGGTGGTCATGGCCCAGGGCAAGGTCCTGGCCCAGGGCGACATGCAGGAACTCAGAAGCAACAGGGCCGTCCAGGAAGCGTATCTTGGCGGTTGATCAGGACAAGGATGCAGCATGACTCTCTTACAGGTTGATGATATTTACGGGGGGTATGGGAACGCGGACATCCTGCACGGGGTGTCCATGCACATCGAAGCGCAAGAGATTGTTTCCATCATCGGTCCGAACGGTGCGGGAAAGTCCACGGTCATGAAGGCGGTTTTCGGCCTGCTCAAGGTCAGGAAAGGTCGAATTCTCTTTCAGGACAAGGAGATCACCCGCCGCCGACCCGATCAGATCGTGCATCTCGGGATCTGTTACGTGCCCCAGGAATTCAATGTCTTTCCCAGCCTCACTGTGCAGGAAAATCTCGAAATGGGCGCCTTTATCCGCAAGGGTGATTTCAGCGATCAACTGGCGCATGTTTATGAGCTTTTTCCGCCTTTGAAGGACAAACGAGGGCAATCCGCCGGGCATCTCTCCGGAGGGCAGCGACAGATGGTGGCCATCGGCCGGGCGCTGATGCTCAATCCCAGTCTGCTGCTCCTGGATGAACCATCGGCCGGGCTGTCGCCGCTGTTCATCGAGCAGATTTTTGAACGGGTTCAGGAGATCAACAAAAGCGGGGTGGGCATTTTGATGGTCGAGCAAAACGCCAAGCAGGCCCTGGCCTTTTCCCATCGCGGCTACATTCTGAGTATGGGCGCCAACCGCTTTGAGGATACCGGGGACAATATTCTGAACAATAAGGAAGTGGCCGAGATGTTTCTCGGCGGCTGACCGGTTCTCTATTCTCAGAGTTCGTACCGACATTACGGCTTTGAACCTTAACGCTATAAAATAACGAACAATGTTTGGAATATTCTTAATGTTGGACTTTCTTTTGGTTTCTGGTGTCAGGTTTCTGGTGTCAGGAAAACAAAGATAATGCTATATCAAGCCTTTAAAATCTGACACCCGACACCTGAAACCTCAAAAAGAGGCAAGAAATATCACAAGATGTCCAAAAAATCCTTCAAATTTACGCGTCATGTAAAGAGCTCTGATTCTTTGGTGTATTGTTCAACTGGAATCCAAAAATGGCCCTGGCCATTGTTGGATTGGGGGGAGTTTTGTGATTGATTTGATACAGGTGCTCATCTACGGCATTGTGCTGGGATGCATCATTTCCCTGGGGGCCATCGGCGTGTCCCTGGTCTTCGGGATCTTGCGCTTTGCCCATTTTGCCCATGGCGACATGATGACCCTGGGCGCGTACTTCGGGCTGGTGGGGGTGGTCTCCCTGCAGCTTCCCATGTATGCCGTGTTTCCGCTGGCCATGGCGGCCACGGCCCTGGTGGCGGGCGCCCTGGACCGGAGCATTTACCGCTGGCTACGGTCCTCCACCCCGATCATCATGCTCATCAGTTCAGTGGGAACGGCCCTCATGCTGCGCAGTGCGATTCAAGTCATCTGGGGGCCGGACAATAAGATTTACGAGGCCGGCATCAAACTGCCGTATCTGTTTTACGGCTTGCGGATCAAGCCGGATCAGCTGAACATTATTATCGGGACCGCCGTCCTGGTGGTGCTCTTGCACCTTTTTTTGCATAAGACCCGGATGGGGAAGGCCATGCGGGCCTTGTCCGACAACATGGATCTGGCGCAGGTGACCGGCATCAATACAGAAAAGGTCATTTTCTGGACCTGGATGATTGCCGCGGCCATGGCTGCGGCAGGCGGGATTTTTCTGGGCATCGACACCCGGCTCAATCCGATCATGGGCTGGCGAATCCTGCTTCCGGTTTTTGCCGCGGCCATAGCCGGCGGGATCGGCAATCTCTATGGAGCGGTCCTGGGCGGACTGCTCATCGGCATTGTTCAGGAATTGTCCACTATGGTCATCTCTCCCGCCTACAAGCCGGCCGTGGCCTTTGCCATTATGGTCCTGATGCTTGTCTTTCGCCCGACTGGAATTTTGGGAGGGAAAGAGTGATGGAACTCGCGGGACTGCTCACCTATTTTATCTTTTTTCTGACCGTGGCCGGAATCTATGCGGTCCTCAGTCTGGGACTCAATGTACAGTGGGGCTTCACCGGACAGATCAATATCGGAGTGGCCGCCTTTTTTGCCATCGGGGCCTATTCCAGCGCCATTGTCACCACCGCGGCCAGCCCACATCATCTCGGTGGCTTTGAACTGCCCTTCCTGCTCGGGGTTGTCGGGGCCATGCTCGCTTCAGGCATTCTGGCCTTTTTCATCGGACTGATCACCCTCAACCTGCGGGGCGACTATCTGGCCATCGCCAGTATCGGTATCGCTGAAATCATCCGGTTGTTTCTGAAAAACGAAGGCTGGCTGACCAATGGGGTGCGGGGGATACCGGCCATCCCCAAGCCCTTGTCCGGCCTCACCGAGAGTGGAGATGCCCTGCTGTTTCTCCTGGTGATCCTGGTGTTTGTCGCGGGGACCTATCTGGCCCTGGAGCGGCTCTATCGATCCCCCTGGGTCCGGGTGCTGCGGGCCATACGGGTCAATGAGGACGCTGTGCAGGCGGCGGGAAAGAATGTCCTGCGCTTCCGGCTGGAGGCCTTTGTGCTGGGCTCGGTGATCATGGGGATCGGAGGAGCCCTGTACGCCCATTTCACCACCTTTATCAGTCCGTCGGCCTTTGATCCCATGTTCGGGACCTTTTTGGTCTGGGTCATGCTCATCGCCGGGGGCAGCGGAAACAACAAGGGCGCCCTGCTCGGGGCGGTCATTATCTGGGGGGTCTGGTCCGGAACTGAAATTTTTACCACCCGTTTGCCTGAAATGTGGGTCACCCGGGCTTCGGCCATCAGAATTTTTCTGGTGGGGGCCCTGTTGGAGTGCATTCTGATTTTCAGGCCCCAGGGCCTCCTGCCGGAAAAGCCGCCCAAGACGCCGGGGTCGAAGGAGGCAGAGGGCAGAGAGCAGAGAGCATAGGGCAGAGGGCAGAGGGCAGAGGGCAGAGAGCAGAGGGCAGAGGGCAGAGGGCAGAGGGCAGAGGGCAGAGGGCAGAGGGCAGAGAGCAGAGAGCAGAGGGCAGAGAGCAGAGGGCAGAGGGCAGAGGGCAGAGGGCAGAGGGCAGAG
>CAZUMF010000227.1:0-7726 GCA_964621385.1 uncultured Desulfohalobiaceae bacterium
AGGCCCAGGGCATCGATCAGGTGAACACCGCGGTCTCGGAAATGGACAAGGTGGTTCAGCAGAACGCGGCCGACTCCGAGGAATCGGCCAGCGCCTCCGAGGAGCTTTCCTCCCAGGCCGAGGAGCTCAAGAAGATGGTCCATGAATTGACCGGACTCATCGGAGGGAAAAAAGGCCAAACCGAGCAGCATGCGGCTCAAAAATCGACTGCCAGGCGCGCTGCCGGCCGGTCCAAAGGCCTGCCCCAGCACAAACAGCAAAAAACGTCCGGAGGAAATGCCCAGTCCGGGAAGCAATCCCGGCAGAAACAGGATTCGGAACAGGTCATCCCCCTGGATGATTCCGATTTCAAGGACTTTTAATCCCGTTGTCATGAAATTCAGATCAATCCTGAGCCTGCGGGGAACCGCCCCGGAGGCTCAGGCTGGGAGGCGCGGCTTCAGAACAGATCAGTGTGTTCCGGGGGAGGCAGAGGACAACAGCTCATTTTTATGTTTTGGTCAAGGGCACGCTGTCGGAATAGGAATAGATCTCGATGCCCAAGTCCTGCGCAACGCGCTTGCCTGGATCATCGATCATGGGAGAGATGACCATGGTTCGGCTTGCCTGTATCCCATGTTTTTGCTCATAGAACTGTTTCTTGCGCCAGAAAACATACATTCCTGCTTTATCCATGGAGGATTTGATCTCACAGAGAATCACGGTCCCATTATGGATAATGAGATCCATTTCGATTTGATCCGGACGGCCGAATACCTGTCCTTCATGATCGTAATCCTCATACCGCTTGACGGTAACGCCGAAAGAGTCTTCCAGGATGGCCTTCAGGCCGTTGCGAAAAGCCGCTTCAGAATGGATGCCCCATCGCGCCCCCAAAGCCCCGATGGTAGAATCATATCTCTTCTCCTGCGACTGGATGGATTGCAGGATAGTATTGATCGTTTTTTGATTTTCCGTCCATTGCTTCTGGTTTTCCTCCCATTTTTCTTCCTGGGCCTGTCGGTATTCAATCCATTCTTGATTCCAACGCTCACGGTCCCTTTTCAATTCATCCATCATCCGGTCAAACCGGCTTTCTGTTTCCTGTTTGCCGGCATACATCTCTTGGGTGATTCGTAGGATAAAGTCACGAATCTCCGGTTCGGTTCTCATCATCTTGGGAAGATCCGAGAAAATAGCTTTTTTCAGTTCTTGGAGTGTCGGCATGGTCTACCTCCTGCAGATGAAAACGATTTGCAAAACTCTGAGTCAGAGTGTAATGTTCTACCAGAAGTTGGCATAAATTACGCATTTGTATCTGCCACCAATAACCTTAAGTAGTAGCTGCCACAATTTTTGAACAGGCAAAACCTCAATTTCAGACTTCGTACTATCATTTTGGCTTCTACATTAAGTATTTGAAACAATTGGATATATATTAAGTATCTTCAAAATTGGACACTTCATTAGGTTTCAGGTGTCTGGTTTCTGGTGTCAGGAAGAAAAAAGAATTAGAATCTCAATGTCTTAAAATCTGACACCTGAAACCTGAAACCTCGAGTTACATATGATTCACACGAGAATGTCCAAAAAATTATCGAATTTTGAGCTCACTGGAAAGAGCTCTGAATTTATGACCACTGTAAGTATAATCAGGTCAAACCCGCCTGTCAATCTGACCGGGAAAAAGCTGGAGTCTGCCCTCATTGAGAGTTCAGACCTCGTACCGGCATTACGGCTTTAGACCTTAAGGTCTTATAATAATTAGCAATATTTGAAATGTTTTTAAAATTTGAATTTCGTGCTTGCCTGCCCCGTGAAATCTCTTCCCATTTCACTGGGGTTTCGAATTTCGGGTTTCGTGCTTCGAATTTACAATAAGGAGATAGTTGTCCAAAAAATGACTCACACATTAGCTGTTAGCCCGTGGTGAAGAGCTCTGCATTGAGAGTTAGGGGACATTATATCACTTTCTGGGGGTGATTCTCGGTCATGCGGATATGCTCCTGGAGCAAATTGACACGGATCAGCCGTCCCATGCCGATCTTACGGAGACCAGATCCTGGCCAACTTGTGCGTCAACGCCCGGGACGCCATTGTCGACGTCGGCAAGCTGAGCATTGAAACAGGCAACACCGCCTTCGACAATGCCTATTGCGAGACTCATGCGGGATTTATGCCCGGGGGATATGTGTTGCTGGCCGTCAGCGACAACGGCTGCGGCATGAACCCCGAGACGAGTGACAATGCCTTCGAGCCGTTTTACACCACCAAGGTCAAAGACAAGGGCACCGGCCTGGGACTGGCCACGGTGTACGGGATCGTCAAGCAGCACGGCGGCAATATTTGGGTTTACAGCGAACCCGGCCGGGGCACGATTTTCAAGGTGTATCTTCCGATCTCTGAAGAATCCGGATGCTCCGAGCCTGTGAGGGAGCCGGCGCCGTCCCGAGATGTCCAAGGATCCGAATCCATTCTCCTGGTTGAAGACGATGCCCAGGTCAGGAGTCTGGCCAGGACCATCCTGGAAGGACTCGGGTATACGGTCCTGGCCGCTTCAGACGGGGAAGAGGCCCTGCAGCTCCTGGAGTCCTGCACCAGCGACCTGCACTTGCTTCTCACTGACGTGGTCATGCCGAACATGGACGGACGCCGGCTCTTTGAGCTGGTTTTGGCCCGCATTCCCGGAATCAGGGTCCTGTACATGTCCGGCTACACAAATAATGTGATCGCCCATCGCGGTGTACTGGATTTTGGTGTCCACTTCATTCAGAAACCCTTCTCGGTCAAGGCTCTGGCCCTCAAGGTGCGGGAGGTTTTGGAGGAAAAAACGTGACACAGCTCCGCTCAAAAAGGCTGATCAGGCCCTATACAAGGCCAAATGTCTCGGGCGCAACCGGGTGGTTGCCACTTCCCAGCTTGCCCTGCCGCCCTGAATCGGGTATTTTCCTTTGATTTTTTTTGTATTCAGCAATATTCAATATTCAATTTTCAATATTCACTTTTCAATCCTCTATGCCTACAATTTTAATCGTAGACGACGACGTGCAGATCAGGCGCCTGCTGGAGCAGGCCCTGAAGCGCTTTGAATTCGAGATCCGCAATGCAGCCACGTTGGGCCAGGCCCTGGAACTGGCCGAACAGGAACCGGTGGATCTCCTGTTTCTGGATCTGAGCCTGCCGGACGGCAATGGGCTGGACGCCCTGGAGCGTTTCTCCAATACGGCCGCTTCCCCGGAAATCATCATCGTCACCGGCAACAAAAGCCAGCAGGGCGCCAAGTATGCCCTGGAGTTCGGGGTCTTTGATTATCTGCAAAAGCCTCTGGATTTGGATGAGATCCGTCTGGCGGCCCAACGGGCTCTGGAGTTTCGCTCCTTCAGACAGCAGCAGTCTGCCGTCAAGTTATTCCGGCATGACGACATCATCGGGAAAAACAAGCAGTTGAAGCAGTGCCTGGAAGCAACGGCCAGGGCCGCCGCCACTGACAGCAGTGTATTGATCACCGGAGAAACCGGGACCGGAAAGGACCTTATCGCGAAAGCCGTGCATGAAAACAGCCCCCGCTCCGAGGCCAGTTATATCATTGTGGACTGCGCCGCCCTGAAGAGCAGTCTCATGGAAAGCATCCTCTTCGGGCATGTCAAAGGGGCCTATACCGGGGCGGCCTCCAACCATGAGGGCCGGATCGCCCTGGCCCACAAGGGCACCCTGTTCCTGGATGAGATCGGCGAGCTGGATCTCGATGCCCAGAAGCGCTTTCTGCGTCTGCTGGAGAGCAAACGCTTCTATCCGCTCGGCTCCAAAAAACCGGCTACCAGTGAATTCCGGCTGGTCTCGGCCACGAACCGCAACCTGGAGCAGGAGGTGGAACAGGGCCGTTTCCGCTCGGATCTGTACTTCAGGATACGCGGCCAGGTCATCCACCTCCCTCCGCTCAGGCAGCGCAAAGATGACATCCGGGAGTTGACTTTTCATTATATGGAAAAGATGTGCCTGGAAAAACAGATAGCAATCAAAAAAGTCTACCCGGAATTTGTAGAGGCCCTGCTCAGCTATGAATGGCCCGGCAATATCCGTGAGCTGGTCAATGTCCTGGAGGAAACCATTTCCTCCTTTCCTGAGGATCCGAATCTCCAGCCCAGGCACCTGCCGGCCTATCTGCGCATCGCCCTTCGCTGCATCGAAGAGCCTCCCGAACAGACAACGGAACAGGAGACAGAGCAGGCGCCGGACCCTTCTTTGCAAAGCCGGCCAGGGTTTGACCTGGTAGGCCGGGAAACCCTTCCTCCTTGGAAGACGCTCCGTCAGGACACCCTTGAAGCTCTGGAACAAGACTATTTCCGCGAACTGGCCCACCGGACCGACGGCCGGGTCAAGGATATGGCCCGTTTGTCCGGACTGACCCAGGCCAGGATTTATGAGCTCTTCAAAAAGCACCCTGAGTTTTTCAAGCAGGCTTGAAAAAAATTTTCAAGCGGACTTGAAAATTTTTTTGAGTAGGCCGCCGCTCGGAGAGCGGCAGGCCTGAACAGGCTGTGGGGCAGGCTCTCGTATGAAATTTCAGAAATGAACATCGAACGTCGAACGTCCAATGATGAATGATGAATCAAAGAAAAGACTTGCTCCCATTCCAGTATCGGTCTCTTCTTTCATACACTTGCTCTTTCATTCACTCTTTTTTTCTTCATTCAAAATTCGATGTTCGACGTTCAAATTCTTGGCTCTGTAGGAAAAGCCATTGACAGTGAAAGTTTCTCCATAGATCAAACCGGCAGTCGTATATTATAATAAAATCAAATAATTATGTGTCAGCCCTGCCCCCTGACCTCTGTCCCTGACGCTTGCCGCGGCGACTTGTCACGGCATAGTCCAATAGGACGACGCCGGAAGTTTCTTAGCGAAGCCGGGTCTGACCTCTGACCTCTGACCTCTGACCTCTGACTTCTGACCCCTGCCCTGCCCCCTGATCTCTGACTTCTGCCCCCTGACCTCTGCCCCCTGACGCACCCGCATCCTGCCTTGACCGATCCAACCTCCTTGCACGTTTTCAAGTCGACTTGAAAATGAGGCTGTCTTTTCTCCATATCTTCAGAACGCTGTATTTGAAAAAAAAATATATATTTCAATGTGTTCATTGAAATATACGGCTATGGCACAGACTTTGCTGTCAGTCTGGTGCAGGCAGGAAGAGCCGTCATTTTAGAGAGTTGTAATGCCGTAGCGAATATATTGATTCACTCCAATACAGGAATTTATTTTGAAATTGGACGCTCAGGAAGTTTCATATCCCGGGTTTCAGTTTCTCAGGAGTAGATATTGTTGTTTTTTTTCTTTTCCTCGTATGAAACTTCAATTTTTCTTACTCCGTCATTCCGGCGAAGGCCGGAATCCAGACTGAAAAGCTGGACCCCGGCCTGCGCCGGGGTGACGGAGGAGGTGACTCGTTTCTTTTTCGATCAATCTGGACGTCTGCGGCTAGCGGCAGGGCTGGTATGAAACTTCAGACGAATGGAGTCACAGTTCCAGGCATTGATCAACGCTCGTCATTGCGAGCGAAGCGAAGCAATCTTTTCAGAAAAGCTTTTTTGTCAGGGATTGCTTCGGCGAAGACGCCTCGCAATGACGGGTTACGGCGACAGTATGCCGGTAAAACACAGTTTCTTCATTGATCAAATCGGCAGTGAAAGAATTCAGCATCAGCGTAGTGGAACATTCTTGCATTTGTAATTATTTTATATAGATATGTGTCAGCTTTGCCGGGAGCAAAGCTGACACCTGAAACCTTAAAGATTGAAAGACATAGTCCATAATGCTCAAAAAGCCTCATATACTGATCCAATTTTGGTTTTAGAAACAAAGACTGATTGTCCGTAGATCTCAACGACAGAAACCTATAAAAGGTAAATTGGAGCAGTATATTTTGAATGCTGTAAAGAGCTCTGCATCTCCAATGTCCAACCCTAGTGAAGCGTGAGGCCCATGATACAGCTTATACTCTACATCCACCATCAGGCCGATGAAGCAGGACAGCGCCTGCAACGAGGCGTTGAGCAGCGTTTTCAAGCGTTTCCGCGACTGACCTGTCCGGATTTGGAAACCCTCAAACAGCATCTGAAGCGCCCGGTCCGATACGGAGATTTGAACATTTTCATCCTCATGGCCGACACCCGGGAACGGCTGGAGGAACTGCATACATTGCATGCTTATTATGACGACAAGAAGCTGCTCCTCATCCTCCCGGACAATGAGCACGAGACCTATGCCTCCGGGTTTCGACTCTATCCCAGATTCGTCACCCTGAAAGCGGATTTTGAAATCTATCTGTATGAGGTTTTGGAAAAAATGATCGAGTACCATAACCGGAAATGAGCAGGAACTCATTTCCGGTTATTGATTTTTCAATACAATATAAACAATGCGTTTCTCAACAAGTGATGTCTGGGTCTTTGCAAGGAACAAAAATGGTCAAACAGAACAGGAAAAAATTCTGCAGACCGTGAACCTTGAACCTGGAACCGTGAACCACAACCCAAGGAGTGACTATGCAAGCAGCAGCCTATGAAGAAACCTCCAGGGAGGCCCTGGAGGGCCTGGCCGGGAAATATTTGACCTTCCGGCTGGGGGAGGAGGATTACGGACTGGAGATTCTGAAAGTCCAGGAGATCATCGGGATGCAGGAGATCACCGGGATTCCCAGGACCCCGGACTTTGTAAAAGGGGTCATCAATCTGCGGGGCAAGGTCATCCCCGTGGTGGATCTCCGGCTCAAATTCGGAATGGCTGAGGCTGATGTTTCCCGCAAAACCTGCATTATCGTGGTCCAGATCACCCAGGAGACGGACAAGGTGATCATGGGCATTGTTGTGGACGAGGTCTCCGAGGTCATGGAAATCGGGGGGCAGGAGATCGAACCGGCTCCGACTTTCGGCACGCAGCTGGATACCCATTTTATTCTGGGCATGGCCAAGACCGAGAACGCGGTCAAGATCCTGTTGGATTTGGACCGGGTCCTGACCCGGCAGGAGCTGGAGACCATTCAACAGGGAACCTAAGGACACGTATTCAAAAACACCATGACCAAATTGCTAAACCAAACAGAGCTGGATTCTTGCCCAATTGTCCTGAAACAGCAGAGGGTTTTCTCTCTGTTTCTGCTGGTGCTGAGCGGTCTGCTGCTGGGCCTGTTTACCCCGGCGGAAGCGAGCAAAGGGGTCTATGACTGGGCCTATGTCCGCCTGGATTATGCCCGGGAAGAGAAGGCCGGCCAGTTGCGGAATTTCTGGGAACGGACGCACGCGCTGGCCCGGCAGGCGGCCCAAGATCCAAGCGTTGTCAGCTGCTTTGCGATCAACCGCCGCTATGCGGAAATGAGGCGAAAAGGGGGTGTTCCCCAGGCAGTTACGGACAAGGTGAAGGCTTTTCGTGAAAATTTCAATACCTACTACATCAAGGAGTATTTTTCCTTTTATGATCTCCTGTTTGTGAACAGGCAGGGAAAGGTCTTTTACACCATCCGCAAGGAATCGGATCTGAATACAAACCTGTTCCAGGAGGATGAGTCCTCAGGCAGCCCGCTGGGGCAATGCCTGCGGGACAAACCCCGCCAGGAAGTCTTTGTGGATTTTCACGAGTACGGACCCTCGGCCAAGCCTGCGGCCTTTTTCGTGGAACCCCTGCACAAGGAGGGCCAATTTCTCGGCTGGCTGGTGCTCCAATGCGCGGTGAACAAGGTCAACACCCTCTT
>CAZUMF010000228.1:0-7722 GCA_964621385.1 uncultured Desulfohalobiaceae bacterium
GTAACCCGTCATTGCGAGGCGTCTTCGCCGAAGCAATCCCTCGTATGAAACTTCAATTGAAACCACGAACCAGCCACAGAGTTCTCTTTCGCTCGAACGCTTCCGGCGAGGTCGCTCAAGAGAACCCTGTGGACGGTTCGCAATCTTGTCATGTCGTACAACTGTAAGTTTCTTCACTGATCAAACTGGCAGTCGTTGTTGAAAATGAACAGCATAACAGTATAGCCGTATAGTGTTTTAAATATCAATTAATTATATGGCAGCCCTGCCAGAGGTAGGGCTGCCAAGAGGCTTCTCTGAAAGATTGCTTCGCTTCGCTCGCAATGACGAGCTTTAATCAAGGCCTGGAACATCGACTCTATTTGTCCTTGCAGGGACTCTTCAATGAAAGTTTCAAGTGTACGAGTTGGCCACAGGTCCCGAATCGGGGCCCGGGATGACGTTCCTTAGCCGGCGGGCCGGATCTCAGTCCGGGGCAGGCGGAGAGAACAAAATAGAGTTCATACGAAATATTGGTGGTCGGAGGTCGGGCAAACCCGCTTAAAGTGTGCCGCGTTTCTGCACTCCTCACTCCCTCACTCCCTCACTTTCTTCCCGTCCCGTCAGTTCCCAGTCTCCGGTCCGGCAGGCCTCCAGAATGGCCTGGACCAGGGTCTGCCAACGCTCCCGCAGATAGGTGCCCTGAGCGATCTTTTC
This sequence comes from uncultured Desulfohalobiaceae bacterium, assembly GCA_964621385.1. GTDB lineage: Bacteria > Desulfobacterota > Desulfovibrionia > Desulfovibrionales > Desulfothermaceae > JAABTT01. The sequence goes on from CAZUMF010000228.1 coordinate 697, forward strand.
AAACTGCTCAGGCCAGATGTTGGCCCGGTTCATGCGGTAAAAGGCCTGCCACTGGTTTCTGACCCCCCTGGCCCGGAAGGCCCGGTCCGTGAATTCCTCGACAATAGCGAAGATGGCCTGATTCGGCTCATAATGGAATTCTTTGAGCGAGGTCTCGATCTTGCCCAGCACATTTGCATGGGCCTCCTGCAGGTAACGCTGCAGGGATTCGGCGTTGGTGATTTTTTCACGCTGCACCAGATTTTTGAGTGAAAACTTCAGGGAACTCAACATATTGAACCTTTTGAGTTCGATGCGATCCGGCGTCAGGTTGTCCATCTGCTTGCGGATTCGGTGCTGGATGAGTCCCCGGAAGGAAAGCTTGAAGGAAATCAGGATGTCCAGGGCCTCCTGGATCAAGCGGAAGTTATATCCGGTCACCGTGCACAAAGCATAGAGCTGCCGCAGAAACTCCGTCCCCTCCGCCCCCGAAAGAAACCCGAGGCGTCCCGATTTCTTCAGGATCTGTCCCACCCCTTGTTTGGCTTCCTCTGTGGTGAAAGACAGGGATTCGTCCAGGTTGAGAAACTTATTGGAAAGATGGGCCCTGATTTCGTTCAAAAAATAATAGAACGCCCCGTCATAGGATTTCTCTTCCGCCCGCTGCCGCTCGATCTTGTCCAGATCCGGTATGCCTGTATCCTGTTTAGCCTCCTCAATGACCTCGGTGATACTGCGAACGAAATGGACATTGGAACTGTCCCTGGTCTGAAAGAGCTCGTTCAAAAATGTTTCGAATTGATGCACATTCTCCTGCCAGACATTCTCGAACAACTCCAGAAATTGCTGTTCCTCGTTGCTCCCGATGGTTTCCGCACCCAGAATCGTTTCCGGCCTGGCCCGGGTGAAAAGCCTCTCGATCTCCTGTTGCAGGGCCTGGAGCTGCTCCTGATTTTTTTGGACGTAACGGGCGTCGATGCTTTCGATATGCGCGGTCAGGTAGGCCAGGGCCGGATCCAGAACCTCGCTGCGCACCTCGTCCCCATTCGAACAATCAGCAACCACAAGTTCCGCAAAACGCGTGCCCTTGCTTTGGATCTGTTCGGAAATGTCCATGCAGTTGGCCAGGTTGTCCCCGAGTTCCTCTCCGGCCACGGTGCGGTTCAAGACCATCACACTCCAGTCATGCAGGGGAAGTTCCGGCACCGCCCGGGCGCAGATGTCGTAGAGATGGATGTCGGTTTCATTCCAGCTGTCCCCGCTCGGTGAGGGGAGGCGGACAAAAAACAGCAAATCGACATCATGGGCCAGGATCTTCAAAAGCCGTTCTTCATGGCCGAGCCCGGTATCCCCCAGACCGGGCATGTCCACGAAACCAATCTCCGCGACATCGGCATCCGGAAAGGGGCACTGGATCCTGACCTCCTGCACCGCGAAAAAAGCGGGCTGCGGCTGATTCGATTCGGCCGACGTCTGGCTGACATAGTCCCTGATCTGATCGCTGGTGATCTGCCTGGGTTCCTGGCCCAGGAGATCCCGATACTGGGGATAGGCTTCGTGGTACCGCTGCAGGGAAGCATATTGGGCTTTGGCCACCGCCGAATGCCGTTTTTCAGAGGGCAGCTCCGGCAGCACCCCGTCCGCAAATGCGTTCAGACTCAAAGGCTTCGCCCCCAACTCGAGTTTCTCGAAATACGGAGCGATCACCTCGTCCAGAAACATCGAAGGGGCATAAAAGCTGACCGTGGCAACAATCTCCCCCTGACTGTGCATGATGCTGCTGCGCACCCCGGTGCAATCCGTCCGGTTGCCGTCGGGTATCTCTCGTGATCCCAGTCCGGTGAGGGTCTGCAAAAGCCGGCTCTTGCCCTGCCTGGCCAGCCCGACCATCCCGATATTCAGGGTCGGCCTGGAAAACCGCGAACGGAGCTTGTCCAGACGTCCCAGCTGGGATGCGATTTCACTCTTCAACTCGGAACAGCGTTGCTGCAGGGAAACCAGCTGCAGCCGGTTCTCCCGGTCAATGGACTGTTTGAAGGTCTCTTCTTCATCCAGAAACCGCGTTAACAGTCCCTGCATCTCTTGCAGGCTCGCCTCGATGCGCTTGATCTTTTCCAAAAGCGGTCGGCGCCGGGACACGATATCCCGCACCTGCTCTGCTCTGCCCATAAGCTCTCCTTTCGGTCTTTGCCGCAGGTCTCTGCACACAGACCCACACTCTCTATCCGATTTCAAATGCCTGGGGAGCTGAAGGGATTGCCACCCGAAACTCCCATAGCACACTCAACCTTACAGGCGGGACCACAAAAGATCAAACTGTAATTTGCAGCGCTTGACAATCGTTGAAAATCTCAATAGGAGTAGAAAGCCTTTGATAAAACAGGGCTTATATGCGGTTGTCACTGCCTATCCGAACCCGGCGGACTCCCGGGACCTTCAATCGTCTGAAGCAAGAGAGCGTGCGCATGAAAGCAGCCAGTTTCCAGGGCGGATTGGCCCTGCCTGTTCCAGAACGATCCGAATCACCCAGCATCACATCGCTGCCAGTTCCCGACAGTGTTCTGCTCCCCTTGCTCCATCACCCGGAACAGGCCTATGAGCTGATGGTCAAAAAAGGAGCGCTTGTCAAGCAGGGCCAGCCTGTGGCCCATGGCGTCTCTTCGCTCGTTCCGGCCCCGATCTCCGGGAAAGTCGAAGAGATCAAAAAAGAAGTCAAGCTCCCTGATGGAACCCGCACCACAGCGCTGCGCATCACGGCCTCTGAAGAGGCAGTCCCGGAGGAGGGACCGCCGGCAGCCTCTGACACCGGCAATCTGCAGAAGATACTCAGCACAGGACTCAGCGAAGTCACTGACAGGCCTGTCCCCTTGTTTGAAAAAATCAGTTTCATCCGGTCCAGACAGGTTCAGACCCTGATCATCAACTGTCTGGACGAATATTTCATCCAGGGCCGATCCGCTGCCCTGGCCGCGCAACACACCCCTGACCTTCTGGCCGGCATCGATCTCCTGGTTCAATATTCCGGAGCCGAATCCGCGGTGATCACGGTGTATGCCGAGGCCGGGGCCGCCCTGCAATCGCTTCAGGAAAGCGGCACACAATGCCGGATCCTGCCGGTCAAAGCCAAGCATCCCCAGCATGCGGAACAATGCTTGGTCACGGCGGTCACCGGCCGGGAATACGATGTGGATCAGACCCCGGAAGATCTCGGCGTCAGTGTCATGAGCGCGGAAACCGCCTATTGGGCCTCCAGGGCGGTCAATCATGCGGACCCCGCTCTGGACAAGCTGCTCACGATTGCCGGCGGCAATTTGCAGGAACCGCAAAACTGTCTGGTGCGCATCGGCACGCCCCTGGAAGAGGTCTTGACCCACCTTGGCCAGTCCATTGCCGACGGGGACAAGGTCATCCTGGGCAATCCCCTGTCCGGTCAGGCGGTTGCCGATCTGCAGACACCGGTGACCCAACAGACCCACCTTGTCGTTATCCAGAAAAAAGCTGAGCAGCATTCATTTTCCCAGGACGCAGTTTGCTTCAAATGCGGCCTCTGTGTCGAGATCTGCCCCATGCGGCTCATACCCTTTCTTCTCTCGGGCTTTTCCGAAGGGGGGACCTATGAACTGGCTGAAAAAAACAGTCTCTTCACCTGCATCGAATGCGGCTGCTGCGCCTATGTCTGTCCGGTGAACATCCCCATGGTCCAATGGATACAGCTTGGTAAATCCGCGCTCCGCGCTCAAAGGAGTTAAGGCTATGTCTTCGCTCAGGCTTGTTGTTTCCCCACATCCTCACCTGCACAGCGGACACACCTTGCCCGGAATCATGCAACAGGTCATGATCGCCTTGATTCCGGCCGTGATTTTCGGGGTCTATCTCTTTGGTTTTGATGCCCTGCGGGTGATTCTGCTCTCCATGGGCTCGGCCGTGGGCTGGGAGTATCTGATCCGCAGGATCAGCAAGCGGCCCAGCCAACTGCACGATCTCACGGCCTTGTCCAGCGGCCTGGTTTTGGCCATGCTCCTGCCCGCAACTCTCCCCTGGTGGATAATCCTCGTGGGCACCCTGATCATGATCGGCCTGGGCAAGGAAGTCTTCGGCGGTTTCGGCACCAACCCCTTCAACGGGGTGCTCATTGCCTGGGTAGTCCTCAAAATGTCCTATCCGGATTTCATGCTGGACTGGCCGCTGCTGGCCATGAACCCCGAGGCGACGGCCACGCCCATGGAAATCTTCAAACTCCAGGGGCCGAGCTTTGTGCAGCACTCCTTTTCCCTTGGCGATCTCTTTTTCGGGTTGACGCCGGGGCCCATCGGCCAGGGGTCGGCCTTCTGCCTGCTCCTGGGCGGCGCCTGGCTTTTGTACAAAAAGGTTGTGAACTGGCGCATTCCCCTCTGCTATCTGGCCGGGGTTTTTGTCTTTTCCGGCGTGTTCTGGGCCCTGCAGATCGGATCGGGCAATGCCGACCCCCTGTTTCACCTCTTTGCCGGCGCAACCATGCTCGCGGCCTTTTTCCTGGCCACTGATCCGCCATCCACGCCCACCACCCCGGACGGCATGATGCTCTTCGGCCTGCTGGCCGGGGCTTTAACCGCAATCATCCGCATGTGGGGCATCTGGCCCTTTGGGGCCGTGTATGCGGTCCTGATCATGAGCATGTTCACCCCTTTTCTGGATAAAATTGCACCTGAGGTTTATGGGAGGTAAGACGCTGTGACTGCTCGGGAAATTGTTCGCATGGTCCTCGTCTTGACGATTGTCACCGGGATTTGGGGAGGGCTCCTGTCCCTGGTCAAAATCGCCACGGAAGATCAGATTCAATATCAACGGATCAAGAATATCAAAGCCCCGGCCCTGAAAAAGGCCTTGACCGTGGAACATGACAACGATCCCATTAAGGACCGGAAAACCATCGTCATCGGCACGGACAAGAAGGGCAAACCCATTGAGCGGGCTGTTTTTCCGGCCAAGCAAAACGGACAAATCGTTGCGGTGGGCCTTGAAGCCTATGGCGTGGGCTATGACGGCAATATCGGGGTCATGCTGACCATCCTGGTGGAGGAAGACACCCTGGGCAGCATCGCGGTGACCACCCACACCGAGACCCCGGGGGTGGGTACCAAGGCCTTCAACAATGCCAATTTCATGAACCAGTTCACAAACAAATCCCTGGATACGAACCTGTCCCCCGGCGGAGGAAATGTCGATGCCGTGACCAGCGCCACCTACACCTCCAACGGCGTGGCCAGGGCGGTGCAAAAGGGTATTGCAATCTATAAGAAACACAAGGATGAAATTCTCTGAAAATCATTTCAAAACAATAGAGTTACACAACTGCCGGAAATCCTCCCCCACATTCGGCTGGAGGTGTTTTTGAAATGATATCTGAGAATTTCATCAAAAAAAATAGCTGTTTGAGGTTGCTTTAAGAACTTGATTTTCTTCCATTCAGCAATAGTATATCTTCAATCGTATTTCTTCAATTCTATAGGGAGTTAGCTCCATGTCCAGAATGGTTGATGAATTCACAAAGGGACTGTGGAAGGAAGTCCCCCCGTTCCGCTTTGTCCTCGGACTGTGCCCGGTGCTGGCCGTGACCTCCAGCGTCAGCAGCGCCCTGGGACTCGGCTGCGGCGTCATCTTTGTGCTCATGGTCAGCAACACCCTTGTTTCAACCTTTCGACATCATATTCCGTCCAAGATCCGGGTTCCGGTCTTTATCGTCATCATCGCCTCGGCGGTGACCATTGTGGAATTGATGATGGAGGCCTATTTTTATTCCCTGTATGAAGTCCTGGGGATCTGGATCCCCCTGATCGTGGTCAACTGCCTCATCCTGGGCCGGGCCGAGGCCTTCGCCAGAAAAGAGCCCGTCCACTTGTCCTTGGCCGACGGACTGGGCATGGGGATTGGTTTTACAACCTCGCTCGTGGTCCTGGCCAGCATCCGGGAAGTCATCGGGGCCGGGACCTGGTTCGGCCTGCAGGTCATGCCCAAGGCCTATCTCGGGTTTGAACTCTTCCAGCGGCCGCCCGGGGCCTTTATCTGCCTCGGCCTCATGCTGGCCGTGATCAATTTCATCTCCCTGAAAACCGAAAAACAGGGTACGGCCTGTTAAGGCTCGGCAAGGACGCGGGCTGTACTATGCAAACGCACATTTGAGGGAAGGGATTTCGCTATGGCTGATTATCTGCTCATGATGGTCACGGCAATCTTTGCCAACAACATCCTCTTGATCCGTTTTTTGGGCCTCTGTCCCTTTGTCGGGGTGTCCACCAGCCTGGACAGCGCCCTGGGCATGTCTGCGGCCGCCTTGTTCGTCAATGTCCTGGCCAGCACGATTTCCTGGAACGTGTATAATTTCCTGCTCGTTCCCCTGGAATTGGAATACCTGCGCACCGTGGCCTTCATCCTGGTCATCGCCTCCCTGGTCCAGCTCGTGGAGATCATTCTCCAGAAAGTCGCCCCGCCCCTGTACCGGGCCCTGGGGATCTACCTGCCGTTGATCACCACCAACTGCATGATTTTCGGGGTGGCGGTGTTGAACATTCAGGAAGAGCATACTTTCATGGAAACCATTGTCTACGCCTTTGCCGCGGCCATCGGCTTCAGCCTGGCCCTGGTCATCCTGGCCGGAATCCGGGAGCGCTTCGCCCTGGGCAGGGTACCCGTCATGATGAGCGGTTTTCCCGCCGCCCTGATCACAGCCGGATTGATGGCCCTGTGCTTCACCGGCTTCATGGGCCTGGGGCAGTAGCTGAAGGCCTGATTCACTGTAACAGGTGCGCCAAGCACAGATTTGAAGATTGATTTGACACACGCGAGGAGCAGCACATGATCCCGATTTTGACGGCCATTGCGGCCATGGCCTTCCTCGGTCTCGTCTTGAGCATCGTTCTCGGTCTCGCCGCCAAGGTCTTTTATGTGTATGTCGATCCGAGGATCGAGCAGATCTGCGACGCCCTGCCCGGGGCCAACTGCGGCGGGTGCGGCTTTGCCGGGTGCTGCGATTTCGCCGGAGCCATTGTCTGCATGGGGGGCTCTCCCGGC
>CAZUMF010000229.1:0-7704 GCA_964621385.1 uncultured Desulfohalobiaceae bacterium
CGGTGGCATCGATGGCCTTCATGCCCAGTTTGGTGCCCAGGCAGACAATGGCGATTTTGATGAACCATTCCGGACGGGCTGCCTGGCGCATGAACTCGCGAAAGTTCTTGGGAAAGAGGTTGCCGATGATCAAACCCACCAGCAGGGCCACTATATAGTGGGCGCCGCCGATGGACAGGCTCCAATCGATCCCGTATTTGGCCCGTTCAATGGATGTAGCCTGTATGTAGGCGTTGCGGGACAGAATGAACAGGGCCGTGGTCAACCAGAAAATGACCGTGAAGGAGAGGAAGTAACGTTTGACGTCCATCTTCATGGCCCTGGCCCCGATACAGGTGGCCCCGGTGTAGATGATGTAGGACAGAATCAGGGAGCCGACCCCGGACATGAGTTGGGAATGGTCCGGCCTCAGGGATTGGCCGAGATTGGACCATTTGGGAAACCAGATCATCCATCCGGTCAGATCAAGACCGGTGGCTCCGGCCAGAATTCCTAGAAACACAAAGAATATGCCGATCCAGAATGCCCACCAATCTTCGGTTTGGAACATTCCGGAAGTCCATCTCTTACTTTCGGCCATATCTCACCTCCTTGTCTTCAGATGTTGTTCCGGAGTACACTCTCAGTGCAGGATGAAGTAGTTGATCAAAGCCCCCAGAACGATCAGGGCGAGCACTCCGATTATTAGCGAGTACTTGACCAGTTTGCCTTCCCATTCTTCCCAGGGTTCGGCCCCATGAGTTGCATCCGTCGCATCCTGACTGACATTTTGGGATTCCTGGTTCATGAAAACACCTCCTAGTGCTTCTGTCTGAGATTGAAAAAATGAATTGTCTCTTGTTGTATTTGTCGGACTTGGGCTCGGGCCTTGGTTTTTGTTGTTTCTGAGGCCCATATCGAGCCAAAAGCTAAGCCACAACAAGAGACCGCACCAAAAACGGACCCATAACATGCAGAACGACCCCCAAACTGATCCCTTTGTGCAAAACAGATGCCGTTTTGACCTGGAGGAGAAAATCACCGCTAATCAAGGAGAAAGAAAAATGCAGGCCGGGATTTCTGCTAATATGAGTTAGCAGGTCTGCTAACGCTGATGAGCAGTCCACGGAAATGTTTCCCTTCCCGCTATTTATCTGTTATACTTGCAGCTGAATTTTGCCTGAAGGAGATCCGGCATGAGAGAAAGTGTTCGACAAAACGCGAAATGGTTGGCAGGCGGCTCGTTGATGATCCTGCTAACCTTCTGGGCCTGTTCGACAGTCCGGGCAGAAAATCAGGAGTTTCCGGACGGGTTCAGTCTGCGTCTGCCCCGGGGCTGGATACAGATCCCCGAGGATGTCTTTCAAAAAAAGATGCTGCTGCTGCAAAAGACCTATGCCAAATCCGGATCCCTCGGCTACGACTATGCCCTTCAGCTTGAATCCAGGGATTGGTTCCAGTATCCGTATATGCTGATCAGCGTCTGGGAAGATTCCAGGGTCAAACCTGAAAAGATCCCGGAGATGAATGAAAAACTTCAGAAAAAAATCCTGCGCAAACAACAAGGGGTGACTCGGAACCGGCTGGTGACCTCCAGCTATGATCCGAAGCGGCACATTTTTCAGGCGGAATATCATTTTGAGCTCTCTGAAAATCCCATCGTGCTCTTCAAGGGAATCTGCTACATGAATCAGGGAGTCCTCAGTTTCAGCTACTATCTGCGTGAGGGAATGTATGGGGAGTATGCCCATTTGTTTGCAGAGATGATGGACAGCCTCCGCTTGTCCGCGGCGAATCGCTATCAGGCCGGTCCCTCCCGGGAAGGGAGGATCAGGGACGCCATTTTACCCTATGGGAAGATCCTCATAGCAACCGGTATCATCGCTGTGCTCATCGGCATCTACTTCTGGAATATACGGTACAATTCCAGAGACTGACAGCCGTTATGATGTTCGAAGCGTATCCAGCAACATGAATTCTTGCGGCAGTCCAGCAGCAAACGAGCAGTCTATCGATGAACGAGCAAGCAAAGACAATCGTGATAGTGGATGATGAACGGGATTTTGCCCAGGGACTGGCCAGGATGGTACAGGGCCGATTCCGGGACCTCGCCTGCACTGCCGTGAGCACGGCCAAAGAGGCTCTGGAGGTTGTCCAGCGCAAAGACGTGCCGGTGGTGCTCAGTGATTTGCGCATGCCCGGACAGGACGGGATGCAGTTCGTCGAGCAGGCCCTGCAACTCGAGCCCAACTTGAGCGTCATCGTCATCACCGCTTACGGGAGCATTGAAACGGCAGTCCAGGCCCTGAAGATCGGGGCCTATGACTTCATCACCAAGCCGGTGGACTATGAGCATCTCTTCCGCCTCGTGCAAAAAGCCCTGGAACGACATCACCTGGTCACGGAGAACGAACGCTTGCGGCAAAAGGCGCAGGCCGGTCGTGAGTACAGCTTGATCATCGGGGAGTCCCAGGCGATGCTCAAGTTGAAGCAGGCTCTGGCCATGGTGGCCCAGAACGACTACACGGTGCTCATTCAGGGGGAATCCGGCACCGGCAAGGAGCTGGCAGCCAGGGTCATTCATGATTTGAGCAGCCGGGCCGGACAGAAGCTGGTCATGGTCAATTGTCCGGCCATTCCAGATCATCTTCTGGAGTCCGAGCTGTTCGGCCATACCAAGGGGGCCTTCACCGGGGCCGATCACAACCGGGAGGGCTTGTTCAAGGAAGCAGATACCGGGACCATCCTGCTGGATGAGATCGGAGATATCAGCCTGTCCATACAGATCAAGCTGCTCCGGGTGCTGCAGGACCAGGAAATCAGGCCGGTGGGTTCAAACCATTCCCAGCGGGTCAATGTGCGTATTCTGGCCACTACCAACCAGAATCTGTCCGCGAAGATCCATAACGGGACCTTCCGCGAGGATCTCTACTACCGGCTCAATGTCTTGAATATCCATGTGCCGCCGTTGCGCGAACGGAAAGAGGATATCCCCCTCCTGGTCCATTCCCTTGTTCATTCGGTTTGCCAGGAGATGGGCATCGAGCCGAAGACGGTGACCCCCGGGGCCATGTCCTCGCTGGCGGCCCGGGAATGGCCGGGAAACGTACGGGAGCTGCTCAATTTTGTGCGGAGGATGGTGGTCTTCTGCCCGGGGCAGACCATTGACCTGGAGCAGATCCGCTTTGTGGAGAAGGGCAATCTGGTCGGCGACGGTGAAGGAGGGCTGCAGCCATACAAAGAAGCCAAGGCCAGGGTGGTTGAAGACTTCACCCTGGCCTATATTCAGGATGTCCTTAGCAGGACGGAAGGCAACATCAGCCAGGCGGCCCGCCTGAGCGGGCTGGAACGGGTCTCCTTGCAAAAGATCATGCGCAGGTTCAACATACAGGTCTGAGCCTGTCCTTTCACTTCCAGGACCGTGTTTTATGATTCATGATCCGTTCAGGCCATCCGGGAAAACTTGACATCTTTTCCTTGGAATTTTAAACTATTTCATAAGCTGGTTGAACGATCCATAACAGCGACCCACATGACCCCAATGAAACCTTTTCAACAAGATAGAGAGGTAAGATATGGCACGCAAGTCACTGGATGAATTACAGATAAACGAGTCCAATATCGCAAACGTGACGGTGGTCAAGGATAACGAAGGCAGGGAATACGTCTGCAATCTCGATCATCTGGTCCCTGCTTCGGAAGTGGATGAAAAACTTCTCAACAAGTGTGTTCGAAACGTCAAACCCGAGCACAGGCAAGAATAAGCCGCAACAATCAAGCGGCCGGTCTTGATTTCTCAAGCCGGCCGCTTGTGACTTATTCGTTTCTTCGTGCAATGGAAAACAAGAAAACTTTTCATCCCGTATAATCAAAAGCCAAAGCAAATCACAATTCAGCATACACAACCACAACGACCAACCTTTTTGACTCACCTGGAAGCACCCAGAAGAAGATCCTGCCAGCCGAGGCGACTTTCATACGGATAGCGGCAACTGAGTATGGCCACAGTGATGTTTTCCCGAGATAAAACCTCCCAGATAAATACCCATGAAAGCAATCAATTTGCAAACGACCGCCAACCTGCCTCTTATCGGCGCCCTGCTCCTGATCGGGATTGCCTGGGGCCTGACCGTGCCCTTATCCAAGGTGGCTGTCTCCGGCGGCTGCACCCCGTTGGGCATCATGTTCTGGGAGCAGCTCATCGTCGCCCTGATCATGGGCCTGATCCTTGTTGCCCGCGCCGCAATCGCGCATCAAAAGATCTCACTCCCGCTTGACCGCGGCACCCTGCTCTTTTATTTGATGGTCGCCCTGCTCGGCACGGTCTTTCCCAATTTTTTCTCCTACTGGGCCGTGGGCGAGCTGCCCGCAGCCATCATAGCCATCATCATCGCCTCGGTACCCATGTTCGCCCTGAGCATCGCGGTGGGGGCAGGCATAGAACCGTTCATGGTCCAGCGCTGGCTCGGGGTTTGTCTCGGCGGTGCAGCCGTAGTGCTCCTGGTGGCCCCGGAGGCGAGCCTGCCGAATCCGGAAAAATCGATCTTCGTGCTCGTGGCTTTGGCCGCCGCGTTTTGCTACGGCCTGGAAGGCAACTACATCGCCCGCTGCAAGCCACGAACGGTCGATCCCATTGGGACCCTGTTCGGAGCCTCGATCGTCAGCGTACTCATCATCGCCCCCCTGTCCATCAGCTCCGGGGCCTGGATCAACCTGCCGGGGCACTTCACGGTCCCGGAACAGGCCATCCTGGGCATCGCCCTGTTCCACGCCATGGCCTACAGCGGTTATGTCTGGCTCGTGGGCCGGGCCGGGCCGGTATTCTCCTCCCAGGTGGCCTATGTCATCACCCTATCCGCCTTGATCCTGAGCATGATCTTTCTTCAGGAGGCCCTCTCGGCCTACGCCCTGTTCTCTCTGGTGCTCATGCTCGTCGGACTGGCCATGGTCCAGCCCAGGCGAGCCGGGGTAAAGGCCTGAGATCCAGAAGTAGGGACAATGCCCTTGGGTCTTCGATTGAAATGATTAACAGATATATGTCAGGCCTGCCAGAGGCAGGGCTGACAAAGTAAAATGCTGCTATGGCCAAATGCCCAATCTGTGGACAACGAAAAGGACCAGGAAATCCTGTTTGATTCCGAGCAGGATAGCGAACACTACCAGGCATTAGTTTCTGTCATCGAGACAGAATTGGATGAAATCCCAAACGATAAACTTGTGAAGATCCTGGCCGCCATCTACAAATCCCTAAACAGACGAACCAAAGGCAGCCGGGAATATCTCAACTTCATCCATCATTTTTTCAAGTACCCCGAGATAGTCTGTTCATCGAATTCCCAAGCGTTATGCAGAGTGTTGAACACTTGAGAAGCATTGCAGGGATCTTCTCTTACAGGACCAGCATTTTCAAAGGTAAGGAGGCACGATGCAACTCAACAACAAAACAGCTATTGTCACCGGCGCGGGCCGGGGACTGGGCCGGGCCATCGCCCTGGCCATGGCCCGGGAAGGCGCACAGGTCAGCATCATGAGCCGGACCAAGGCGGAATTGGCCGAAGTTGCGGCGAGTATCAGACATATAGGGGGAACCTGCCGTTTCTTTTCAGGCGACGTGTCTCGGGAGTCGGACGTCTCCGGCATTGTGGAAGCAACTCTGGATGATTTCGGCGGGGTGGACATCCTGGTGAACAACGCGGGCGTAATCGGTCCGGTCCGCTTTCTGGAGGATGCAGACGGAACGGCCTGGCGGCACGCCCTGGCCATCAACCTCGACGGGGCCTGCTACTGCGCCAGAGCGGTCGCCCCGCACATGAAGAAGCAGGGCGCGGGCAAGATCATCAACACCGCCTCGGGCCTCGGGGAAATGCCCTTCCCCCGCTTTTGCGCCTATGCCGCGTCCAAGGCCGGGCTCATTCAAATGACCCGTTCCCTGTCCGAAGAACTGAAACCTGCCAATATCCAGGTCAATGCCATCGACCCCGGGGTCATGGACACGAGCATGCAGAAAGAGATCAGAGAACTGGGTCCAGAGATCCTGGGCCGGGACATCTATGAGCATTTTCTGGATTACTGGAAGTCCGGAGCCCTGCGCCAACCCGAAGAAGTCGCCTCATTGGCCGTTTTTCTGGCCTCGTCAGCCTCGGACTCAATCACCGGATATTATGGCGGCCTTCAGGACTATACCCGTCTCGGCTGGAGCTGAAGTTTCCCCTGTAAATCTTCAACGACAGCAACCTCACCACTCAGATTCCCAGATCCTCGTTGATCAGGACCACCTGAATCCTGCCCTTGGGAAATGATTTTTCGGTGATGGTCCAAGAATTGCAAATGCGCTCAGGGCTGCTGCAGTCTTCACACGAGGCGGTCTTCACGCAGGGTGTCTTGACCTTGTGGCGGATGGCATTGAGCGGAGCAGCATAGTCCTTGATGCGAAACATGGCTGCTTCAAGGTCGGGCACGATCTTGTTCCGTCCGGCCACGACGACCACATGCCGGGGGCCGAAGGTTAGACCGGCCACTCGATTTCCCCAGCCATCCAGATTCACCAGGATGCCTGATTCGGTCACGGCATTGCTTCCGGTAAAAAAGAGATCCGCGAGCAGGGCCTGCCGCCCCCGCTCATAGCTTTCCTCATCAGCAAGCCCTGCTTCGAAAGGATCGATCCATTCATAGGCGGCATTGTTGCGTATGACCTCGAGCATGCCGGTGGCTTCATAGGACAGGGAATCTCCCCGGGCAACCCGGCGAACATTTTTCAAATTGGCCAGGATTTCGTTTTCTATGACGTGTTTTGCCTGGGTCGTATCTTCAACCAGATAGGCTTCGAAATTGTTATGCTGCAATGCCTCTTTGACCCGATTCAATCGAATCTGCCAGTATGTTTGCATAAATTTTTCCTCCAGGCTGGAAACAGTTGAAGGCTTGCTTCCTCATTGAAAAGATTATTGCAAATGGCTCCCTGAACGGAAAGCCAAGCCCGCCAAAGAACTCAATGTCAATTACGTGCATGCAAGCATCAAGGACCGCGAAGTGGACGGAACCATCGACGATTACGACGTGAACGCAATTGCCGGCCGTTTCGCCATCGACTTCTGATCCGACCATCCATCCCGATGATGGACCGCCAGGGTCCGTCCCCGGGTTCTTCCTGAAGATCAGCCTCTTGACCCGCTCACCCGGCGCTCCCAAGAAGGGAAAGTCGAAGCGCTCCTGCAGGGCCGGCGGGATCTCGAAGCTCCGCCAGGCCTCTATCTGCCACTGCAGGGAGCCAAACCAGACAGAATCCGTTCCCCAGCAGACATGCTCTTCACCCTGGTTTCTGATGAGCGTGTTCAGGATCCCCGCGCACAGCTCCGGATGTTGTCCACGATTGCTTGCTAGCCCGGTTAACTCCCATAAATGGGCTCCGGTTAACGAGGCAGGCGAATGGGCACCCCGGTGAAATCCAGCTTCACAGGAACTCCCAGTTAAATACAAGGAGATTAAACCGGGTGAACCTTCGGAGTTATTTCACGGGGGGAGCGAATGCAGAAAGTAATTTTTCAGCCTGCTGATCACAGTCAGGATAGCTTCATCCCGTTTTCGCCCCTGGACAAATCGCTTATGACAATTCCCCGCGTTTTTCAGCTTCGATGAGTATTTCCCGCAAAAGAAGCTTCTTGAGAAGCTCAATGTCAGTGCCGGGCTTCAACCGGGCTGATTGGTGGCCCAAAGCGTGCTGAACGG
>CAZUMF010000230.1:0-7678 GCA_964621385.1 uncultured Desulfohalobiaceae bacterium
GCCCAGGTCGGGTACGCGGGCGAACAGCAGGGTTGCACCACGCCTGAGGCATGCCTTTCGGAGCGGGAATTCGAGGTGTTCCGTCTCATCGGCCGCGGGCTCCAGCCGCGGGAAAACGCTCAACAGTTGTGCCTGAGCGTCAAAACCGTTGAAACCCACCGCATGAATATCCGCAAAAAACTGGCCCTCAGGGATGCGTCCAACCTGACCCGGTTTGCCGTAGACTGGGTGCATCAAAAGGAATGAGGGAGCCCTAAGTCACTTCACTGAGTCAAACCTCAGTCAATCCTTTGGTTTTTGGTATGCCCATTGGATCTTTTCTTTTGACTGATCTATAAAAGGGTGTTAAAATGAATTTTTTTTGACTTGCTTAGACCCGGGCGAAGACCTCTTTTTACTTGAATCGGGTCGATTTTTTGCCAATCCCCTTTCGCGAACTCCTTTTTATGTCTGCTTTCTTTGTTTTTGACCTTTTGATTCCCTTATGAGGGCGGTCCATTTATTGCCAGACATTCGGTTCCGCAAGCTGGAGACTCACTCATTTTCTCTATTGTCTATCTTAAAACTAATAAAACCTAATTAAACTCAAAAAGGAAAACCTCTATGCACATGCTATGACCCTTGTTGTTTCCGGCTACCGGAAATATTCCTCAAAATGTACATGTAATCAAAACCCTACAGCTTCCAGAAAACTCATTTGGTTCTCTTCCTTCTTCCTGCGCGTACCGGCCATTTCCAACAGCAGTGTCGCAATAGTTGTAAAAGCAGCTCTCGCTACCAATCCTTGTTGGCTTCTCACGCGTACGTGATCCAGCCCTTCTCGCTTTTTTATCAGGTTGAAAGGTCTCACTCCGTTTTTGCGAATGTCCAAAGCTTTTGACACCGGTTCACTGCCGTAAAGAATCCGCTGAAAGCAACCATTATCAAAGGGAATATGCCGGAACTTAGAGCAGATCCCATCACGCGGACATTCCCCAAATTCAGCTCCACATTTGAACTCATGTCCCGTTGCTTCGATCCCTACATATTGCATCGGGATATTACAGAAGTCATCAAACATGACCTGAAAGGTCTCTTTATCCACGTTTTCAGGCAGGGCAACTTTGGAACTTGGCGGCTTCACCAGATGAACACCGCTTTCTTCATATATCTTACCATCCTTGTCATGATACGCCTCATCGGCCGTTATGAGTTTCAGGTCCAGGCCAATCGCCTTCCCAAAACGGATCAACGGCGCCAGAAAATGGCTGTCATGGTGATTGGCGGGCGCCAGAAGAGAAATGAGCGGGAAGCTATGCCCAGTCTCAGCATCAATCGCTGCAAGCGTATGCATCCGGTATCCTACCACATAAGCGGACTTGTCCCGTTTGTTACGACGCTTCCCACAGTCACAATCAATATCACCGTAGATCCGTATCTTTTTTCCCTTGATGGTTAAGGTTGCCAACAGCGCCTGGCTCTCAACCGCCAGTTCTGTCGAATCAACACAATGCACCATTCGTCCGTCCAAAAAGCCTCGCTGTTGAAAATGGTAGAGAATGTACACCGTTAAATTGACCAGTTGCGTAAATGACAAGCTTGCCCGAAACTGGCTCATCTGAACATGACTTATCATCATCTTCTTGTTAAGGGGTAAGCCTATAAATAAACGATTTTGCTTGTTATCCAGGCCAATGTAGCTATTGTTCTCTTTGGCGCCACCATAGGTTTTATCCTCCCCGCAGAATTTCCGATAGCTTATTTCAGGGTACTTGATAGACTTCAGCAACTCCGCTCTCAAAAAATGGCTGGGAAAAAACTCTCGCATACTGGGGGTAAAACCATCATACGAAAGCAGTCTCTTGATGATTGTATCGTCCAACAAATCGTCAACAAATCTCAGCTCTTCATCTTTCAGATACAAGGGATGCCCCTTTTTCTGCTTCAACCTGAACAACACGTCTTTCTCATGACTTTCTACAAAGATCGCCATTTGATCCAGGTTCATCATTCCAGGCGTCAATTCCTGTTCAGCTATCCCTAACAGCTCCGCTTCACTCGTCCCGATTTCCTTGTCGAAATCATAAGTCCTAACAACCTCATCCAAAACCTCTTTAGCAATTTGCTTCTTCTCCCGGTGTGTCAGCCTTTTCCATCCCCGATAATGGGTTTTCAGTTGTTTTCTGATGATTGCTTTGATATTCTTATGTTGCATGAGAAAGCCTCCTTAAAGAAAGTAAATTTCGTGGTGAAATTTCAACTCCTTTATAGAGGCTTTTTCTGTGCTATGCAACTGTTTTTATTGCATTATTGATGGATTATTTTAACACCCTTTATAAGAAAGTTTCAATGAAAAACAGGTTGAGAGTCGCACAATCTGACGAGCTGATCTTGTTTTCGATGAAAATCTGCGGGTGCAGCATCATCCATCCCGCTGTGCCGCGGACTGGATAACCCCTGTTAGCGAGCCAGAGGCTTTCCTGCTGCCCAAACCGTCCTTCCTTGTGCTGTGAAAGAAGGTGATTCTTGAAAGTTCTCATCGCCGAAGACGACGCAACCTCCCGTACCATCCTCACCTCTGTACTCACCCAATGGGGATATGAACCGGTTCCAACCAGCGACGGACGTCAGGCATGGGATATCATGCAGCAACCCGATGCCCCCAAGCTGGCAATTCTGGACTGGGAAATGCCGGGCCTGAACGGGCTGGATATATGCCGCAGAATCCAAGACATGGGCTCATCCAATCCTCCCTACTGCATTGTCCTGACCGCCAGGGACCAAAAGGCCGACATTGTCAAAGGGCTGGACGCCGGCGCCAATGACTACATGTCAAAACCGTACGACAAAAACGAATTGCAGGCGCGCATCAACGCGGGCCGCCGCATGGTGGAACTGCAGACAGAACTGCTTGAAACCAAAAACGCCCTGGCCCGTGAGGCCATGCATGATCCCCTGACCGGGGCCCTGAACCGGCGGGCGGTTCTCGAAGGACTGGAGAGGGAGCTGAACCGCGCTGAGCGCCATAATTCGTACCTGAGCATTGGATTATGCGACATCGATCATTTCAAGGAAGTCAACGACCGCTATGGCCACCAGGCCGGGGACGTGGTGCTGTGTGCTTTCGTAAAAACGGTTCAACACAATATCAGGGGGCATGATCTTCTGGGCCGTTATGGGGGGGAAGAATTTCTGATGGTCCTGCCGGAATCCAGAGGGGGGATCGCTGAAGGACTTTACGAACGGTTGAGAACTCGGATTGCCGATACCCGGATTACCACCCCGACAGGTGAGGTGGGCATTACGGTAAGCATCGGTGTGGCCCGAGGGCGACCCGGCATTGCAGTCGAGGCGCTGCTGGCGTCGGCGGATGCAGCACTGTATAAGGCAAAACATGCGGGACGTAACCGGATTGTATATGCCTCAGACATGAATAATAAGTGAACGTGATATGGCCGCTCAGGGCTGCGCCGAGTCCTTTACGGTCAAAAATGCACAAAACAGCCGTCATTGCCGGTATTATCCATTATCTGGTATCCTTCGGTTTATGTGAGGGGTTGGCAGCGTAAACGGTTTGAAGATTCAGTCGGAGGCGTTCTTATGACGATTCTTGTTGTGGAGGACAATCCAGTCAATGCCATGATACTGGAGGCCCATCTTAAAAGAGCGGGGTATGAGACCGCTGTGGCAAAGGATGGAAAAAGCGCCCTGGACTATCTGTCTTCCGGGGCCCCCGTGGAGCTGATGATCTCCGATATCATGATGCCGGAGATGGACGGGATACAACTGCTGGGCAAAATAAAGGAACGACCTGAATGGGAAGATATTCAGGTCATCATGTGCTCTGCCCTGTCGGACCTGGAAACGGTCAAAAAGGCAGTGAAAGCCGGATGTACACATTTTTTGATCAAGCCTGTAGAACGACGCGATTTGCTTCGGAAAGTCCAGGAGGCCCTCAGGGGAAACCGGGCAGTTTTGGATACCAAAAAAAACATGATGACCCGCCTGGGTCTGGATGAAGCGCACTATGAGGAGATCGCCGGGGTCTTTCTGGCCAGGGTCCGTGACAGGATCGCTCGGCTTGAATCGGAGATGACCGGCGGCAATGCACCGGCGCCGGTGCTCGATTTAGCTGAACTGCATGAAAATGCGGTCTATTTCGGTGCTGAACGACTGAAGGATGTGGTCGAAAAAATAAGGTCAAAAGCCCTTTCCTCCGGCGAGGATGATGCCGGATCCCTGCTGATCAGAGAGTTAAGATTGGTTCAAAAGGCCCTGGAAGCCCATATACCGAAAGCGGAACCCCCGGCCAAAGCAAAAAAGGCCCAAAAACGGACCGGCAGAAAACCGAAAAAGGGGAAGCAGACCGAAAAAAGGAAATAATGGAATGACCTGTGTGGAATGGCCGATCAGTTCAAATCCCGGCCCCCATGCGTGTCTCACATTGTCTATGAAGTACACGTAAGGACAGGGCCTGAGTCGGAGTGCAAACAGGAGAAGAAAAGCGTGTCAGCTCAAAAAACGCTTCTGCTCATAGAAGACGAGGAAATGCTGCTGGATGTGATGGGCGCCTTACTTAAGAAACTGGATTATAAAGTTTTAGAGGCCCGTACCGGTCAAGAGGCAGTGGAGCTCGCCGAAACCTTTGAGGGCGCCATTGATCTGGCCATATTGGACATGCAATTGCCGGACATGAGCGGCGAAGCGGTGTTTCCGTTGATTGTAAAATCCCGGCCCCGGGTCAAAGTGATCCTCACAAGCGGTCATAATATGAACCGGCCTGCCCGGGAGACCCTGGATGCCGGCGCCAAGGCATTCATCCAAAAACCAACCTCTTTTGCGGTGCTTAAAGAGACCCTGAACCGGGTGATACAGGAGGGATAGTGTCACAACAGGGCATTATGAGGAGGTATGCGAAGCTGGCCGGCATCCTTTTGTTGGTGCTGGCTGCAGGGGCTGTGATTACGGTGTGGACGGCCCGCACCACGGACAGCACACTCAGGCAAGGGCTGCTCCATCAGGCTCGGATGGTGGCCCAGAACGTGAATCCGGATCGCCTGAGGGCATTGAGCGGCACTGGGATCGATCTTAAAGAGACGGATTATAATAGGCTAAAGGCCCAGCTCGCTGCGGCCCGAACCCTATATCCCTGGTGCCGTTTCCTCTACCTGATGGGCCGGAAAGCAGACGGCAGTATTTTCTTTTATGCCGACTCTGAACCGGCCGGGTCGGCCGATGAATCCCCTCCCGGGCAGATCTATGAAGAGGCCAGCCTGGCCAACCGGCGCGCGTTTGACACGGGCATGCCGGATACCGAAGGGCCCCTTACCGACCGCTGGGGCACCTGGGTGAGCGCCTTTGTTCCCATCCACGATCTCAGGTCCGGAAAGGTGACAGGGGTGTTGGGCATGGACGTGGATGCAGGGCTGTGGAAAAAGGCGGTTCATCGTGCCTGCGCAATCCCGGCTGCCGGGACCCTGGTTTTGGTCCTGATTCTGCTGGCCGGCGCCATCCTCGCCAGAAAGGCACAAAACCGCAGTGAAGGCCCCGGGAGCGGCCTGATCAGGCATGCCCCGCTCATGACCCTTGCGGCTGCAGGGGTCCTCATCACCCTTGTGGCGGCCCAGGTGGTCCATGAACGGGCGAGTCTGAAACGCCGGAGCGATTTCTCCCGGATGGCCGCGGCCCAGGCCATGGGCATAAGCTTTGCCATGAACCGCATCGGCACGGATCATCTCCAGGGCCTGGCCGGGTTTTTCCAGGGAAGCCGGCATGTGAGCTATCCCGAATTTCTGGATTACACGCGGCATCTGACCCGGTGGTCCGGGGTCCAGGCCTGGGAATGGGTCCCTCTGGTGCCTGGGAAGAAGGCCTCCCGGTTTGAAATCCAGGCCCGCAAACAGGGCCTTGAGGGCTTTCGCATCTGGGAGAAAGGGGCACACGGAAAACAGGTCCCGGCTTCGGGCCGGGATACGTTCTATCCGGTCTGTTACGTGGCGCCCCGCACAGGCAACGAAAAGGCAGTGGGCTATGACCTGGGGTCGAACCCGGTCCGACGGGCCGCACTAAAGACCGCCATGCAAACCGGTTTGATTACGGCCACCGATCCCGTGACCCTGGTGCAGGAAACCGGGACCCAGCAGGCCATCCTGGTGTTCCAGCGAGTGATGGCCAACGGACTGGAATCCGGGGGTAAAGGGTTTGCTTTGGCCGTCCTCCGCATGGGCGCCCTGCTGGAAAATGTGGCGGGCCGCACAGGGCTGCTCAGTTTTATAGATGTAAAAACCGCCCTTTATCAGGTAACGCCGGAAGGCGGGTTGACACAACTGGCATCCTCGTCCCGGGGAACCACGGACGGATCGGAACCAGCATCCACGGGTGCTTTTGGATCCATAGGTTCGGTGACGTACACCGCACCCGTGTTCGCATTCGGAAAGGCCTATGCGGTCACGGCCCGGCCCGGCCA
Source organism: uncultured Desulfohalobiaceae bacterium (assembly GCA_964621385.1). Taxonomy (GTDB): domain Bacteria; phylum Desulfobacterota; class Desulfovibrionia; order Desulfovibrionales; family Desulfothermaceae; genus JAABTT01. The sequence goes on from CAZUMF010000230.1 coordinate 6,446, forward strand.
GGGCTTTGTGACACAGCACCCTGTAAATGCCGGGTGGTTCACTCTGCTCACGGGCATTTGCTTTACAGGGATTCTGGTGTTGTTTGCGGCGGTTGTGCGTCACAAACAGGAGGTCCTGGAGGCCCAGGTGGGCAGGCGGACCCGGGAACTCCGTGACAGCCATGACAAGCTTCAGGAGAGCGAACAGAACTTCCGCACCTTTTTTGAAACACTGGACGACATGATTTTTGTGGGAGACAAAGACGGAAAGATCTTTTACACCAACCCGGCGGTCTCCCAAAAGCTGGGGTATTCCCCGGAAGAGGTCCGGCATCTGCATGTGCTGGATGTACACCCTCTGGATAAACGCGAGGAGGCTGAGGCCATCTTCGGGGCCATGTTCAAGGGGGAGCGGGACTCCTGCCCCCTGCCGCTTCAGCACAAAGACGGGGGGTTGGTGCCGGTGGAGACCCGGGTCTGGTTCGGCCAGTGGGACGGGAGGGACTGCATTTACGGCATTTCCAAGGACTTGAGCGCCCAGGCCGAGGCCCTCCAGAAATTCGACAGGCTTTTTCACGGAAATCCGGCCCTCATGGCGGTGAGCCGATTGCCTGAACGGCGGTTTACAGATGTGAACCATGCCTTTCTCAACACGCTCGGGTATGCCCGGGATGAGGTCATCGGCAGGAGCGCTGTGGAGTTGGATATTTTTGTCGATCCCGTTGAACAGAATGCCATCCGGGAAGCCCTTGAGGCCCGGGGACGGGTGGAGAGTCTGGAAGTGAGGGTCCGAAAGAAGGACGGGAGCCCCTTAGAGGGTCTGTTCTCAGGGGAGGTGATCAAGAGCCAGGGACACGAATATTTGTTGACGGTGATGATCGATGTGACAGAGCGAAAGTATGCCGAACAGGAACTGGCCCGCCAGAAGGCCTGGTTTGAATCCCTGTTCACCAACACCAATGATGCCATGGTCTTTTTTGATACGGACCACCGGATTATCAGTGCCAATGCGCAGTTTACCCGTATGTTCGGACACAATCCGGAAGAACTGAAGGGCCGGAACATCAACCGTGTGACAGATCCCCAGGGCAAAGCAGATGTCTACGGCTCGCCCAGGATTTTACGCGGTGAAAACATCGACATGGAGGCGGTCCGCTATGCCAAAAACGGCGATGTCAGACAGGTGCTGATCAAAGGGGGGCCGGTATATGTGGAAGGCAGGATTGCAGGCGGTTATGCGGTTTATTCAGATAT
>CAZUMF010000231.1:0-7619 GCA_964621385.1 uncultured Desulfohalobiaceae bacterium
CCCGGAAGGGCGGGCCTACGCCCCGGAGGGTTATCTGGCATAAATCCAAAAACTTATTCATAAAGCCTATAAATGCTCCAGTCTGGAGGCGAGCTTTTCCAGTTGATTGATCAACTGCTGTTTGTTTGAAGTCCCGGCAGGCCGGGGTTCTTGCGTGGCTGAAGCCTCCTGTTCCGACTGCAGTTTGTGTACGGTGTTCAGGCGGTCTTCCAGCTCGAGGCGGTCGTCCTGGGAGGCTGCCTTGGCAAGGAGCTGTTCATAAATGCTCCTGGCCGCTTCATAGTCCCCTTGAGCCGTGAGGATCTCGGCCATGGTCTTGGTCTGGTAGGCTTCGCTTTCTGCCGAAGAACCAGGGGCCTGAGATTCCGGAGGTGTGTCCCGGGGCTCGAGGCTTTCCCGGGACGCCTGTTCCGATTCCTGATCCGGCTCCCCCTGGGGCTCCTCCTCAACAGGGCCTGATACAGGAGCCTTCTCTTGGGTTTGGGATCGATCCAGGGAAGCCTGGAGCGGGTTTGAGGTCTTCACCTGGTGGAGCATGGCCTGCAGGCCCTGACCGCAGATCGCATTCAGATCCGGAGTGACGCCTGAAAAATGCAGTCCCAGCATCCGGGCAGCCAGGGCGGGGGTCAGCCGACCCTCCTGTTCAAGCCGGTCGGCAAAGAAGAGCCAAAAGACGGGATGATCGGTGAGGACCCGGCAGATGGGGGTTGCGATGTCCAGGGCTTCCTCAGGGCGATCCATCCTGTGCAGGAGGTCATTCAAAAGCAACTGGGCTTCGAGATGCCAGGGATGTTTTTGCAGGCCGTTGCGTAATGTCCGGATGGCTTTGTCCAGTTCAGCGCCTTCAACGTACAGACGCGCCAAAGCCAGGAAGAGTTTCGAGCCCGGGTCTTGGGTCATCACCTCTTCATACCATTGAATTTTATCCTGCATAGAACCTCCTCCTGCAGCAAAGGCTAGGGTTCGATGAGATAGAGGATTTCATTGTCACCGAGCACATGGAATTCCTGTCGTACCGTCTGCTGTTGATAGTCGGTGTCGGTCTTGAGCAGGCGGATGGCGCGGCTGAGTTCACGATTGTCCATTTGAACCGCATGCAGCCGTTGTTGCAGTTCATGATGAATGGCCTTGTGTTCCAGATAGACCAGCAGACCGTGTTCGCCCCAGATTACATGAAGAACCAGCCCAAGGTTCAAGAGGAGCAGGACGATGAAAACCGCCCGTTTCAGATTCATAGCACTCCGTGGACTCTCACGCGTCTCGGATGCATGCGCTGCAGGAGCCCTCAGACAGCATGCCAGGGTTCAATACTTTTTTCAAATTGTTCATCCGCCTGCTCGAGGAGCGCGTCCGCGGTTTCAATGTCTTTTTTGGCGAGGGCACAATTCACGGCCCGGATAAAAGCGACAGCGGGATCGAAGGAGCGTTCGTACTCTCCGAGAAGCAGGCAGTTTACTTCCCGGCGGCGGCGTCCGGGCCAGAGGGATATTTCCTGAAGCAGGCCTTCGGCGTCCGGGGAGTCTTCGATGCAGACCAGATCGTACACGTTCAGCCGTAACTTTTGGACCGCCTCCTGCGGGGAGTCGGCCTGGCTCAGGTAATAATCCTTTGCCGTCAGAGAGCCACGCACTTTCTCAAACCAGGCTTCGTCCTGAAGGTAGATAAAGCCGGTCTTGGAGCCCGGGGGAAACAGATCCGGCTCTATTCTTGCCTCAGGAGGAACCGGCGGCTCGGATTGTGGGCGCTCTGGAGGCCGGGGGCCGGTGTCTTCACCCGGGTCCAGCTCGACCTTGTTCTTTTTTTTACAGTTCGGACAGGTGAAAACAAAGTGTCCGCTCTCGGGAATCTTGTTCTGCGGGAGGTTGAATTGCTTGCCGCAGTCTTGACATTGGAGGCGCATGGTTCGACTCTCCTCGGGTGGATCATTCTGTGCGGTCATAGTCCACATCCAGTTCAAGACCTTCGATGTCTGTGACTTTCTCGCCGCGTTCGGCTTTGATTTTATCGATCATCTGGGCCAGGGAGGCTTTGTCGGAGCCGTTGAGCATGGCGATCTCCTCGGAAATGAGTTCCTTTTCAAACAGATCAGCCAGGTATTGATCAAAACTGATCATTTTATAGGTGGATCCGGCCTGGAGGACAGACGCAAAGGTCTTTTCCTGATCCTCGCCATTGACGATGAGTTCACGGATGCGGATGGTATTCACCAGCACTTCAAAGGCAGCCACCCGTCCGCCGCCTTGTTTGGGCATGAGCCGTTGCGACACAACGTATTTGAGACTCTCGGCCAGTCGTCCCCGGATCAGCCGTTCCTCACTGAGTTCAAACATGCCGATGATGCGGTTGATGGTCTGGGCCGTATCAGAGGTGTGCAGGGTCCCCAGGACCAGGTGGCCGGTTTCAGCGGCTTCCAGGGCGATGCCGATGGTCTCTTTGTCCCGAATCTCGCCGACCAGGATGACTTTCGGGGCCTGGCGCAGGGCTGCCCGCAGGCCGGAGGCAAAGGAATCGAAATCGATGCCGAACTCCCGCTGGTTGATCACCCCCTGCTTATGGGGGTGCACGAATTCAATGGGATCTTCAAGCGTGAGGAGATGCTTGCTGCTCTGGGCATTGATAGCATCCACCAGGGCGGCCAGGGACGTCGATTTTCCGGTTCCGGTCCCGCCGGTGACCAGGATCATTCCGTATTTTTCCCGGGCCATATCCTGAAAGACGTCCGGAAGGTTGAGATCGGCCAGAGAAGGAATGCTGGAGGGAAGCTGCCGCATGACCAGAGCCAGGGAGCCTTTCTGCTGGAAAACATTCACCCTGAATCTGGCCCGGCCTCGAAGTTCATAGGATAAATCACAGGAGCCCCTGTTGACCAAGTCCTGGTACAGGCGCATGTTGCCGGAGAGCAGGCAGTTGGTCATACACTCCACATGCCAGGGCACGAGACGGCCGGGGTCGGGATCGAGCCTGGTGTCCCGGAGTTCACCGTGGACTTCCGCCTGAACCGGTTTGCCCACGGTACAGATGATATCCGAAAGCCCGGGAAACTGGTCCAGAATCTGTCCGATGAGGTCGTCGAATTGCGAGCGAAGCATGATCACACCTCGGTGAAATCTTTCGGAGGTTCGGCTAAATAATCCCGAAAACTCGATTTGTTGACAGCTTTGTTATAGGCTTGTTCAGCATCGATGATGTCCTGCTTCAAAAACTGCATGATGGCATCGTCCAGAGACTGCATGCCGAATTTTTTCCCGGTCTCAATCACCGAATTGATCTGGTATATCTTGTTTTCACGGATCAGATTGCGCACCGCAGGGGTGGCGATCAGGATTTCCAGGGCGGCCACGCGTCCTTTCTGGTCAATGCGCTTGAACAGGGTCTGGGCTACCACGGAACGAAGCGAATCCGCGAGACCGGAGCGGATCTGTCCTTGAAGTTCACCGGGAAAGACCTCGATGATCCGGTCGATGGTTTTGGATGCGGAGATGGTATGCAGGGTCCCGAAGACCAGATGGCCGGTTTCAGCGGCCTCCAGGGCCAGCTCAATGGTTTCCAGATCCCGCATCTCGCCCACCAGAATGATATCCGGGTCTTCACGCAAGGCCCCGCGCAGAGCCGCCTTAAAGCTTTTGGTATCACGTCCGACCTCCCGTTGGTTGATGAGGCAGCTGCTTGCCTCATGCACAAACTCAATGGGGTCTTCAATGGTCAGAATATGATCTTTCCGGTGTCTGTTGGCATAATCGATGATTGCGGCCAGAGTGGTCGATTTCCCGCTGCCTGTCGGGCCGGTGACCAAGACGAGCCCCTTGGGGAGCGTGGCCATGTTTTTCAAGATGTTCGGAAGCTTGAGATCTTCAATCGTCAGTATCTTTTGAGGTATTTCCCGGAAAACCGCCGCCACCCCCCGGCGTTGCTGAAAGAAATTGACCCGGTATCTGGCCAGGTTCGGGATTTCATAGGAGAAGTCCACGTCGCCGGTTTCTTCAAATTCTTTGGCTTTTTGGCTCGGTGTGATTTCAAAGAGCATCTTCTTGAGATCCTCGCTCTCCAGCGATTTGAACTTCACCCGCTGCATATCGCCGTGAAGCCGGATCACCGGCTGCGAGCCGGAACTCAGGTGCAGGTCGGAGGCACCCAGGTCATGCATCATTTTGAAAAAAGCATCAATTTGGGCCATACGCACTCCTGATGTGGGATCGAGAATTGAAGAGTGAAGATTGAATGTTGCTGAATAGATCCTTGTGAAAGCGGCTTCTTCGGGCTTCTCCGGTTCAGAGGTTTACCTGGGTAAAGAACCTGAATAAATAATTTCCACCGGAAAAAACGGTCAGGATCAGCGCGACCAGAATCAACAGGGTGCCCAGAGGAGCCGGATTGAAACCCCACCAGCTGTAATGCAGGATCAGCGGACAGATGGCCAGGACCTGGAATATGGTCTTGAGCTTGCCGTATCGGTCGGCGGCAATGACCCGCCCCTTTTCCGCGGCGATGGCCCGAAGCCCTGTGACGGTTGTTTCCCGGCCGACGATAATGATTACGATCCAGGCTTCGAGCCAACCGGTCTGGACCAGCATGATCAGCACGGAAATGATCAGGAGCTTGTCGGCGAGAGGATCGAGGAATTTCCCCAGGCTCGTCACCAGATTGTATTTTCTGGCGAGAAATCCGTCAAAGAGATCGGTAAGCGAGGCCAGAATGAACAGCAGCATGGCCAGCAGACAGGTCAATCGGGTCGGAAAGTACAACAGCAGGATGAGAAACGGAACAGCCAGGATACGGGCCAGGGTCAGATTGTTGGCGATGTTGAACATGAGTTCCCTTATTGACGGCTGATGTTGTACAAGCGAAGCACTTTCTTGATATACCGCCTGGTTTCCGGAAAAGGGGGCACTCCCTGGTATTGCTTCACCCGGGCCGGACCTGCATTGTAGGCCGCGAGGGCCAGTTCGAGACTGGGCTGCATGTCGATCATTTTTTTGAGGTAGCGGACCCCGGCTTCGATATTGGCTTCAGGATCGTACGGGGTATACAGCCCCAGGTATTTCTGGGTCTCGGGCATGATCTGCATGAGTCCTTCGGCGCCTTTTTCTGATACAGCATGGGGGTCGTAGTTGGATTCCACTGCGAGGACGGCCTGAACCAGCTTCGGATCCAGGGAATAGCGACGGCTGTATTTGTGGACAAGCGCGATGATCTCCTGTCGGTCTGTAGTGTTCTCCGGGCCAAAAGTCAAGAATGGCTTGTATTGATCGATGTCAGGCATGTCAGTGAAATGCATCACCCCGTTTTTGTCTTTGAAGTAATAGATGGTTCCCCCCTGCAGAGTGGATGGATTGGCGACGAGCAGGAGGGCAGCGCAAGCGGCAGACACCAGCAAGGCCACTCCGCACAACAGGGGGGCTCCGGCATCAGCGCCTTGACCCACAAAAGGGCTTACTGTGCTGCACATCTGTCTGAACATAAGCGGTACGGGGATACCGAGGCCGTCACACTACGGCATACACCACAGCGGGTGTGTTTCATGAGTTTTTGCCTCTGCTGAGGAAGTGCACGTTCGTCTTGGCTTCCTGATGGTGGCGGGTCCAGCCATGCGTCCCGACAAGGTCGACAAAGGTCACGGACCCCAGGTCTTGTTTGAACCATTTCCCGGCCTGCCGGCGTATTCGGGTCAGGGACTGTTCTCGTTTTTTATCCCCCACGGGAATGATCAAAATGCCGTCTTCGGCAAGCTGATGCAGAAGCGGAGCCGGGATATCAGGGCCTCCGGCAGTGACCAGGATTCTCTCGAATGGTCCTTCTTCAGGCCAGCCCAGGGTTCCGTCGCTGAGCTTTACCTTGACCTGAAAATAGCGCAATCGGACCAGGCGATCAAGGGCGAAAAAGTAGAGGGGCTTGATCCGTTCCACTGTGTAGACTTCAGCCCCCATGGCCGCGAGCACCGCCGCCTGATATCCGGAGCCCGTACCGATCTCCAGGACACGCAGGCCGGGTTTAACTTGAAGAGCGGCGGTCATCCTGGCGACGCTCAGCGGTCTGGAGATGGTCTGCCCGTATCCGATGGGCAGGGCGTTGTCGCTGTAGGCCTGGGCCTGCAGGGCTTCATCAACAAAATCGTGCCGCTTGACCGTGAACATGGCCTCCAGGACGGCGGGCTCGTCAATCCCCCTGGCGCGGAGATCGCGGACCATGTCCCTGCGCAGCACTTTGAAATCGGTGCCCACGGCTCATCCCCCGCCTTCGGCCACGGCCTGCATCTGCGTGCGCCTGGCGGCACTTTGTTCGTCAAAGCTTTGAAAACCGGCCTGATGCAGGGCGTCCAGAATCGTTGTTTCCCAATCCCAGTTGGCATAGATCACGGACTTATGGAAGCGCGAGCGGAACGATTCCAGTTCCTGGCGGTAAAAGTCCTCCCGTTCGGTTCCGAAGCTTTCGGAAATTTTGGTGTGCAGCCTGCTCACTTCTCCTTCGTACCACTCCCGGAGCAATTCCGGGGAGGAACCCTGTTTCAGGATATGCTCAAACCCGTCCTGTTGGAGATGCCTGATGAGCCGCTGCCGGTGCTGCTCCTTGAGCCAGGGACCCAGTTGGGACACCGGGATGTTCTCCTGTTCCAGGGCCTGGATGTCCTGTTTGGTCTGGGCATAGGTGTCCGGCACCACAGAAGCGGACACAATGCCCGCGATGCAGACCAGGCCGCGGATGATTCGACTGTTGGAAACCCCCTGGCCGCAGAATCCCACCTTTTTCCCGTATTGTTGCCCTGTAAAGATGGTGACCAGAATCGCCCAGACCACTGCGGGATCTTCTTCGTCATAGACCTGGCGCAACCTGGAGTTGTCCCGGTCCGTCCCCAGGACCAGCTGGGTCATGTCGTTGGAGCCGATGGAAAATCCGTCAAAATAGTGGATGAATTCCTTGCCCAGAATTGCATTGCTCGGAATTTCAGCCATCTGGATGACTTTGAGTCCATCCTGTCCGCTTTTGAGATCGTGGACTTCGGCCATATAGCTTTTCATGCTCCTGGCTTCTTCCAGGGTCCGCACGAAGGGGAGCATGAGATTGAGGTTCGTCCCCCCGAGTCTGTTGCGGGCCAGTTTGAAGGCCCTGAGCTCCCAATCGTGCAGATTCCTGGAGACCCCCCGATAGCCGAGCATGGGGTTGTCTTCCGTTGTCTCGAAGAGCAGGCCCCCGACAAGATTGCGGTATTCATTGCTCTTGAAATCCGTGGTCCGGTAAATGACCTCCCGTCCGGAAAAAGCCATGGCGAACAGGGCCAGGCCCTGGGCCAGAGACTGGATGTAGAGTTCCCGGCCGGTGCGGTAGCCCTTCTCCCGGATGATGTCTCTGATTTGTTCCGGCAGGCGGCGAACGTCATCCATGGTTTGATTCAGTCCGATTTTCTGGGAAACCTCGATGCGGAGCTTGCGAATCCGCTCCAGGACATGGCGCACTTCAGGGTGATCAATGACCCGTTCCTTCATGATGGCGATCTGATCTTCGATTTCATGCCGCTTTTGCTTTTCTTCCGGATCCAGATCATTGAGCTGCACCAATTGGTCCTTAAAGCCCATAACCTGGGCAATATGCTCCCCAAGGTCCGTGGAGGTCTTCAGGACGTCCAG
>CAZUMF010000232.1:0-7609 GCA_964621385.1 uncultured Desulfohalobiaceae bacterium
TTTCTTAGGCTTGCTCGCCGGGGGAAACCGGACCGCGGTCTCAGCTTTGAGCCTGAAAAACGAGATGCATTTCTAAAAAGCAAGGCAGTCCCTCCAAGGAACAGATTAAAGAGTCCGGAGGGGGCAGGGATCCCCCGAGAGCAAGCCTTAGAAAGCCAAGAGCCGGAAGCGTTCAAGCGAAAGAGAGCTCTGTGACCGGCTCGTGGTTTCAGCTGAAGTTTCATACGAGCGAAGTTGGCGGCGTCGGCGGTCTCGGCAACGGCATGATGATCAGCCCCAGCTGATGGCCGTCGACAACGAGACGTGATCGGGAAGCCGAAGGTCGGGGTTGCCGAACTGACCGACCCCGTGATAATGGAGGGAACGCATCGCCAATTGCGGGGGGTGGATCGACAACGAGATCGCGTGGACTCTAAATCCGCGTAGCCGGGTGCAACACCCGGACTCCCCGCCAGTTTTAGAGGTCAGAGATCAGACCCGGCTTCGCAAGGAAGCTTCCGGCGTCGTCCTATCGGACTATGCCGTGACACGTCGCCGCGGCAAGCGTCGGACGTCGGGAAGAAGGGAAGACGGACGTCAGAGGACGGATGTCGGCAAGACGGCGATCGGATGTCTGAGAATGAGGACAGGTGGCTTGTCTCTAGTAAAATTATAAAAAAAACCACAGGAGTTTGCAGATGATCGATGCACAGACACTGCAGGAAGCCAAGCAGTTGATCGTTCAGCAGAAAAAGGACCAGGCCCTGGAGTTGGCCAACAAAATCATTGCCGAAGGCGGTGATCCCATGGAACTCATGACCCAGGGCTTCATCCCCGGCATCGACGACGTCGGCGATCAGTTCGGCCGGGGGACCCTGTTTCTGCCGGAGCTGGTTCAGGCCGCCGATGCCATGAAGGCGGTCACCGACGTCATCAACGAGGCCCTGGCCCAAGACTCGAATGTCCAGGAAGAAAAGGGTGCCGTGGTCATCGCCACGGTCAAGGGCGATGTGCATGATATCGGGAAATGCATCGTGGTCTCCCTGCTCCAGGCCAACGGCTTCACGGTGCACGACCTGGGCCGGGATGTGGATACCGATACTATCGTGGAGCAGGCCATCACCCTGAACGCCAAAATTATCGGCACCAGCGCTCTGCTGACCACCACCATGTCCCGGCAGAAGGATTTGGAGGCTGCTTTGAAAAGCGCCGGGGTCCGGGACAAAATCAAGACAATCGTCGGAGGGGCCCCGGTCACGGCCCGCTGGGCCGCCAAAATCGGAGCCGACGCCTTTGCCGAGGACGCCTCGGACGGCGTGCTCAAGGTCAAGAAACTTCTGGCGGCATGATATGTCGGTAGACCGATCCTGCCTTGAGTCCGTCTGGTATCGATTCTGTCGTCTGCGACAGAATCGATATCAGATATTCAGCCGCACCCCGTTGAGATAGGACAGACTGCGCCCCATTCTGGCCAGGCTTGAAGACTGTTCCCTGATCATGAGCAGCCGTTCCAGACCGAAACCGATGCCCACCCAGGGGACGGTGATTTTCCAGGCCTTATCCAGCCTGTGGGGGCCCACCGCCCCGGAGCCCAGCTCCACGCCCTCTTCACCTGAGACAATGTCCATGGTCGTGCCATACACCTCGGAGCTTTCGGTTTCAAAGGCATACTCCGTGATGCCCGCTGTCTGCAAGACCATGGCCGCCAGTTCCGGCAGCCTGCGTTCGCAATCTTCCTGCTTGAGCCCCATCTCCACGAGATTGAGCATGGTGAATTCCTGGGAATGCTTCCCGCCGTGACTTTCCTTGCGAAAACAGGGACCGACCTCAAAGATCCGCACCGGCTTGTCCCATAAGCGCAGCAGATCCTTCAAGACAAAATAGAGGTGGGGGGCCAGCATGGGCCGCAGACATTTCCCGTCTCCCAGCCAGTAAATCTGATCGTTGAGGGGGTGCCCCGCATCGATATCCATCCTCTTCAGTAAGCCGCGAGACATGATGATCGGCGTGCTCACCCGGGAAAATCCCGCCTCGATCAACACGGAGGACAGGCTTTCCTCCAGGCTGACGAGTCCGGGTTTGCGGACAGAGGTTTGAAAGGCTGCGAGCTGAGCTCGCTGCTTCCGGATCAAGGTCTGTTCCAATTGTTGAAACACTTGATTCCGCTCCTGCGCATCCCGGAATGTCTGCTGCAGCGCATCCGTAGAAGCTCCAAGTTCTGCAAGCCTCTTGTACTGGACGTCCGACCAGGTCTCAGTCACTTCCTCTCCTCCTTTTCTCTCGTGAGTAAAAAACAAGGCATACGCCATCCATGATTTCGCTGCAACCTGCCGTGCCTGTTCCGAAATCAGAGGTCCTGTGCAGCAGGCTTGATGTCCCGGCAAACTTGCCGTACAAGAAAAGAAAGCCGTGTATGCAGTCCACCTGTCTTCATCCGGAAGAAAACAATCGCGTTCGTGTATGGTGTTCAAAAAGCCTCTCATTCAGATTGTCTGCATTCTGGGAATCGCTTGTCTGCTGATTCCGGCCTGGGCAGCCAAAGCGCAGCAAAAGGACGCGGACAGTGAAGTCTTGTCTGAACCGATTCAACAGGCGGAATCGGAAACCCTGCGCAAAATCGAAACCCAGCTCAAGGAAATCGAAAACACTCTTCCTGAACTGTCCAGCCAGGCTGAGCAGACCATACAGAATCTCTCCCCCCGTCTGAATCAGCTCATCAGACTCAAGGCCTTTGTCCGCAATGATTTTCGGAAAATCAACCTCATCCGGTATGCCCTGCAGAATCTGAAAAATCAGTTTGAAAGCAGTATCAAGCCTCTCCAGGCCCTGGAAAAAGAACTGGAAAATCTGGATTCCTCCCTCGATGTCTATCAAAGAAGCCTTCAGGAACAGTTGAAGTTCCCTGTGGCCTGGAATAGGGATAAAACCCAACAGCTCTATAAATCCGAAAACTTACAACAGAAATTGATGGAGCTGACGCAGGAACTCGACCGGGTGCAGCAGCTGAGCAGCTCTTTTTCCCGGCACATCTCCTCCCTGCAGGAACAAACCCAGCGCGAGATCAGCACGGCCTGGGTGGATTACTTTTTAGAGCCTGCGCCTTCCATCCTCAGAAGCAACCTGGAACTCTGGCTGAATGAGTACACGGTCTGGCAGCAGGGCCTGCCGGTCTACTTGAACTTTTTTCTCCTGGGCAAAACCCCCTGGTTTCCATTTGCAACCCATCTGGTCCTTTACGCGCTCGCTGTGTGCTGTCTCCTTCTCGGTATGGTCCGTTTTTTCAAAAAACGGATTCCGCATATCCAGACCGCCCTGGGGTTTTCCCCGCTGCTTATGATCAGCCTCGCCCTGGGGATCTGGTTCGCCTCCGCGCTTCACCAAAGCACCTATCAATCCATGTTTTTTGCGACTCTGGCCCAACTTTTGGTCATGCGGGGCCTGGTCCAACTTTTTCAGCATCTCAGGACAACCATCCTGCCGCAGGAATCAACACAATCCAATCTCCTGATTATCCTGTGGTACGCCTTTGCTTCGGCCCTGATGCTGCAGACACTGGACTTCCCTCCCCTGCCCATGCAGGGCGTGTGGGCCGTATTGCTTTTGATCTTTACGGTCTGGATCCACAAACACAAAGCAAAGACCAAAATCACCTTTGAAAAAATCTTTCATAACCTGTCCCTGGTCATTCTTCCCGCTCTGGGTGTATTGTCCATCCTGGGCTGGATCAATCTCTCCCTGCTGATCACCGCCTTCTTTTTTGTCCTCGTCCTGGCCCTCCAATTCGGCTACCTGGCCAATCATCTTTTGAAAAAGCGCATTGCTTCCCTTCCGGAAACCAAATTGGGCTACCTCCGTCGAGGCATCACACAGGGGACGGGGATTCCCATTATCTGGATCGGTTCGGTCCTGCTGGCCACCCTCTGGCTGGAAGTGAACCTGGGGGAATTTGAACTGCTGAAGCAGCTCTCCGATCTGAAAATGGGCTGGGGGAAATTGTCCATCAATTTCTTCAGGCTGCTCCTTGTTCTCATCTCCTTCTATGTCGTCCGCTCCGGCCTGATCATCCTGCGCACCCTAGTGGACAGTATCGCCGAGGTCAACGCACAGCTCGATCCCGGCACCACAGCCACCCTGAAAACTTTGATGACCTATCTCATCTGGGGGATCTTTCTATTTGTCGCTCTAGCTTTTGTGGGCGTCAACCTGACCAGCCTGACCGTGGTCGCCGGTGGATTGAGTGTGGGGATCGGCTTCGGCATGCAGAGCATCGTGAACAATTTCATCAGCGGCCTGATCCTGCTTTTCGGCCGATCCATCAAGCCGGGGGACATTATCCAGCTTGGCGAGCTCTGGGCCACGGTCAAGGAAGTGAACATCCGAACCACCGAAGTCACCACCTTTGATCAATCCAGCGTTTTCCTGCCCAATTCCCAACTCATCGGCGAACAGATCATCAACTGGACCCATCAGAACAAGACCATCCGGCGGACCATCGTGGTGGGCGTGGCCTACGGTTCGGATATTGAACTGGTCAAACGCCTGCTCATCTACCTGGCGGAAACCAATCCCGAAGTGTACAGCATGCCCGCACCATTCTGCCGTTTTATCAATTTCGGCTCCAGCTCTCTCGATTTCTGTCTCTACTTCTATGCCTCCATCGACACGGCCTGGAATACCGAATCCGATCTCAGGTTCGACATCGACAAGACCTTTCGGGAGTACGACATTGAAATCGCTTTCCCCCAGCAGGATCTTCATATCCGGTCCTCCCAGGGGCTGGAAAAACTTTTTGCACAGATGCAAGCCTCAAAAACGGACACGACTGGTTGAAATCGATCGCCAGTGAACAGCAGTGTAAGGAGGAACACAGATGATCGTCGGCATTTTACGCGAGATCAAGTCGGAGGAGAACCGGGTGGCCATGACCCCGGCCGGGGTGGAGGTCATGTGCGGCAGAGGGCACACGGTGCTGGTGGAGAAGGATGCCGGCTTCGGCAGCGGGTTTTCAGACATCGCCTACGAACAGGCCGGGGCAACGATCGCGGAGACTCCCGAGGCGGTGTATGCCAAGAGCGACATGGTCATGCACGTCAAGGAGCCCCTGGCCTCGGAATACGAGCTGATCCGGGAGGACCAGATCGTGTTCACCTATCTGCACCTGGCCGCCAACGAGGCCCTGACCCGGGCTCTGATCCAGAGCCGGGCGGTGAACATCGCCTATGAGACCATCCAGAAGCCGGACGGCTCCCTGCCGCTTCTGACCCCCATGAGCGAAGTGGCGGGCCGGATGGCGGTGCAGCAGGGGGCCAAGTACCTGGAGATGATCCACGGCGGGCACGGGGTGCTCCTGGGTGGGGTCCCGGGTGTGGAGCCGGCCACGGTGGTGGTCATCGGCGGAGGGATCGTGGGGACGAATGCGGCCAAGATGGCCTGCGGCCTGGGGGCCAAGGTCCATCTGCTGGACATGAATCTGGAGCGGCTGCGCTATTTGTCCGATGTCATGCCCAGCAACTGCTTTTTGCACATGTCCAGCCCGGCGGAGATCCGGAAGTTGTCCCGGGAGGCGGACGTGATCATCGGGGCGGTGCTCATTCCCGGGGCCAAGGCGCCGCGGCTGATCACCCGGGACATGCTGCCGGAGATGCAGGACGGCTCGGTCCTGGTGGACGTGGCCATTGATCAGGGAGGCTGCTTCGAGACCTCCAGGCCGACGACCCATTCCGATCCCATCTACATCATCGACGGGGTGATCCACTACTGTGTGGCGAATATGCCCGGGGCGGTGGCCAAGACCTCGACCCTGGCCCTGACCAACGCCACCCTGCCCTATGCCCTGCAGATCGCGGACAAGGGCTGGAAGCAGGCCATGCAGGACAATAGGGAGATCCGCCCGGGGGCCAACGTGGTCCGGGGCAAAGTGACCTATGCCGGGGTGGCCGAGGCCTTCGGCCTGGAGCATACCCCCATTGACAGCCTGCTGTAGAATTGTGAAAATTGCAAATTGGAAATCGAAACTACTCTATGACCTATTATCACCAACTGAGCGTACGCTTTGCGGACACCGACGCCAATGGCCATGTTTTTTTCGCCAATTACCTGACCTTTTTTGATCAGGCCTTTGTCCATTATCTCAAGGCCATTGGCTTCGGGTACCGGCAGTTTGTGCAACGCGGGCTCAATTTCTTCTATGCCGAAGCCCTGACCCGGTTCAAATCAGGGGCCGTCTTTGATCAGCTTCTGGACATCTACCCCGCCATCAGCCGTTTGGGCCGGACCAGCTTCACCACGGAATTTGAAATCTACGACCACGCAAGCGGTGCCTTTGTCAATTCCGGGTATATTGTTTCGGTGGTGGTGGATATGAAAACAGAAAAGCCGCATCCGATTCCGGAAGCCTTCAGGCAGGCGGTGTCAGCTTTTCACACGCAAGGATGACATGTCCCGCAAAACCCTGGCCATTATCGGAGGCGGCCTGCAGGGAACTGAAGCCGCCTATCTGGCCCGGAAAGCCGGCTGGCACGTTCTGCTCATCGACCAAAACCCGGACTGTCCGGCCTCTGGACTCTGTGACGCGTTCCTGCAACTCGACGTCACCCGGGAGGAGCAGCTCCTGCAGTTGCAGGGTCAGGCGGATTGCGCCCTGCCGGCATTGGAGAATGACCAAGCCCTGGGAGCCGTAGCGCGCTGGGGGCCGCAATTGAAGATCCCGGTCATTTTTGACTTTGACGCCTATGCCGTGAGTTCGTCCAAAAAGGTCTCCAACACCCTGTTCGCCGAGCTCAATCTCCCCTGTCCCCGGTCCTGGCCCGCCTGTGGGCTGCCGGTGCTGGCCAAGCCGGTTTCAGCCAGCGGCAGCAAAGATGTGCAAATCCTGGCCACTGCCCGGGATATCGACATTTTTTTCCAGCACCATCACGAACAGGACTGGATTCTCCAGGAATATGTACCCGGACCCTCCTATTCCCTTGAAGTTTTGGGCTGGAAGGGAGTCAGCACGGCCCTGACGGTCACGGATCTGGGAATGGACGAACAGCATGACTGCTGCCGGGTCACGGCCCCGAGCGAGCTCTCCGGACAGCTCGTCGAGGAGTTCAAAACGATTTCAAAACAGATCGCGAACGCCCTTTCCCTGACCGGTATCATGGATGTGGAAGTCATTGCCGGGCCCTCGGGATTGAGGCTGCTGGAGATCGACGCCCGAATCCCCAGCCAGACGCCGACAGCCGTTTACTGGTCCACCGGGGTGAATCTGATCGACGAACTCGCCTCAATCTTCCTCAGTGGGGCACCGGGCGATTTGCACGCACGCTGGGATCAAGCCGTAATCTACGAGCATGTTCAGGCCGGCCCGGAAGGTCTCGGCACCAAAGGCGAGCATATCATGGCCGAGGCCGGGCCTTTGCAGCTCATATCCGATTTCTTTGGAGCGGATGAAGCCATCACTGATTACCGCCCGGGCAAATCCACCTGGGCCGCCACCCTGATCATAAGCGGCAGGACTATCGATGTTGCCTGGCGCAAGCGGAACAGGGTCTTGGACTTGATTGAAAAAAATCGGACCTGTGCGGTTAGCCGTTAGTGACTTATCGGTTCATCTCTGTCACAGAAAACAAGAAAATGTGTTGCTCCG
>CAZUMF010000233.1:0-7568 GCA_964621385.1 uncultured Desulfohalobiaceae bacterium
GGATATATCCCGGTAACGCTGGATGGTTATTCATTCAGCAAAGGGCTGTTGCTTCCATGCATCCGTGGAATGAGGGCGGTCAGGAGGCGTCCGAGGTCTTTCCCGGTTTTTTCAGCCTGGGCGATGACCTCCTGAAGCGAGGTCGGGGCCATGCAGTCCGGGAGATTTTTGTTGGTCAGGCAGGACAGGCCGAGGATGTTCAGGCCCATGTGTTTGGCGGTGATGACTTCCAGGACCGTGGACATGCCCACAGCGTCGGCCCCCCAGCGCTTAAAGGCCCTGGTCTCGGCCGGAGTCTCCAGGCAAGGGCCCGGCACCCCGATATAGACGCCCCGTTCCAGACGCAGTCCGAGTGCGGTGCCGGTGTGCAGGGCCAAGTGCTGCAGGGCCGGATCAAAGGGTTGGCTCATGTCCGGAAAGCGAGGCCCCCAATGCTCGATATTGAGTCCGGTCAAAGGCTGGTGCCCGGTGTGGTTGATCTGGTCCGCCATGACCATGATCGCGCCGGTCTGAAAAAGGGGATTGAGGGCGCCGGCGGCATTGGTGAGCACAAGGGTGGCAATGCCCAGGCGGGCCAGCAGCCTGACGCCCAGGCACACCTCTTCGGCGGAATAGCCTTCATAGAGGTGAAATCGGCCCTGCAGGACCAGAACCGGCCGGTGGTCCACCCAGCCCTGAATCAGGTGACCCTGATGGCTTTCCACCGTGGATCGGGGAAATCCCGGCAGATCGGCATAGGCGATCCGGGAGGGATGACTCAGGTCCGCGGCCCAGTGGCCGAGACCGGTTCCCAGGACGACTCCGGTCGCGGGACAGGAGCCCTGGGGCAGCAGGTCCCTGGCTCGGGCAAGCAGGCCGTCGGGCAAGTCATGCATGATGGTTGAATCCTCGGTGAAAACTTGACGGTTACCACCGAACTCCATACACTGGAGTGCTGAACTTGTCAAAAAAGCGTCAAACACAGTGCGATCATTTTTTTTGTTGTCTTGCACCATAAGGAGGCATGCATGGCCGGAACGTACAATAAGGTCTTCCTGGTGGGACGGCTCGGGGTCGACCCGGAGCTCAAATACACCCAGAGCGGCACCCCGGTAACCAATTTCAGCCTGGCAACCGATGAAGGGTTCAATGACCGGGAGGGCAATCGCCAGGAGCGGACGGAATGGCATCGGATCGTGGTCTGGGACCGGCAGGCGGAGACCGTGTGCCAGTATATGAGCAAAGGCCGGCTGGTCCTGGTGGAAGGGTCCCTGCAGACCCGGAAATGGCAGGACAAGCAGGGGCAGGACCGCTACACCACCGAGATCAGGGCCCAGCGGGTGGTGTTTTTGGGCGGCGGGCAACCGGGAAATCAGTCCTATGAGCAGGTGGAAGCCGGGTTCCAAAACAAGGCCCCTTCGCAGCAGTCTGGGGGCGGTCAGCAGGAGAGCTCATCCCAGGATCTGGGTCCGCTGTTTCCCTCGGAGGCCAGCGAGATGGACGACGCCCCATTCTGAAATCGGGCCGGACCCGATTTCAGAATCCATATCTGCCTGAGGGATAACAGCGATGAGGTTTCAGACATACGGCTCGTAAAACAGGGCATAATGGACTCTGATCACCCGGGCCGCTTCATTGGCGTACTGCATCAAAAGGTGCTGCAAGCGGGAATAGCACTGCGCCCCGAGGGTCAGAATCGCCGCTTTTCGGGTGGAACGGGACCGCTGGGTGAGGATGTCCCCGCAAAAGACGATAATCATGCTGAGATAGAGGATTTTCGGGCCGAGCATCAACATATCCTGATTGTTTTGAATGGCCTGGTATTTTTTCAGATACCCATCGATGGCTTTGAGTTCTTTGTAGCGGTGGGCCCATTTTTTTCCGGCGCTTGCGTTTTTCCATGCCTTATAGGACATGATCGGACTCGTCATGGACGAATATTTGTTTTTGACCATGAGATTGACGAAGGTGTCGAAGTGTTGTTTTTTTCGGGCATAGCCCACCAGGGTCTTCTGGGCGAAATCCTTGACCTTGTCCGGGTCCCAGATGGCCGGCGTGGGGTTTTCGCCTGAAAGGAGCACTGCTCCGGATTTCTTCAGGGCCAGGGCTGCGATATCCGAACAGTTTTGCTCGAGAAAAATATACCGACTCCGCTGGTCCCCAAAGGCAAAATCTTCCCACCAGCGCAAGATCCTGCAGACATCCAGGCCAAGCGGGCTTTCTCCGAGAACCGGAATCTGGCAGGTAGAATCCGGCGGGCGGAGGATAACCTCGGCCCCGCTTTGCACAATTTTGTGATAATAGTTGTACTGCCGCTCCTGCTCGGTGTATTTTCTGTTGAAGACGTCAATATCCATATTTTGCGCTCCAAGCATGAGCTGGTCCATGGCCTCTTCGGCCATTTGCCGGCGCTGTTGGGCGAAGGTCTGCAGCTCTCCAGTGTTGAGCAGGGTGTGGACACTTGAGATGACCTGTTTTTCGTTCGGGCTGAGGCCTTCTTTGGTGGAGGCCTTGCCCACGGCCTTGATAAAGGCGGCAAAGGCTTTGGAGCCTTTTCGCTTTTTGGTGCCCTCGGACTTGAGGTCCTGGAGGACGTCCAGATGGGGATCGGCCACTGAGTTATTCCCGATGGAGACTTTTTTCCGGTCCTCTCCACCCGGCCACCAGCTCAGATAGATGCTTTTATTGGCTGTACTGGTGTCGATGCCCACGGCAGCGTGTCCCACATTGTAAGTACCACCTGCGATACTCTTCCAAAATCCACCGTAATTCCATACAAATACCCTGATCATGATTTTCTCCAAACTGGGATTGTCTTACATGTTCTTTTTGAATGATGTCTGCAGTTCTGCAAGCTGTTTTTGGCTGAGGAAATTGAGGTCTTCATGCCAGTGTTTGCATTCCATCCACTGCGGTTTCTGGGAGCACTTGACGAGCACTTCATGGTCTTCGTCTCTGAGGTTGTAGCAAAAGGTCCCTTGGCAATGGCCTTGCGGATGGTTTCTCATGAACGTATCCGACAGATCGGCCATCTGTTGGGCCATCATAGTCCAGTGAGCGGTCATCCTGGCAATTTTTCCGACCACGCCTGTATAGAACTCTTGGACATAAGACTGCGATCCCATAAATTCGGTGAAGGCTTTTTGCCTTTGAAGCATGGATCGGGACAGATGATAGGCGTCAGCGCAGGTTGTGATGGGCCTGATTGAGAGATTCATGCACTGCTTGTGCGCTTTCTGAAATTGAAAAAAGGTCTTCACCCAGGATTCCAAGAGGCCTTTTTTGAGGTTGGCCCGGAGGATATCCAGGCGTTTGAGTCCCTCTTGGTGCCTGAGGGAGTATATGCTCAAAGGATCTGAATGTTTGAGTTGGTGTTTGTTTAGGACTGAATTTCCCACTTCCATCAAGGGTCCGGCCAAGGCCCCGGCAAAGGCAAAGGCGTTGGCGCCAAGCTGGGCACTCGTGTCGCCAGCCAGTGAAAAGAAGCCGCCTTGGATTCCTGATTTGAGTCCTCCCTCAGTTCCGCTGAATCCCAATGACTCGCCGCTGTTCTTGCCCGCGATCCAGCCGGTCCCGAGATTGCCTGTCAGGGATTGGACCATGTGTGACGAAAGAGGGTCCTGGGGGTCGAAGATCACGCCTTTCAGCTCTTCAGTGAATGATTCTTGAAGCGGTTTTGCGGGAGTGGGTCTAGAAGATTTCAGGTCTTTCAATCCCAGAGCTTTCCAAACCCAGCCCAGCCGATCTCTGGACCCGGATCCAAAAAGATCCTTTGAATGGGCGGCATCCTGCAAGAGTCGCTCCAAGGCAATGGTGCTTTTTGGACCTTTAAAATGTTTTTTCCCAGTCCCTCCGGAGCTGTAGCAGATGTTTCCGCAGGTTTGATGGGAACCCAGGTACAAATGCTGGAGAAGCTTGTTCAGAATGACTGGGGATTTCTTGCTGAAATCCTGCTGCATGATATTGAATTCGTTGAGCACATAGAGGTAACACCCGGTGAAGATCGCAGTCATTTCCGCGATACCATCCAGCATGTTGGCATAGCAGTACATCCATTGGAGGGTTTCCACGACATGGTCGCATTTTCGGGGTTCTTTCGGCATCTTGGAGTGATAACAGCCTTTGAATCGCTCGTAGTAACCCCGTAAATCCCGGATGCGGTCCACATAGGTGCTGATGTCACGTCCCCTGCGGTGGGTGAACCAGTGCCGCAGGGTGGTCAGGGCTTTCTGCTGATCAATATTTTCGCTCGTCAATTCATTGACGAGATCCTGATAATTGCCGTGGGTTTTGGCTGTCAGTAAAAAGGCCTTGACGAATTTGTATTTTTTTCGGCGTGAGAGGTGGGTCAGGCCTTTTTTCAGTCCGTATCCGGCGAAGAAAAGAGGAATTGCCACCAGGTTGGCTCCTGTGGCTGTGGTGACAATGGCCGCAGTGACGCCGATGACTGCAGTGCTGGTTTTTGTCTTGTTGCGCCGGAAAAAGTTTTTGACTTTCTTCTTTTTACTGAATTGACTCTGGATGTGCACCTTGCTGGTTTGGGTGCGAACTTTTGAAAATTCAGCCTTGGAGACCATCTTGCCCTCTTTCAGGATCAGGTGGTGAACATGGCTGAACAGGTCCTGGGCTTTGACGGTCACAGGGAAAAGCATAGCGCCTCCATCAGGTGCGGATCTCGGCCGTATCAAAGGACCAGGAGATGCTGTTCTGGCTGCGCCGGCAGGACAGGGTGAAGGCGGCTTCAAATTTGGGTAACTTGAGTCGAGTCCCGGAAAAGGGTTGGACAGGGGTCGTGTTCTCAGTCGGGTCTTTGGCAATATTGCAGGCCTGAAATGCAGCCGGGGACTGGCAGTCGATGTTCATGATCGAGGTGATCTCCACCGTGTGTTTGTGGACAGTGATATATATCTGATGTTCGTGCCAGGCGATGGGGAGAATTTTGACGTTCGAGGCAGACAAGAGCCAGTCGAATTTTTGATACCGCTTGGTTTCCGGGGTGCGATAGGTCAGAACATCACTGATCAGGGCTTCGATGCCGGCCTGGTTCACGAGTTGGGAGACGAGGAACAGCATGGCCTCATCCTCGCTCAGGGCCTGATACAGGGTTTTGGTGGAAGCCACCCCGTCGGGGGGCAGTCTGTTTTTCCCGAGCCAGCCGGGATTGCGATGATTGTCCATGATGAATTGCCGGCAGACCCCGAGCTTCTGCCGGGTGTACTGGATGCCCCCGTTGGTGGGGATGCGGGTTGGTGAGGCTTGGCTTTGCTGGTCTGTTCCGAAGATCGAGCGCAATTGCCCCACGGTGCCTTCTTGTTCCTGGCTGAAGCCGGCGTTATCGGGCGAGTTCAGAAAGCCGGCAAAAAAGTTTTTCATGCCGGCCAGTTCCTTCTGTTTCAAGAGATTGATTGTCTGACCTTTCTTGACCGGGATGCAGCGGCTGGCCCCGACCCGAGGAATCAGGGGATTGATGGTGCTCAGGATTTGATGCATTTTCTGGCGGTGCTGCAGACTGGATTTGCGGTAGGTGGATTTCATCCGTTCCAGGCCGCGGAAGGCATTGGCGATGTCCAAAGGCTGCACCCCCTGCCCCTGGTGCCACATTCGGACCGCGGCCTGGAAGATGGAGACCAGGGGGATGAGGTACTGCTTGTCCTCCAGCAGGGTCTCACCCTTTCTGGAGCGCTCCAGGCCGCGTTTGCCGGCCCAGAAGCCCCCTTGCTGCCGGTCGAAAACCTCCCGGAGCCCCCGCCCCCCTTTGCCAAGGTTCGAAAAATGGGTTGGATTGGCCCCTTTCTTGAGGACGCTGAGTTTGTCCCCTGAGCGCAGGGAAGCAATGACTTTCAGATTTCTGGGCACATTGGCCTCGTCCCAGGGCAGTCCCATGTTAACTCCTTGTCAGCCCTGCCTTTGACAGGGCTGACATATAATTGTTTGATATTTAGAACAATATTCAATAAGGCCGTTATGTTATTCATCGTGTATATAGACAACTGCCTCATTGCCTCAGGTTGAAGCGCCAGGACATGCATTCCTTTTCCAGCAGGGTACTCAATCGGCCGGTTCTGGAAAGCCGATCCGAGAGATTCTTTCCCAAAACCAACCTGTTGTTCGGCTCAATGTCCAGATACCAATGGAGGGCTTTGAGCAGGGAATCACCTATATTTTGCTGAGCAAGCCGCCTGAGATGGGGCAGCGCTTTTTTGGTCCGTTTGCCTTGACGGGAAAAAAATCCCCGCCGGCTGTATTTGATGATAATGATTCCGATAGACATCGCGTTTGCCTGACAAGCCATAGATCAGATCTCCACGTTCCAAAACGTACAAGTCTTAAAAATCCATGCCCAGGCTGTCTAAGCGTCCCATAAGGTTGACTCCTTGTCTGTGCTGGAATGCGCTGACACTCCTTTCCGGCGCTTGCGTTTTTTCGAGCCTTCCTCTCTCAGGTCCTGGAGGACGTCCAGAAGGGGATCGGCCAGGGAATTGTTTCCGATGGTGCCTCTTTTCCGGTCCTCTCCGCTCGGCCACCAGCTCAGATAGATGCTCTTGTTGGCTGTATTGGTGTCGATGCCCACGGCAGCGTGCCCCACATTGTAGGTGCTGCCCACAAGGCTCTTCCAGAATCCTCCGTAATTTCAGACAAATACCCTGATCATGCTTTTCTCCTCAGGTCTGTTACATTCCAGAGATTTTCAAGCACGGTTTCTTTCATCAAGTGCGGATCTCGGCCGTATCAAAGGACCAGGAGATGCTGTTCTGGCTGCGCCGGCAGGACAGGGTGAAGGTGACTTCAAATTTGGGCAGCTTGAGCTGGGTTCCGGAGCAAGGTTGTATTTTGCCTGTATCGTTTGGGTCGTCAGCGATGTTGCAGGTCAGAAACGCAGCCGGGGACTGGCATTTGAACTTCTGGATCGCGGTGATCTCCACCGTGTTTGTGTGTACAGTGATGTATATCGGATGTTCGAGCAGGTCGGTGGGAAGGATCTTATAGTTCGAAGTGGACAAGAGCCAGTCATAGGTAGCATATCGCTCGGTGTCCGGGTTGCGGTAGCCCAGAACCTCACTGATCAGGGCTTCGATGCCGCCCTGGTTCACGAGTTGGGAGACCAGAAACAGCATGGCCTCATCTTCGCCCAGGGCCTGATACAGGGCTTTGGTGGCATCCACGCCGTCTTTGGGTAGTCTGTTTTTCCCGAGCCAGCCCGGGCTGCGGTGGTTGTCGATGATGAATTGCCGGCAGACCCCAAGCCTTTGCCGGGTGTACTGCATGCCCCCGTTGGTGGGAATGTGGGTCGGGGCGGCCTGGCTGGGCTGGGCTGTCCCAAAGACAGATTGCAGTTCGCTGTTGGTGGCGTTCTGTTCCTGGCTTAAGCCGACGTTGTCGGGCACGTTCATAAAGCCGGCAAAAAACGTCTTGATGCCGGCCAGCTCCTTCTGTTTCAAGAGATTGATTGTCTGACCTTTCTTGACGGGGATGCAGGGACTGGCCCCGATCGGCGGAATCAGAGGGTTGATGGTGGTCAGGATCTGTTGCATTCTCTGGCGGTGCTGCAGACTGGATTTGCGGTAGGTGGATTTCATCCGTTCCAGGCC
>CAZUMF010000234.1:0-7550 GCA_964621385.1 uncultured Desulfohalobiaceae bacterium
TCATCTACAACGCCTCCAAGGGCGGCATCGATCATTACAACTTCTACTCCATTGTGTATGACCCCATGACCACCTGCGGCTGCTGCGAATGTGTGGCCGCGGTCCTGCCCTCCTGCAACGGGGTGATGACCGTGAACCGGGATTATCAGGGCGAGACCCCCTGCGGCATGACCTTCACCACCCTGGCCGGGACCATCGGCGGCGGCGCCTCCACCCCGGGTTTTGTGGGTCATTCCAAGTTCAACATCACCCAGCGCAAGTTCATCCGGGGTGACGGGCCCAAGGACAAGGAAGAAGGCGGCCTGTTGCGCATGGTCTGGATGCCCAAGATGCTCAAGGACGAGATCAAGGAGCGGGTCGACGCCCGGGCCCAGGAACTCGGGGTGCCGGATCTTCTGGAGCGCATCGCGGACGAGACCGTGGGCACCACCGAAGCCGAGGTCATGGAGTTTCTGAAAAAGAAAAAGCACCCGGCTCTGGATATGGACCCGATCATGGGCGGCTGATTGAGTGAAGAGTCAAAAGTGAGGAGTGAAGAGGCAGTTGAAGAGCCGGCTCTTCACTTCCATTTTTGACGTGGCACTATAAAGACAAGGAGTGAAATATGGGACTTACAGGAATTCAAATCTTCAAGATGCTGCCCCAGACCAACTGCAAGGAATGCGGTGCAGCCACCTGCCTGGCCTTTGCCATGAACCTGGCGGCCGGCAAGGCGGAACTGGACAGCTGTCCGTACGTCTCGGATGAAGCCAGGGAAAAGCTGTCCGAGGCTTCGGCCCCGCCGATCCGACCGGTGAAGATCGGGAAAGGGGTCCGGGAGCGGACTGTAGGCGGCGAGACGGTTGAATACCGCCATGAAAAGACCTTTTTCAATCAGCCGGCTTTTGCCGCGGTGATCAATTCCGACATCGCTGAAGAAGACCTCAAGAACAAATTAACTGTGTTCAATGCCTTTCAGTACGACCGGGTCGGATTCAATCTGCGGCCGGAACTCCTGGCGGTCAAAGATGTGAACCAGGACGCGGAGGCCTTTGCCAAAACCGCCAAGCTCATTGCCGAGACCTCGGAGTTCAATCTGGTGCTCATGAGCCAGGACAAGGCCGTGATGGAGGCCGGCTTGGAGGCGTGCAAATTCAAGCGTCCCCTGGTCTATGCGGCCACCAAGGACACGGTGGACGACTATGGCCGGCTGGCCAAGGACAACGAGGTGCCCCTGGCGGTCAAAGGGACTTCAGTAGATGAAGTCATGGAACTCTCTGACACATTGACCGGCATGGGGGTCAAGGATCTGGTCCTGGACAGCGGCGCCAGAGAAATCAAGCAGTGCTTTGAGGATCAGGTGGGCATGCGCCGGGCCGCCCTCCGGGCCAAAAACAAGTCCGTGGGCTTCCCGACCATTGCCTTTCCCTGTGAAATGGCCTCCAACCTGGACATGGAAGGACTCATCGGCGGCATGCTGGTGGCCAAATACGGATCAATCCTTGTTTTTTCCGACTTCACGACGGAGTTGCTCTTTCCCCTCCTCCTGGAGCGCTTGAACATTTACACTGACCCGCAGCGGCCCATGACCGTGACCGAGGGTATCTACGAGATCGGCAAACCGGACGAGAACTCTCCGATCATGGTCACCACCAATTTTGCTCTGACCTATTTCATCGTGGCCGGTGAAATTGAGGGGAGCAAGGTGCCCACCTGGCTGCTCATCAAGGACGCTGAAGGATTGTCTGTGTTGACCGCCTGGGCCGCGGGCAAGTTTGCCGGAGATGATGTGGGCATGTTTGTCAAGAAGTGCGGTATCGCGGACAAAGTCAAAAACAAGGAGCTCATCATTCCTGGATACGCAGCGGCCATTGTCGGGGAAATCGAAGAAGAACTCCCGGAGTGGAAAGTCACGGTGGGTCCGCGCGAAGCGGCCCATATCCCGGCTTTTCTCAAATCGAGGTAAGAGCAAACTCCAAACCCGAAATTCAAACAAAGGGGACGCTTATGACAATGCTCTGTTTTGGAGAAAGCCTGAATGTCATGATGACCAAGATCAAACGGGCGTTTAAAGAAAAAGATCCCGGACCGATCCAGGAAGAGGCCAAACGGCAGGTGGAAAAGGGCATGGATTATATCGATATCAACCTGGGTCCGGCTAAAAAAGATGGTGTGGAGCTCATGCCCTGGGTGGTGGAAACGGTCCAGGAGGTCTGCGATCTGCCCCTGCTGCTGGACACCTCGAATATCGAGGCCATCGAAGCCGGGCTTAAGGTCTGCAAACAGACGCCGATCATCAATTCCATCATGTGCCGCCCGGAGCGCTACGAAAAAATGATTCCTATGGCCGCGGAATACAATGCGGATTTTGTGGCCCTGATGTGGGGGCCGGAAGGCCTGCCCCGGGATGAAAACGAACGGGCCATGCTCTGGGTGGAGCTCATGTCCGTGGCCAACGAGGCCGGCATTCCCAATGAGAAGATCTGGGTGGACGGCATCGTCACCCCGGTCAATGTCCAGCAGGAGCATGCCATGAAGCTGATCGCCTTTTATGAGATGCTTCCGGACATGTCTCCAGGAGTGCGCTCCACCTGCGGTCTGTCCAATGTTTCCAACGGCGCCCCGGACCACCTCCGGCCCATTTTGAATCAGACCTATGCCGTGATGTTGGAGAAATACGGAATGCAGTCCATCATCACCGATCCCCTGGATGAGACCATGACCGCCATCGCCAAAGGGCAGCGCCCGGAAATTGTGGATGTTATCAACAAGACCATGGATGGAGACGAACCGGACCTGAATTCCCTGTCCAAGGAACTGGGCGACTATGTCAAAACCACCCGGGTGCTCATGGGCAAGTCCTTGTATTCCGACTCCTGGCTCGAGCTCTAATGCCATTTTGGGACATTGCGGTGGGACCCCACAATCCCTAACCGCTGTAAAGGGAGTGACCAAGCACTCGGCACTGCCTCTTCAGTGCAAAACGGCATAAAATCTTTGGCAGGTATATTGCCGTGTCGACCTCTCGACTCGGGCTGCCGTTTTCAAACATCAGGACCCTGACTGGATTCGCGCCGGTCAGGGTCTTGCTGTTTTGAGTGACGAAGCAGGCTTGGCTGAATGCCGTGATTCCTGGAAAGCTTGCTTCTTCTTTTCGATACGTATGGCAGAGACAAAAGCGCAATTTTTACCAGCTTCTGGTATAAGTACAGAGCTCTTCACATGACGCGTAAATTTGGAGGATTTTTTGGACATTTTAGAATATTTCTTGACTCTTTTTGAGGTTTCAGGTGTCGGGTGTCAGAGTTTAAAAGGCTGATATAGCTTTATCTTTCTTTTCCTGACACCAGAAACCTGACACCAGAAACCAAAAGAATGTCCAATTTTAACAACATTTCAAATATTTCTAATCATTTTACAATGTTAAGGTTCAAAGCCGTAATGTCGGTTCGAAGTCTGAAGTACGCCCTTGACATAAAAAAGTACTTTTTCTAAAATGATGTACACCTATTGCGCGAGGCCATCTCTATGGCCAAAGGAGTATCCTTATGGAAGTCAACGTCAAGGAAGCCCGGGCGAATATCAGCACATTGCTGGATAAGACCTTGAATGGTGAGGAAATCATGATCGTGAGGCGGGGGAAAAAGGTGGCACGGCTTGTTCCCCTTGACAATGACCTGAAAAGGCTTCCGGATTTGAGTGATTTTCGAAATTCAATTATCCGGCAAGGGAAAAGCTTGGGTCAGGCAGTCCTGGACAATCGGAATGAGGAACGGTTTTGATGGTCTATATCGATACGAGTGTCCTGGTGGCCTATTACAGTCCAGAGGCCTTGAGTGATTCGGTTCAAAGCTACCTGAGGCAACACCCAAGACCAGCCATCAGTACCCTCACCGAAGTCGAATTCTTCTCGGCTGTTGCCCGGAAAGTCCGAACACAGGAGATTGAAAAGGCTGTCGGCAATCGGATTGTGGCCCAGTTGACCGCCCATATCGATTCCGGGCTCTACACGTGGCTTGCAATGGAACATCATCACTGGAAATTGGCCCGCGGGTGGATCGGACTGTTCAGTGTTCCGCTCAGAACGCTTGATGCGCTCCTTTTGGCCCTCGCCTCTGTCCAAGGATTGGAACTCGTCACCTCCGACATCCAGCTTTTTCAGGCTGCTGAGGCATTGGCCGTGAAAGCGCGATTGTTGCAATGAAATTCATCAAGGAGCCTCTATGACCCTGGAACGAGAAAGCCTCAGCCTACTTCCCGAAGCCGTGGACGCCCTGAACGCCGCCTTTGCCCATTTGCCCCATGATCAGCAGGACCTGGATCTCGAGGAGATCAAGCAGGTTTTGAACTTGGTGGCTGAGCGCATGGGCGACAACTATCCCTATCAGCATCCCCTCTATGCCGGGCAGATGCTCAAGCCGCCCCATCCTGTGGCCAGGCTGGCCTACGCCCTGTCCATGTGGATCAATCCCAACAATCACGCCCTGGATGGGGGACGGGCCAGTTCGGCCTTGGAAAAGGAAGCCGTGGCAAAAATCGCGTCCATATTCGACTGGCCCCAGCATCTCGGCCACCTCTGCGGCGGGGGAACCATGGCCAACATGGAGGCCTTGTGGGTGGCCGGCCGGCTCCGTCCGGGGGCGGCCATCGCGGCCTCGAGCCAGGCCCATTATACCCATGCCAGGATTTCCGACGTGCTCCAGTTGGATTTTGTGCCGGTTGCGGCGGATGCGCAGGGCAGGATGGATATGGGGGCCCTGGAAGCCCTCCTCGAGCAAGAGCCCGTTGGAACCGTGGTGGCCACCCTGGGCACGACCGGCCTGGGCGCCGTGGATCCGCTCCCGGAGATCCTCAAGCTGCAGGAGCAGCATGGCTTCCGGGTCCATGCAGACTGCGCCTATGGCGGCTATTTCAGGCTGGTGGACACCCTGCGGCCAGAGACCCGGCAGGCCTTTGACTGTCTGGACCGGGTGGATTCCATCGTCATCGATCCCCATAAGCACGGGCTGCAGCCTTACGGCTGCGGCTGTGTCCTGTTTCAGGACCCTTCGGTGGGGGCCATCTACAAGCACGATTCGCCCTATACCTATTTCAGCTCTTCCGAGCTCCATCTCGGTGAAATCAGCCTGGAGTGCTCCAGGGCCGGGGCTTCGGCCGTGGCCCTCTGGGCGACCATGGAGCACCTCCCCCTGGACAGGGGCGGGGCCTTTGCCAAAGGACTGGCCAAGGGACGTGAGGCCGCGGTGCAGCTCTATGGCCGGCTTCAAGCGGATCCGCGATTCCTGACCGCGATCAATCCGGAGCTGGACATTTTGATCTGGGCCCCGTCCGGGACCACGGCCAGTGCCATTTCCAGGCGCTCGCAACTGTTTTTTGAGCGGGCGGCCGAAGAAGAACTGCATCTGGCCCTGGTGGAACTGCCCCGCGAGCTGCTCCAACCCTACTGGCCTGCTGTGACCTTTGATGCGGACAGCGCGACCTGCCTGCGGTCCTGTCTCATGAAACCGGAGCATCTGGACTGGCTGGACCGGATCTGGGGCATCATGGACCGGCTTTTGAATTGAAGATTGAAGAGTGAAGATTGACTATTGCTGCGGAAGCATTGAAGAAAGAAGATTTTCTTGCCAATTTCCAATTTCGAAGGAGTCCAGGACCTTTGGGTTGCGGGCTCCGGTCCTCCCGCTGCCTTCAGTTCGGCTCTTCTGGGGCGTCAGGGCTTTCTGGAGCGGACGGGCCGCTGCTTTGCCGCTCCTCTGCAAAGTTTCGAATGCTTCCAAGGGGATCCCCGCTGGGCAGGACCATGGTGTAGTCCCCGTTCTGGGTGTTGAGGATGCAGAACACGCCCTGGTCTCCGTGGACTTGAAATTTGGGACAGGGTGTACCATCTGAGGAAAACCCCAGCATCAGGAACAGGCCCGCTGTGAGCAGGCATCCCATCATAAAGCTTTTTCCATTCATAGCGTCCCTCCATAAGACGGGTTGCATTGTAACAATTCACTCCCTCATGCTTGCCTCATGTTCAGAGCCAACCAGGCAAAGCACGAGGCGGCAAGCACACCCGCGGCCAGGCTCAGGCCCAGCCCGGTGGCCCCCAGGCCCAGATCCAGAAATAAGCCGAGCAGAACCGGGGCGATGGCGGTTGAAACCACCATGATCGCCTGGGTCATGGCCCGGATGGCTCCGAGATGGACCACGCCGTAGCGTTCGGCCCAGACCGCTCCGCCCGCGGTGGCGGCAAATCCCTGGTCGATACCCAGCAGCAGGAGATAGACCAGGGCCACCCAGGGGCCTTTGGCCAGGGCAAGAAGCACAAGCCCGGCGATCAGAGGCGACAGGGCCAGGGGCAGGGTCCGGCCTGCCCCCAGACGGTCCACCACGGGACCGGCCAGAAACAAAGCCATGAGGTGGCCCAAGGCGTAGCCGGAAAAAGCCCTGGCCAGGAGCTGCAGCGACCAGCCCTGAAGCTCGGCGATGGCCACTTGATGAAAGAACAGGGCGGTCATCACAAAGGGGGTGCTGAGCGTGGCGGGCAGGATAAGGTAGAACCCCGGGTCCCTGAGGACCTGGCTCCGGGTGAAACTGGCGGTTGATTCAGTGCCTGTCATGCGGGCGTCATGCTGCGGGGCCGGGGTCTTGCGGGACAAAAAGGCCAGGAGCGGGAAGACGCCCAGCAGGAGAACCGCCAGACCGGCCAGCCAGGCCCAGCGCCAGCCCATCCCTTCCATAATGAACACGGCGCCAGCGGGCAGACAGGCCTCAGCCAGGGGAAAGCCGAAGCCGGCCAGAGCCACTGCCTTGCCCCGATGTCGGGAAAAGTAGCGGGCTGCGGTGGTGACGCCCAGATGGGCCATGAGTCCCTGCCCGCCGAAGCGGATGCACACGAATCCGAGTCCTAAGAACAGAAAGCTCGGAGCGGTGCTGATGAGCAGGCAGCCGCCGGCCAGGATGCCCAGGGCCAGGGCGGTCACCCTGGGCAGGGACCACTTGTCGGCCAGGCCGCCGAAGCGCAGCAGGAGCCCGGCGCTGACCAGGGTGCCTGCGCTGTAGAGACTGCCGTAGGCGGTATGGGACAGAGCAAAGGCCTCCCGGAAGGCCCCGCCCATGACCGAGACGAAAAAGGTCTGGCCGAAGCCGGATGCGGCCACTGCGAAAAAGGCGTACAGGGCCAGTCTGGGATTGGATTTGAGGAATTCGGGAATCAATGGTCGACTTCGTCCGGTTTGCTGCGCAAATGCAGGCTGTTCACCATTTCACGCAAGCGGTTTTTGATATGGTTCCCTCGTCCAAAACTCAGACCTCGTATCGACATTACACTGTTGAACCTTAACACTCTAAAATAATGAACTATATCTGGAATGTTTTTAAAAATGGGCACTCTTTTGGTTTCTGGTTTCAGCCTCCGGCCCGGAGGGGCCTACGCCCCGGAGGGGTGTCGGGTGTCTGGAAAGGCAAAATCCGCAAACTCGTATGAAACTTCAGACGAATGGAGTCACAGTTCCAAGCATTGATCAACGCCCGTCATTGCGAGCGAAGCGAAGCAATCTTTCAGAAGAGCCTCTTGTCAAGGATTG
>CAZUMF010000235.1:0-2158 GCA_964621385.1 uncultured Desulfohalobiaceae bacterium
TCAAGAAAGGGTTGGTCAGGCGGCAGAGGGATCCTCAGGATAAGCGGCGGGCCTATCTCTATTTGTCAGAAAAGGGCAGGGAGATCGAGAGGCCGGTGAATGCGGTGGTGGAAGATTTTTGTGCCGAGGTGTTTCAGGGAGTGAGGCAAGAGGAGGCGGATAAGCTTCAGGAGATACAGGGAAAAATTTTAGAGAACATCGCCGGTCTAGATGGGAGGTGAAGCAGGAAGCAGGGGTCAGGAGGCAGGGGTCAGGAGTTGGGAGGCAGAGGCTTGTATTCCGGGACGATCTCCCGGAGCTTGTCTCGGATTCCCTGTTTTTGCGGCTCAGCGCTGATTTCAAAAAGCTCCTCGAGTTTTTTGAACAGCAGATCGCGGTCAAGGCCTGAGGGCTGAACGGTGTGGCTGTCAGGCCTGATGGCCATGATTTTCTCATGTCCGGTCCTGATCAGATTTTCATCCGGGGAATGCAGCTCTTCATAGAGTTTTTCTCCCGGCCTCAGGCCGGTGTAAACAATCTCGATGTCTTCGTCCGGTTCCTGGCCCATGAGTCGGATCAAGTCCCTTGCCATGTCGGCTATTTTCACGGATGTCCCCATGTCCAGAATGAAAATTTCCCCGCCCCGGCCGATAGCCCCGGCTTGAAGGATCAATTGACAGGCCTCGGTGATGGTCATGAAGTATCTTGTGATTTCCGGATGGGTGACCCGGACCGGACCGCCCCGGGCTATCTGCTCTTTGAAGACCGGAATGACCGAACCAGAAGATCCGACCACGTTGCCGAAGCGAACCGCCATGAATTTCGTGTTGCCCTGGTTGAGACCGTGCATCAGGAGTTCTGTGATGCGCTTGCTGGCCCCCATGACGTTGGTCGGGCTGACCGCCTTGTCGGTGGAGACAACCACGAAGCGTTTTGTTGCAAACCGCTTGGCTGTCTGCATCAGGATCAGACTGCCCTGGATGTTGTTGGTTACCGCCTGGGATGGGTTTTCTTCCAGCATGGGCACATGTTTGTAGGCCGCGGCATGGAAGACGACCTGGGGTCTGTTATCGGCAAAGACCTCCTGCATGAGCCGTCTGTCCTGAATCCTGCCCAGAACGGCGGAGCATTGCCCCGGGTCGGCACGCTGTTCGAGTTCAGACTGAATGGAAAAGAGGTTCAGTTCAGAGGCATCCACCAGGACGAGTTTTGTCGGGGCAAAGGCCATGATTTGACGGCAGAGCTCCGAGCCGATGGATCCTCCGGCTCCGGAGACCAGGACAGTCTTGCCCTGGAGGTATCCGCTGATGCTCTCTGTATTCAAGTTGACCGGCTCCCGGCCTAGGAGATCTTCGTAGTTCACGTCCCGGAGGGTGTTGACGCTGACTTTGCCGTCCATGATCTCGCCTAGCCCGGGCAGGGTCTTGAAATTGACCCTGGCCTGTTCACAGCCGTGCACGATTTTTTTCATCTGCTTGCCGCTGGCTGTGGGGATGGCGATAAAGACCAGTTCCACGGACAACCCCTTGACCGTGGCCTGGATCTCGTCGGTGGTCCCGAGGATCGGGGTGCCGTGAACAGTCCTGCCTTGTTTGTGCGGATCGTCGTCTAAAAAGCCGACGATCATGTATGTCAGCCCCGGGTTTTCGATGATTTCTCTGAGAATTTTCTCCCCGGCATCACCGGCCCCGATGATCAGGACGTTGGTCTGTTCTTTTCGCTTTTTCTTGAGCTGTTTCCAGGGCAGGAAGAAATTGATGTTCAGGTTCTCCCTGGACCTGTAGTTAGTTCTGATCAGCACTCGGAGACCGCCGCAGAGACAAAAGGTCAGTACGGCGTCTATGAAAAACACTGAACGGGGGAAACCTTCGAAGCGGTGGCGGTAGAGGATGATGGCCACCAGAATCAAAGAGGAAACAAGCACTGCCTGAAAGAGCCTCCAGAAGTCCAGCAGATCGGTATAGCGCCACATTCCCTGATAGAGCCTGAAGAAGTAGAAGGTGAACAGCTTGATGGGCAGGGCCAGAGCCAGCACATAGGGGATTTGAGACCAGTATCTGAGATCAGGTTGAAAATCGAAGCGGAGCAGATAGGCCAGAACCAGGGCCAGGGCAAATAGGGCCAGATCAGCTGCCAGCATCAGGTAGAGATTTTTATTTCGGAATTGGGCAAGCATGTC
>CAZUMF010000235.1:2258-4655 GCA_964621385.1 uncultured Desulfohalobiaceae bacterium
TTAGTCCACAGATTACAGTCCACAGATTACGCAGATGATTAATGGAGATTGCGCAGATTAGTCCACAGATTACAGTCCACAGATTACGCAGATGATTAATGGAGATTGCGCAAATTAGTCCATAGATTACAGTCCACAGATTACGCAGATGATTAATGGAGATTGCGCAAATTAGTCCATAGATTACAGTCCGCAGATTTCACAGATGAAGTTCAAGCTGAAACTTTCGTCTCCGGTTGATTCGATCCCTGATTATGCCTGGTTTTTCCAAGTCATACATATTCATAAGGCGAAAGGCTTTTTGGATAATGAGTTTGCCCTCAAGGGCGATTGTGTTGGAAAGGACAAGAATGTCAATGTCCCGACCCCACTTTGTAACATCAGTCCTGAACCCGAAAAAGAAAAATTTCGGCATACAGCTGAAGCCGTCATAATGAGGCCCGGGCCATGACTGAGTCCATGGCCCGGCAGACCGCCTGGATGTCTTCCTGGCTGAGGGTGGGGTGCACCATGAACATGAGGCTGGTTTCGCCGAGCGTTTTGGCAACAGGTAGCCTGGAAGGTGGTTGGAAATCGGTGTTGGCAAATGCTTTTTCCAGGTAGACCTCGGGGCAGATGCCGCTGAAGCAGGACACTCCCTCGACTGTGATCGCCTGCAGAACTGTATCCCGATCCCAGCCGATTTTCAAGCGATCAGTTCGCAGGAAACAGGAGTACTTATAGCGGGCATGTCGGGCTTCGTTGGGGGGAACCGGGACTCTGAGGGCAGGGATCTTTTGGAAGTGCTTGGTCAATGTAGCGGCATGTGAGCGGCGTTTGTTTGACCAGTTTTTAAGCTTTCCCAATTGCACCCGGCCGATGGCGGCCTGCATTTCCGTCATGCGCCAGTTGCTGCCAAAGGAGTCGTGGACCCAGCGGAACCCGGGTGGATGGTCGTACTGATAGACCTTTGCGTAGGACTTGCCGTGGTCCTTGTAGCTCCAGGCCCGGTTCCAGATGTCCCGGTCGCTGGTTGTCAGCATGCCCCCTTCGCCTCCGGTAGACATGACCTTGTCCTGGCAGAAGGACCAGGCGGCAACGTGTCCGAGACCGCCGACTGGCGTGCCTTTGTACATGGCTCCGTGGGCTTGGGCGCAGTCCTCTATGACCCAGAGGCCGTGTCGGCGGGCCAATTCCAGGATGGGATCCATATCGCAGGGCCAACCGTGAAGGTGAACGCATATGATGGCCCGGGTCCGCTCGGTGAGCACTTCCTGGATGGACTCAGCGTGAATGTTTTCGCTTTCGGAATCGACATCGGCAAACACCGGCCGGGCTCCGCGCAGGATAATGCTGCTCGCAGAGGCCAGAAAAGTCCGGGGCGTAACCACGACCTCGTCGCCAGGGCCGATTCCAAGGGCTAAGAGGGCCAGCTCCAGGGCCAAACTTCCGTTGGCCAGGGCCACGCCATAGCGGCAGCCCATGGCGTTGGCAAATTCCTGCTCAAAGAGCCGGCACTCGTTTCCGGTCCAGTAGTTGACTTTTCCGGAGGCAAGCACCCGCTGCACGGCTTCGATCTCATCAGGGGCATAAGAGGGCCAGGTCATTCCACAGATTACCTCCACAGATTTCACAGATGGGAATTAGGAATTACACAGATTGCATCCGCAGATTTCACAGATGGGAAAGAGGAATTACACAGATTGCATCCGCAGATTTCACAGATGGGAAAGAGGAATTACACAGATTGCATCCGCAGATTTCGCAGATGGGAAAGAGGAATTCCACAGATTACCTCCGCAGATTTCACAGATGGGAAAGAGAGATTACACAGATAAATGTTACAGCAACAAAGGAGATCAGTGAGTTTTTGTCCAAACACTACGTTAGAGATTAACTATTGCTGTTAGTGGAGATGAATCTTTGATATTCCAAGGACATGGCGCCAAAGTTGAGCAGCAGTCCGAGCTCTATTTTGGATGATTTCAAGTAATTGATCAACTGGGCCTTATCAGTGCCGGTGAGCTCTGAAAGTGCCTTGATCTCGACAACAATCGAATCATAACAGAGAAAATCAGGCTTGTACTTTTTCTTCAAGGGTTCATCCTTATAAAAAATGTCAAGGATCGGCTGAGATTGATAGGGAACTCCTTGAATGACAAATTCTCTTTCTAATGCCTCTTGATAAACAGCTTCCAAAAAACCGCATCCCAATTCACGGTGAACCTCCATAGCCGCCCCGATAATCTTATACGTCCTTGAATCCATCATCCCATATGTTAAACAATTCTAATTTGTTTATTTTTGCCTTTAATTTGCGTAAATGATATTATAATAATCTGCGAAATCTGCGGACTAATCTGCGAATCTGTGGATTAATCTATGGACTATGGCCGGCTCTTAAATTTTGCCTTTAAT
>CAZUMF010000235.1:4755-7447 GCA_964621385.1 uncultured Desulfohalobiaceae bacterium
CGATACACCCTATTCCACGGAAACCGATTTACTACCAGCTCGAAATGTTCTTCGAAATTTTGAGGACTTTTGAGCAGCATCTGGACCATGAGGGATTTGTAAATGGTTGCGTCCATGAGATAGAGCTCCTTGGAGAGCTTGTTCAAGACAGCATAGAACCCGTTTTTATTTTGAAATCCGTAGTGTCCGGTCCCCTTTTTCGTTACGATGTCCATTTCCTTCAAGGGTATCTCTCTGTTGGCGGTGACCAGCTTGCCCTCTTCGAGTTTGAAACTGATCTCCCCTTTGATCCGTTGGATATTTCCAGGGCTGGCCGTGCCCGTAACCAAATTCCAGTTGCCGTAGTAGCTGATCCAGTAGGCCAGGCGCAGATTCTCCCAGGAAAAGGTCAGGTACTGTGGAGGCAGATCGTTGGTCCAGTCTTTTTGTTCAACGGCCAGAGATTGGACAAAGGCTTGGGCTTTTTCAGGACCCATCTCTCTGAGTTTTTGCACTGGATCCCCGGGATAACGCAGGGCCTTGGCCTTGGAATTCGATCGGGTGCTGTTGGCCTGCAGTTCTTCGAGTGCTTCCTGCTGGGTGGAAGCCACAAGCTTGATCAGTTGATGAGCCTGGAGGGGAGAGTGAGAGCTGTGGACCCTGGCTAAAGGATACAAGACCTCGCCGGCATGATCCCCCCCGTCTCCAAAGGTCCGCCTGTGGGCGTAGTACTGCCCGGCGTAGCCGTAATCCCACCACTGCCAGAGTTGGGCATTTTCTGGTGTTTTGGTTTTGAGATCCGATAAAGTCTTGGCATACACTCGCGGTAAGATCGGAGCCGGTCTCAAATTTTTGGCTACATTCCACAAAGGCCAGATAACCAACAAACAGAGTACAATCTGCAACAGCCAGCGTCTGAGCCTGGGTTGGTTGAGATCCAGTAAAAGCCGGTTTAAACCAAAGGCCAGTCCGACCCCTATAACCGCCCCGCCGAACATGGAAAAGCGGTTGCCGAGCTTGACGCTGCCAATGCCCAGGATGAGCAAAGGAAGCCAGACTAGATATGCTGGTCTACGATAAACGAGATAGGCGAATCCGGCCAAACCGGGCCAAAAGAGCCACCAGCTTCCAGCTGTTCTGGTGGCCATGGTTTCCCAGTTTACGTTCTGAGCCTCTCGGACGCTCTGGGCAATGGATGGCAGCTTCAGGGTTGCATTTTCTGTAATCTCAGAGGTCGAGATTTTCGCATAGGTAAAGAGTTTACTTAGAGTTCCTGAAAAGAGATTGTACAACTCTCCACCAGAGAGGAGAACGGCTAACCCAGCGATCAGGCCGACAATGAGCCACTGCACCGAGCGCGTTGGTTGAAGCAGGGTCAGTCCGAGAACAACCAGCCCCAGAACCAGGCCGGGCCAGCCGCCGAAGCCAGTGGCGATGAGTACGCTGAACCCGAGGATGACCTGGGGAAGTTTCAGCTTGGGACTAAGCAAAAGTCCGATCACGATAGCCAGGCCAATCAGACCGAAAGCAATATGTATCTTGCCGTAAAACCAGTCATACCCCTGAACCAGAAGTCCGATAGCCATGGCTCCGACCAGGAAAGAGATGAGCTTGGGGGACTCGTCTGTAAGGGGATTGTAAGACGGGATAGGCCTCCAGGTCTTACGGCACACGGATCCGAGCCAGAGGATAAGTCCACAGGCAATGGCGACTGGAAAAAAAAGAGCCAAGACATCGGTGTCCAAAAATCCGAACCTGGTCCGCAGGAGAAACCCGAGACAGCCGCCGGCCATGATCCCGGCTGCGATCCCTGCCTCTATCTGTTTCTCGCGCCATCCCAGCAAGACAATGGGAAGAACGACCAGAGGCCCCATAATGACCGGCAGCCAGAAACCGATGCTGCCCATCTTGAAATTGGTGAGGCTTTGAAAGAATCCAAGCAGTTGACTCAGAGCCGTCCCTGTCTTGCGGTTGATCTCTTCAGCACCAGCCAGCCAGACATAGGCGTCATGGGTGGCCATGAGATGCTCGCCCTGGATTTTCAGGTGATCTGCCTGCCAGTAGGGAAATTCCAAGAGGCGCAGGCCGACACAAGCGGTATAAGCGATTAGAAAGACCACCAGCAGCTGCCAGATTCGAGAATTCTGAGTTTCAGCAGGGGCTGCTTCCGGAGTCGGTGTCTGCGCTCCTGCTGCATTATTGGGTTTGGCCTGTGTTTTCTTTTTCCTTTGCTTCTTTGCCATTCCACCTTCCAGTGTTTTCAATAAGAATGCTTTGGTCCGCGAAGTATGTAAATCAGGAGTCAGCCCTGCATCTGGCAGTTCTGACATATAACTACTTGAAATAAAATATTATTCGATCATGCTTTTCGCAGGTGGTGAATTCTTCAACTGCCAGTTTGATCAATGCTGAAACTTTTGGTCACCCCCTCCGTCATTCCGGTAAAAGAACATCATCCCGGACCACGATCCGGAAGCCGTAATCCAGACTGAAAAAGCTGGACCCCGGCCTCCGCCGGGGTGACGGGGAAAGAAAAATCAAGTTTCATATGAGGAGTCAGGCAACTGGAGTCAGTACGACCCCTGTCTCCCGCCTCTTGACCCCTGCCCCCTCATATGAAACTTCATTTGTTTTCAAAAAGGCAAGCCTGCCGAAGATAAAGGGATTCTTCACTCGAAGACTCGTTCAGAATGACAAGCAAAGGTAAAGGCTC
>CAZUMF010000236.1:0-7323 GCA_964621385.1 uncultured Desulfohalobiaceae bacterium
CGGGGGCCGCCCCCCCTGGGCCCGCCTCCGCTCCAGTTCCTCGTCATCAAGGACCACCTGGATGGATTGCCGGTTGATATCCACCAGAATGCGGTCCCCGTCCCTGACCAGGGCGATGGGTCCACCTTCGGCGGCTTCCGGGGAGATGTGTCCCACGAAGCAGCCGTTGTTGGTGCCGGAGAACCGCCCATCTGTGA
Organism: uncultured Desulfohalobiaceae bacterium; assembly: GCA_964621385.1. Taxonomy (GTDB): domain Bacteria; phylum Desulfobacterota; class Desulfovibrionia; order Desulfovibrionales; family Desulfothermaceae; genus JAABTT01. The sequence goes on from CAZUMF010000236.1 coordinate 198, forward strand.
TCACTGCCGTCTTCAGGGCCAGTCCCCGGCCGTAGAGAAGCTTCATGGCAGTGGCCATTTCCCGCATGCCCGGCCCGCCCTTTGGTCCTTCATAACGGATGACCACCACATCGCCCTCTTGAATTCGCCCGTCCAGAATCGCCTCGTTGGCCTCCTCTTCAGAATCGAAGCAGCGGGCCGATCCTTCAAAACGGTACATGTCAGGATGCACGGCCCCTGGCTTGGTCACCGCGCTCTGCGGGGCCAGGTTGCCGTTTAAGATCGCCAACCCACCGGTCCTGCTCCAGGGATCGCTCAGGGATCTGACAAGGGGATTCCGGACCAGGGGCATCCCGAGCAGGTTCTGGGCAATGGACTGTCCGGTCACGGTCAGGGCCTCTTCATGGAGCAGAGGCATGAGCTCATGCATGACCGCCGGCACACCTCCGGCAGCGTGGAAATCCGCGAGATTGGCCGTAGCTGCCGGATTGATCTTCACGAGATGGGGGGTGGACAAACAGAGTCTGGCGAAGTCGTCCATGCTCACCCCGGCCTCAGCCTCCCAGCCGATGGCCTGGAGATGCAGGATGACGTTGGTGGACCCGCCGATGGCCGCCGTCAGCCGAAGCGCGTTATCCAGTCCCTGACGATTGATGATCTGCCTGGCTCTGATCTGCTTTTCGACCAAGGTCACGATCTGCCGTCCCGAGGCCTGGGCCGCCCGGAGCCGATCGGCATGGGTCGCCGGTATGACCGCCGAACCAGGCAGGGATAGGCCCATGGCTTCAGCCGCGCAGGCCATGGAGTTGGCCGTTCCCAGAAAAGAGCAGGAACCGCAGCTCGGCATGACGGAATCTTCCAGTTGGTCGTAGGTCTCCTGGTCGATGCGGCCGGCCTTGAGCATACCCAGGGCCTCGGCGATGGAAGTGGTGTCCGAGGGACGTCCGTCGAATTCGCAGCCCCCCTCGGCCGGTCCGCCCACCAGCATGATGGCCGGAATGTCCAGCCGGGCCGCACCCATGAGCATGCCCGGGACCACTTTGTCGCAGGAACCGAGCAGGACCAGGCCGTCCAGACGGTGGGCCCGGGCCATGGTCTCCACGCTGCTGGCGATGAGTTCCCTGGAAGGCAGGATGTAGCGACCCCCCTCATGGCCGCTGGCGATGCCGTCGCAGGCTGCGATAACCCCGAATTCTACCGGCGTGCCCCCGGCCTGTAAAATGCCCTGGGAGACGTACTCCGCAAGCAAACGGAGGTTGTAGTGCCCGGAAGTGATCCGGTTCCAGGAATTGGCGATGCCTATCAAAGGCTGATCCAGATCCCGGTCGCTGTAGCCCATCGATTTGTACAGGGCCCGGACCTTGGTCCAACGGGGGCGTGTGAGTATATTCTTGCTTGAAGGCGACATAGTTTTTATTTTTAAATCAGACAGTTTCCGTTATCCAGGACCAACCGGCCGTCGATTTCCAGCCTGGCCCCGGCATAATGGAAGTGTTCGATGGGCCAGTTCATATCTGCTCCTTTGTCTGCTGTTCTTGTTCCGGATCACTGTCTGCCAGAAAAGCCTCCCGGGCCTTGGTCCGGTGTTCGCGTATCGCCTTTCTGGTCCGCTCGGCATCCCGGCTCTTCAGAGCATTTAAGATTTCAAGGTGATCCTGGTTGGTCCAGGGCAGCGGCTTTTTCCGGCTGCGGGCCTTTTGAAAGCGGACGATCTGGACATGTGAGTTCAACTGCTTGTAGATATCCACGAGCTTCCGGTTGCGGGTCAGTTTGATTATTTCCAGATGGAATTCACCGTCTTTTTGCATAAAATCGCTGTACTCGAACCGGTTGTCCGGAATGAGGGTGGCCTCATATTTCTCCTGCAGAACCTTGAGTTGTTCGTCGCTTATTCTCTCCGCCACGATCTCCGCCGCGCCGAGTTCCAACTTCTCCCGGACCTCCTCGATTTCTTCAAGATCCTCCTTTGAGATATCCTTGACAAAGGTTCCCTTGCGCGAGGTGATTTCCACCAGGTCCTCACCGGCAAGCCGGGACAGGGCCGCCTTGATGGGGCTGTTGCTTACCCCGAGCTCCTCCTGCAGCTGCCGGACGTTTATCTGGCTGCCGGGGGGGTATTCGAAGCGGGTGATGCGTGATTTGATCAGATTGTAGATCTTCTCGTTGATATTGGTGATGTCGATCTGACCGGTAGCGTTGGTAATGGGCATTTTCAGGACCTTTTGTGAACAGCTTGAAGTTGGAGATGCAGCGCCATAGCCTGCAGACTGGGCCCGCTCCGTCTTGGTCTCATGATGTAAGCGCACGACAGGCAGCGGTCGGTTCAAAAAATATCCTATACAAAGATTTCAGTTTCATCTTTAAAAGCACAGCTAGACCTGGCATCCGGTCCCCTCGGTTCCGGCAGCGCCCTGTCCTTGGCCCTGGATTTTATGCAAAATCGCCCGCAGCACCGGGTACAGCCAAATCAGAATGGTCGCCGCCCCCAGGGCCGCGGCAATGGACCGGCTGAAAAAGGCCAGCAGGTTTCCATCCGCGGCGATCATGGCCTGCATGAAGTTCTCCTCCAGAAGCTCGCCCATGATCATGGGCGCCACCGGGAAACCGTTTTCCTGCATGAAAAAAGACACAATCCCGGTGCCAATGATTACGATAACCCCCATCAGAGAATTTTTGATGACGAAACTTCCCACGATGCAGAACAAAAGCACCAGCGGCATGATGACATCCGTGGGAACACGGAGCATCTGCTTGGAAATTTTAATGGCCAGGTAGCCCATGGGCAGGAGCACGATGTTGGCGATGAATAAGGAGACGAATATGGAGTAAACCAGGGGGGCGTTTTCCAGAAACACCGCAGGTCCGGGCTGCAAGCCCTTGAGAAACAGGACTCCGATAACGATGGCCGTGACCGAGTCCCCCGGGATGCCGAAGACCAGAGAGGGTATCCAGGTGGCACAGGTGCCGGCGTCATAGAATCCTCCTGTTCTGTTACAGGTTATTGAAGCCTAACACCTAATACCTGAAGCCTGAAGCCTGAAGCCTGAAGTATCAGGTATCAGCTTAGAGAATCCGTGTCAACCATTTTTTTTGAGGAAATGATCAGCCAGCCGTTTTTTATTCTTCCGCCCACAGGAGCTGAAAAATAAAAAATATTAATCCAGATACTTGGGAACCTGTCTGATTGGCTCGGGGAGTTTCATCCCGGGCTGGACCATGACCGTGGTCGTGCCGTGGGCCAGGAGGCGGCCGTCTTCATTTTCGATTCTGGCCTCGCCCAGGCCCAGGCTGCGGCCGAGCTTGATGCAGCTGCCCAGCCCGATGAGCCGCCCGCCCACAACCGGTGACAGGTAGTTGATCTTCAGCTCGATGGTGGTCATGCCCTCTTCCGGGTCGACTTTGGAAAACACGGCCCAGAATCCGGCCGCATCCAGGAGCGAGGCGCAGACCCCGCCATGCACCACGCCGAAGGGCTGCAGGTGCCTTTGGTCCAGGCTGATTTCCAGGCGGGCGGTCCCCCAGCCCAGATCCAGGATGGCCATCTGCTGCAGGTCGAAATAGGGGTTGTCCGCGGACTGGATCTGTCTTATCCACTCAGGATTGATGGTCTTCATAATACTTCCGCTCGTCATAAATTGAGGTTTTCGGTATTCGAAAGTCCTGGTTGTCGAAGCCTTCTATTTGGTTTTTTTGCAATTTCCTCTCATAAGTATCTATATACATTATATTTAGAAAAATGCCAAACGTACCACATGAAGAAACTCGAAGTCATTCAGGCAAAGCAACATTTCCGGAATTCCCTATTCTCAATCTGTGAAAGTGATTGACAAGAAAAAATCTTCTGCCATAAAATTATGTAAATTGGTATCCGGTTTTCAACTGGCGTACTGAATTTCTGCACGACAGGTGAAAACCGGGTAAGGAGGCGATTATGATCACGGTTCATAGCGTTTGCAGCAGGTGCATCCTTGTCCTCTTCCTGGCCACTATCCTGGCACCCTTGCCTTCCCGGGCAGAAGAGTTCATCACCATCGGACATCCGGCCTGCCTGAGCGGACGGTTCGCCGCCTCGGGCTTTCAGGCGCATGCCGGGATCAAGGCCTGCATACAGTGGATCAACGAGGAGTACGGAGGAGTCGAGATCAAGGGCAAGAAGATGAAACTCGATTACCTTTATCGAGACTGCCGTTCGGAAAAAGAGCAGGTCTCCCGCATCATGGACCAGCTCATATCCAGGCACAAGGCCGAGGTCATCTTCGCCCCCTACAGCTCAGAACTCAGCTGGCGTGGCCTGCCCCAGGCCGAGAGCCGGGGTATACTCTACATGGTCCACGGCGGTGCAGACGACGCCATGTTTCATTTCGGATTCAAGTACACAGTGCAGACCATCGGCCCGGCCAGCCTGTACCATCACAATGTACTGGAAATGTTGCACGGACTGGATCCATCAGCAACGGACATCGCCCTGATCCATGAAGACTCGGATTTCGCCCGGCGGGTCAGGGCCGGCACCGTGCAGAAGGCCCAGGCCCTGGGCATGAAAATCGTCTACAATAAAATCTACCCCTCCGGGTGCCGGAGTCTGTTGCCCCTGGTCAAGCCCTTGCAGGAGCTGCAGCCCGATCTCATCCTGGGCGGCGGGCACTACAGGGACGGAGTTCTCCTCTGCCGGCACCTGGCCGAACTCGACCTGAGGCCCGGGGTCATTTCCATCATCGCCTCGGCCACCCTGCCGGATTTCCACGAGGATCTTGGTCCCCTGGCCCAAGGGATCATGGGGCCTTCGCAGTGGGAGCTCGACGCGCACTACACTGCTGAACAGGCCCGGAAGGAAGACATCGAGTGGTTTGGTCCGTCAAAGGAGAAATTTGTAGAGCTCTTCCAAAAGGCGGCTGCTGTGACGTCAAAACCCGGCTACCACGCTGCGGAGGCCGGGGCCCAGGTCCTGGCCTACGTCCTTGGCGTGGAGCGGGCCGGCTCCCTGGATCCTGACCGGGTCAGGGCCGCCCTGGGCGAACTCAGATTCATGTCCTTTTACGGAATTTGGGATATCAATGCCTTCGGTCTGCAGGAAGGTCACTCCATGCTGGAGATTCAATGGCAGAATGGAAAGCGGGAGATTGTCTGGCCCCTCGAAGCCCGGACCGCCGAGCCGCTCTACCCCAAGCCTCCGTTCAGGGCTGAGAGAGAGCGAGGCAGGCGATCTGCAGACTGAAGCACATCTTACCGCCCGCCCTGCTCAAGGCGCCAAGGACGCCAAGTGAAGAATTCAGCTTTGCGGGGTAGCTCTTATTCACACTCCTCAAGCGTGCTTGAACAAGAGCATACCGCAAAGCTCAAATTTGCCATCCCTCACGGGATATATATGCGAGTATGCTATACTCAAGCTCCCCTCCCTGAACAGGGAAGGGACAGGGGAGGGTCGTCTCATAGAATCAACTTCCTTTTTCAACCCCATGCCCTTTTCTCATATGCTACCGACTCACTGATTTACTGATCCACCGAGTTACTGATCTTCCCCCTACCTCTTCCTGCTCTCGACCTCCGACGTCCGACAACCGTCCACTGTCCACTGTCTACCGACCACCGATCACCGACTAGAGCCTGACCACCGTCCTGCCCCTGGACTCCCCGGCCAGCATCTGATCGATTCGCCCGCTCAACTCCGGCAGAGTGATCTCATCATAGGACTCGAGCAGCTGTTTTGGTTTCCACTCCCCGGCCAGTTTCCGCCAGACCGCCTCCCGTTCAGGCAGGGGATAATTCTGGGAGTCGATGCCGATTAATGAGATGCCTCGCAGGATAAAAGGATAGACCGTCAGGTTCAGCTCCGCGGAGGCCGCGTTGCCGCAGCAGGTCACGACCCCCATGTAATTGACGGATTTGAGGATGTTCTCCAGGATCGGCCCGCCCACGCAGTCAATGCCCCCGGCAAACCTAACTTTGAGCAGGGGCCGCTTGTCCCTTTGCTCAAACTCCTGGCGGGAAATGACCTCCCCGGCCCCGAGGCTTTTCAGATATTTTTGCTCCTTGCCGGACAGGGCCGAGACCCGATAACCCATTTTGGCCAGGATCGATACGGCCTGCGAACCGACCCCGCCGCTGGCCCCGGAAACCACGATCCGGCCGTCTTTTGCTCCGACCCGGTCCGTGAGCCGCAGCACGGACATGCCTGCGGTCAGGCCGGCCGTGCCAATGACCATGGCCTCTTTCAGGCTCAAGTTTTCCGGCAGGGGAATGGCCCACTTTGAGGGCACCCGGATGTACTGGCCGAACCCGCCCGGGGTGTTCATGCCCAGATCAAAGCTGGTGACGATCACGGGGTCCCCGGGATTGAACCGGTCAGAATCCGAGGAGACCACGCTCCCGGCGGCATCGATCCCGGGCGTGTGCGGGTAGTGCCTGGTCACTCCTTTGTTGCCGCTGGCCGAGAGGGCGTCCTTATAGTTGAGGGACGAATACCTAACCCGGACCAGCAGACCGCCCTCAGGGAGGTCGTCTATCGACTTAGTGGCTACGGTTCGGATGAACCGGCCGTCCTTGTACTCGACGACAAGGGCCTGAAACTGGTTTTCCTCCATGGCTGCCTCCTTGAGCAAAGTCCTCGCCTGCCGGGCGGTTCACATCCGATTCAGTATAACACTCAGACGTACATGATGTGTAATTCGGGAAACTCTTTCCGGAATTCGGCCAGAAGACTGCGCTTGATGCCTTCGACCACTGCGGCGGCCACCCCGGCGCAGGCCAGGCATCCCGGTCGATGGGCCATGAAGTTGGCGAAGATGTAGAGTTCCTGCCCGGCTTCGTTGAAGCGGACCCGTTCGATCACGCCCAGGCTGGAGAGGGGAAGATCGCTCTCCGGGTCCTTGACCCGGTCCAGGACCTTGTCGATCTTTTGTTTCATTTCTTCATTCATGAAATAAGTATGACCCTGGCTTGCTTATCCGTCAAGTATACTGACGGAACAGAGAAAGAGGCGCTGCGAGAACAATGGGCTCCGGGTCGGACCTTTTTTACTTTGCAAGCCTGAACTCTTTGATCAGGCGCCTCAGCTCCCTGACCCGCTCCGCAATATCCCTGGCCTTGGTGATGCCGCTGACCATGGCCACCCGTCCGGCTCCGGCCTCCAGCACCTGGTGAATGTTTT
>CAZUMF010000237.1:0-7270 GCA_964621385.1 uncultured Desulfohalobiaceae bacterium
ATATTAACTTAAATATCAAATAATTATGTGTCAGGCCTGCCAGAGGCAGGGCTGAAACCTGAAACTCTCCGAGGCGTAGGCTCTACGAGCCGGAGGCCAGACATCCCTCCGGGCATAGGCTGAAACCCCAAAACGAGGCAAAAAATATCCCAATGGAGGTTCTTACCCTCCATTGGGATATGGAGCAAGAACATCATGCGTGTTTCCGAAATCATGACCACGGACGTGATCAGCGTTCAACCCGAGACCAAAATCACGGAAGCTGCGGCCCTGCTTTTACAAAATCACATCAACGGCCTTCCGGTCCTGGATGAAGAGAAAAAAGTGGTTGGCATCATTTGTCAGAGCGATCTGATATCCCAGCAAAAACAACTCCCGCTGCCCACGGTGTTCACCCTGTTCGACGGACTGATCCCCCTCCAGTCCATGCATCAGATGGAAAAAGAAGTCCAGAAGATATCAGCCACCGAGGTCTCGCAGGGCATGACTCCCAAGCCGACCTGCATCGCACCTGAGCAGGATATTGAAGAATTGGCGGATTTGATGGTCAACAAAAATTTCCATACCATTCCGGTGGTCAGCGACGAAAAGCTCGTGGGGATTGTGGGCAAAGAAGACGTCCTGAAAACACTGCTGCCCAAAACCTGATCGTTTGAATCGAAAGACGCCTGTTGAGTATGCAGCTCCACCTGCCAGATGAAAACCGGACCCTGGAGCTGGGCTCCCTGCTGGCCGGCATTCTCCAACAATACGGTCCGTGCGCGGTGCTTTTTCACGGTCCGCTGGGATCTGGTAAGACAACTTTGGTTCGGGGACTGGTCGGGCACTATCCTGGAGGTGATCAGGCCGAAGTCAACAGTCCGAGCTTTAACCTGGCCAATATCTATCCCACGTCTCCGGAAATCATCCACCTCGATCTGTATCGCATCCAGGCCGGGGAGCACGAGGAAGCGGTGGAGGAATACCTGGGCCTGCCGGAACGCCAAATCCTCATGGAATGGTCTGAACATCTTCCAGAGGCGGCGTATCCCGAGCACTATCTGCTTATTGGCTTGGACTATCAGGGCTCTGCACGCCGGGCCGTTATCAGGGCCTGTGGGGCCTCTGCAGAACAGATACTGACCCGTCTCCGGGAGTGCTGCCGCTGCAGGTGGTGCAGCAGCGACCAGACCTGACGTTTCAAGGTGGCTCCGCTTGAAGCCCACTATGCGACTTTGAAACAGGGACAGGGAAAGAAATTGGAAATATGTCACTGTATTTTTGAATACATGCACTAGGGAATACGGGGTTTTCAATGGACATTGTCGTCCAGAAATTCGGCGGTTCGTCAGTTGCGAACCTGGACTGCATGCACACGGTCATGGCCAAAGTCAAACGGTCTCTGGAGCAGGGATCAAAGCTTGTGGTGGTCCTTTCGGCCATGGCCGGAGAAACGGATCGCTTGATCGCTCTGGCCCAAGAGTGGTCCTCCAGCCCCCCTCCTGCGGAAATGGACGTTCTTTTGACCACGGGTGAGCAGGTCTCCGCCAGTCTGTTCGCCATGCTCCTCCAGTCCAATCGTATCCGGGCCAGATCCCTGCTCGGCTTTCAGATACCGATCCATACCGATCCGTCATTCGGAACGGCCAGGATACTGGACATTGACCAGCAAACGCTCCGGGAGCATCTCAAGAAACACGACGTCCTGGTGGTTGCCGGTTTTCAGGGGTGTGACATCAATCAGAACCTGACCACCCTGGGCCGGGGCGGTTCCGACACCTCTGCAGTGGCCCTGGCTGCGGCCCTGCAGGCCAAGGTCTGTGAAATCTACACTGATGTGGACGGTGTCTACACCACTGATCCGAACATCTGTCCCCAGGCCAGAAAACTCGCCAGAATCGCCTATGATGAAATGCTGGAAATGGCCAGCATGGGGGCCAAGGTCCTTCAGATCCGTTCAGTGGAGTTCGCCCAAAAATACAACGTCCCGGTCCATGTTCGTTCGACGTTCAACAATGAGCCCGGGACACTGCTTGTCCAGGAGGATGTGACAATGGAATCGGTCTTAGTCTCGGGAGTGGCCTATGACAAGAATCAGGCCCGGATTACCCTGGTGGACGTCTTTGATGAACCCGGAATCGCGGCCTCGGTCTTTGAACCAATGGCCACGGCCGGCATCGTGGTGGACATGATCGTGCAGAATCCCAGCCGGGAAGGCCGCACCGACATCACCTTCACGGTTTCCAGGGGGGACCTCGAGCGGAGCAAACGGCTCATTGAAAACATCCAGACGGATCTCGGGGCCAGAGGCGTGTATACGGATCCAAATGTGAGCAAGGTCTCGGTGATCGGGGTGGGGATGCGCAATCATTCCGGAGTGGCGGCCATTGCCTTCAAGGCCCTCCAGGCTGAAGACATCAATATTCTCATCATCAGTACCTCTGAGATCAAAATATCCTGTCTCATCGAGGACAAATACACGGAACTGGCGGTTCGCACCCTGCACGAAGCCTTCGGCCTGGAAAAAGAACCCGAGTCAACCGGCTTCAGCATGTAATGCCCTTTTCGCAGCCAAAAGCCTGTAACCAGCAGCACACTGTGCATTGCCTGACGAGCACTCCATGAACACACGTATCCAGATTTACGATACAACCTTACGTGACGGCACCCAGTCCGAAGAAATCCATTTTACCACGGCGGATAAAGTCAGGCTGACCCAAAAACTTGACGATCTGGGAGTGACCTATATCGAAGGCGGCTGGCCGGGCTCCAATCCCACGGACAGTCAGTATTTTCAGGAAATCAGAAATTACTGGCTCAAACATTCCAAAATTGCGGCCTTTGGCAGCACTCATACCCCCAAGACATCGCCGGAAAACGATCTGAGCTTCAAACAGGCGCTTCTCGCCGATCCCCAGGCCATCACCCTCTTCGGCAAAACCTGGGATATTCACGTCAAGGAAGCTCTGCGCATCTCCAAGGAGCGCAATCTGGAGCTCATTCAGGACTCCCTGGCCTATATCCGCCCGCATATCCCGGAACTCTTTTTTGATGCCGAGCATTTCTTCGACGGCTTTAAGGCTGATCAGGCCTATGCTATGGCCTGCCTGGACAGGGCCATCCAGGCGGGAGCCGATGTTGTTGTCCTCTGTGACACCAACGGCGGGACCTTGACCACGGAACTCCAGGAAATCATCCAGGCCGTGCAGGAGGCGCACCCCCGCCAGAAACTGGGAATCCATGTGCACAACGACTGTGAACTGGCTGTGGCCAACTCCCTGCAGGCCGTGAACTGCGGGGTCAGGCAGGTCCAGGGAACCATCAACGGGTATGGGGAACGTTGCGGGAATGCCAATCTCAGCTCCATCATCCCGGCCCTCGAGCTGAAAATGCACTGCCAATGCCTGCCGGAGGGCCACCTCAAAAAATTGCGGAATACCGCCCTGTATATTTCTGAGGTTGCCAATATCCGACCGTTTATCCGCCAGCCTTTTGTCGGGAAACCCGCCTTTGCGCACAAGGGCGGCATCCACGTCAGCGCCGTGAGGCGCAATCCCCTGACCTATGAACATATCCCCCCGGAAAGTGTGGGCAACAAACGGCGGGTTCTCCTCTCCGATCTTTCCGGCCAAAGCAATATCCTGTTCAAGGCCAAACAGTTCGGCATCCCCCTGGAAAAAACCGACCCTGCGGTCAAGGATGTCCTGGCCAAGGTCAAGGAACTGGAAAGCATCGGCTATGAATACGCGGTTGCGGAAGCCTCCTTCGAACTCCTTCTGAACCAGGCCATAGGCAGAGGGAAAAAATACTACACCCTTCTCGGGTTCAGAGTCACGGATGCCAAGACCACGGAGGAGAATACCCCCTTTTCTGAGGCCACGGTGATGATTCAGGTCGGCGGGGAAATCGAGCACACGGCTGCAACCGGTGACGGCCCGGTCAACGCCCTGGACAACGCCCTGCGCAAAGGCCTGGAGATCTTTTATCCCAGTCTCAAAGAAATGACCCTCATGGACTTCAAGGTGCGGGTTTTGACCCCCAATCAAAATCTCTGCCCCGGCACGGCTTCCAGGGTCAGGGTCTTGATCGAATCCGGGGATCAGCATGATCGCTGGGTCACGGTGGGCGTTTCGGAAAATATTGTGGAAGCCAGCTGGCAGGCCCTGGTGGATTCCATCAACTACAAGCTATTCAAGGACGACCAGCGCAGGTAATCAGACGTCAGAGGTCGGACGTCGGATGTCAAAGGTCGGAGGTCAGAGATCGGATGTCGGAGGTCGGATGTCAGACGTCGGACGTCGGAGATCGGCCCTGTCGGCGGCATGGTGGACCGGCCAGCTTGATCAATGCTTTAAACTGTCCCTGGCTCTTCTTTACCGGTAAGAGATACCCGGGGCAGGCTTTGTGTCTTGCCCCGGAGATCCCGGAATAGTTTTGGTATGCTCCACCCTCAGGGGCGTGGACTATGCCAGAGGGATAGCCGGAGAGTGCAATCAGGATGATAGATTAGGGCAGGGCCGAAGCCCTGCCTTTTGCTCACATTTTCGGCTACTGACAATTCACCCAGAACCCTTGACCCGGCCCGATCTGTTCCATGAGTCCAAACCCTTTGTTCTGGGCATAGCTCGTGCCGTTGTCATTCTCACCCGGTAAACAGACCTTCCAACTGCCATCCCCTTCCGGCCATTTCCAGATGGACTGGATATCTAAATCAATGGCTTCAACGATCTGATCCACAGTCTTGGTGCTGTTTCCGCAAAGTCCCACCAGATTCCAGCCGGAGGTCAGGTTGGGGAAGGTATTCACCGGAACATCGCCTTTAAGCAGTAGTTGAAACTGATTGCCGGAGTTGACCCAGAACCCATCGCAGCTCGTAATTTCTTCAAGGGCCTCATATCCTTTGGAAGCTCTGTAAGCCTCAGCCTCTTCTTGACTCAGGGAGGGCAACGCTACCTGCCAGTTGGAGTCCCCCCATTTCCAAATAGAAACCACCTTATCCCATTGTTCTCCAAATACTTGCTGCGGCGAAGTCGAAGCTGGAATCACCGGCAGGGAAAGAAGGTTCCAGTTTTTATATATGTTCGCGGTTATCTCATTGTTATTATTTACAGGTGAAGACTGGAGTATTATTGAATTGTTTCCGACTGCGACAAATGTATTATTGCCGTAGGTTATCCCAAAAAGACAATCAGAGATGCCGCTAAGGTGAGAAGTCCAGTTAGTCCCACTAGGTGAGGTGAGAATGGTGCCGTATCCTCCCACAATCACAAATGTTGAATCGCCATAGGTGATTTCATGAAGAGGAAAAGTCGATCCTGAGATCTGTTTGGTCCAGTTCAGACCATCGGGAGAGGTGAGGATCGTGCCATTTACCCCAACGGCTGCATAGGTACTATTTCCATATGTTACGCCAGTAAGATCAGCGGATGTCCCTGAAGACCGGGGCGTCCAGTCGGTTCCGTTGGCTGAGGTGTAGATACTTCCTTTGTCTCCGACTGCAACGATTTTCTCCGGGCCAGTTGCAATTCCTGTTAAGATTGATTCTGCCTTGAGAACAATTTCCCAGTCCAGACCATCAGCTGAGCGGATCACACCGGGTACGTCCTCATTTGAACAGTTTTGATCACATTTCCACTCCCCACCACCTGGTAACATCGGATTATAGTCCCAGTAGCAATTCTCGTTAAATCCGTGCTTTAAAATTTTACCCACAGCATAAAAGGCGTCATTAACAAAAATGAGGTCATAAAAATGGATCTGATTCGAATTGTCATGACTATAGTAGCTGACAAAAATATCTGTACCGATCTCTGCTTCTTGAAATGTCTCACCATCAAGTGATGAGTAAGTATAGGTAAAGTATCGTTGCGCGAAATCAGCTCCACCTCCCGAATAGCTACAGATTAGTTTCGTATCTGTAAACTTTCTTTTTCCGGCGGTCAGGAATTTGCCATCGGAAAAATTGACAGTTTTAAGGGTAGTCGAGCTGTTACTCGCTACAGCCCAGTTGTTACCATCTTCAGATTTTAAAATCGATTTGCCAACTGCAACATAGTTACCATTTCCATAAGTTACATCGTACAAAGGGACAGAAGTTGGTGAAGATATAGAGTTCCAGCTCATACTATTAAGAGCCAAAGCTGTATTCCAGAACAATACGAATATAGGTATGAATAAATAAAGCAAGTTAGCCATTGCATTACCTCTGAAAATGTTGTGTTTGCAATTCATTCTGATTTAGCAGATACCAGCTGGTACTTGAGCTCTTCTTACACCCGAACCATACGTTCCCGGAGCTCGATCTCATAGACATGGGGCGGTTTTGCCAATGCTCTGATCTGTTAGTGGGCCCGAGGCCCAGGGCCGGACCTACGCAACCTATTCATATTTCGTGAAAACAATACCAAAGAAGTCTGTTTTCAGAGTTTAGGTCAGCCATTTCATACCCGAAATGGGGGTTGTAAGCAGCAATCGGTTCCTGGAGTATACATGCAGTTTCAGTCGTTTTTGCCTGGATGAAATCACTTGCCTCATGAAACAGCACCGAACTGAAGGTGCTCCTGTCTTTGTACCCAGATCAGAGGAAAGCCGCTGCAGCAACTGCTCCCCATAACCGGCCCGCTCCTTGCCGGCCTGTTTGATATGCATTAATTCAGCATGTTCCTGATGACTTTCAACAAAGCTTAAGTTCCTCAATCCGACATGCTTTTAGGCGTCTGCTCAAATGACTTGGGCGCCAAGGTCGATTTATTCCATTGTCTCAGCGATTTTTATGTTACCCCTGAGCAAGTCGTTCACAACTGAAGATCGATCAAGGCCTTTCTTGGAAGCGATCTGATCCACAAAGGTTGAAACCTCCTCATCGAGATAGATGGGAATGTTCAGTTTCATGTTTGCACGATAAAACTTGCCTCTTTCGCCTTTCGAAAAATCGTATTCTTTTCTCATGCTTAACCACCGTAATTTTTGGGTTCTTTTTTCGTAGCCTTTCGGCTTGAAATAATTCTGATCGTTATTTCTTCTTCACTCTCTTCACGGAAAGTATGGTTCACAATCAGCAATCTTCCCTTCTCTGAGATACCCATAGTTATCCATCGGTCTTCGATTTCGCTGTGGTCTGGATCAAATATGGAAAGTGCGTTTGAGTCTTTGAATATCGTCGCCCCTTCGTCAAAAGCCACACCATGCTTGTCCAGGTTCTCGAGGGCCTTTATGGGGTCCCACTCGAAATTGTAATTCACTACCATTTTACCGTCTTTCCGGTTTTGACCCAAAACCGAGGAGGGTATCC
>CAZUMF010000238.1:0-7258 GCA_964621385.1 uncultured Desulfohalobiaceae bacterium
CTTTTTGCCCGTCGTTCCTGGAGTGCCGTGTAGGCAGTCATGCTTGCCTCCTGTTTATATTTAAGATTTTAAGAGTTAAGATTGAAGATTGCCGCAATGAGATTTAAGATTTAACATTGAAGATTGCTGCAACAGGGTTGAGAATTTCCTCTTCTTTCTGCAATATTACAGCTTAAATCTTAAATTCCCCGGGGATCCCGTTCTCGTCCCAGCCCCTCAGTCTGTAGTAATCCTGGACCATGGCCTCGAGTTCTTCCCTGGTTATTCTTTGTCCGTCTTCAAGGGGTTCTCGATGGAGCCGGGCCGGCAGCCGATCGTCGTCCCGGGTCAAGCCTTCCCTGAGGTTGAAAGTCCGGGTCATGTCCGTGACCTCTGAGGCCAATTGTTTGAGCGCCTCCTGATCCAGGTCCAGTCCAGTGGTCAGGGAAACGATACTTCCCAACTCGTCCCAGTAGAAATCCCGGTAGAAACGGCAGAGGATAAGGCAGTCGAACAGGGTGCACCGGTCCTCGTACTCCAGAAAGAACTCGGCCTTGCCCTCAATCTGGTCGGCATCGATTTGCCCGGCCAGCTCGGCCTTGTAGAAGGTGGACCGCAAATGACAGGCCCCCCGGTCGCTGACCGCATAGGCTAGGCCCATCCCCTTCAAGGCTCGGGGATCGTATCCGGCCGGCTCCATGCCCTTGACGTGGATGGCCAGGTCTTCCAGACCCAGCTCCCGGCTGGCAGGGACGACACCCAGGCCCAGGGTCTTGCCCAATCCCCGGCCTTCGGCCATCTCATAGAGCAAAGCCTCCACATGGTCCGGATTTCCGTATTCGGCATCAGCCTGCAAACGGCCCCGGGCCGCTCCTTCCATGGCCAGGGCCACCATGTTCCCGGCGCTGATGGTATCCAGACCAAGCTTGTCGCAGAGGTCGTTGAAATAGGCGATGTCCTGGATGGAGCTTATGCAGCACAAGCCGCCGAAGGCATAAATGGTCTCGTATTCCGGACCTTCGACCACCACTCCCTGTCTCCGGCCCTGGGTGACTTTCAGGTGCTTGCCACAGGCCATAAAGCAGGTGGTGCAGGCCCGGGGCTTGACCTCGCACTGTGAATTCATGGCTTCGGCGTTTATCTGTTCCCAATCCGCAAAGGTCCCTTCAGACCAGTACCGGGTGGGAAAGCCTCCGGCCGTGTTCAGCATGGCCACCATCATGGGAGTGCCGAAATTCTTGTAGGCCGCTGTGGCCTTGTGGTCCTTATAGGTGGACAGGATCTCCTTGGCCTTGGCCTTCAAGCCCTCTGGATCGGCAACCGGGCGCTTTTGGCTGCCGTGGAAGGCGATGCCCTTGATCTTTTTGGAACCCAAAACGGCACCCATGCCGCAACGCCCGGCCGAGCGCCAGTAGTCATTCTCCACCACGGCAAAGCGAACCAGGTTCTCCCCGGCTGGGCCGATGACCAGGACCGCGGCCTGATCGCCCACCCGGACCTTGATGGCGTCTTCAGCCGCATAGGCGTCCAGGCCCCATATGTCAGAGGCATCGTGAACTTCCACCTTGGCATCCGAGACCTCGATCCAAACAGGCTTATCCGCTGCCCCCACGATGTCGACCGCATCATATCCGGTCCGGCTCATGGGCACCGCCGCCTTGCCCCCGGAGTAGGACTCCCCGAAGGCACCGGTCAGCGGGGACTTGGTGAACATCCCGTAGCGGACCGAACCCCAGACGGGGGTATCCGATGCCGGGCCCTGGGCAAACAGGAGGTGGTTTTCCGCGGACAGGGGGTCCACGCCCTCTGGATTGCGCTCCAGGAGCAAATGAGCGGCCAGCCCCTTCCCTCCGAGTGTAGATTGCAGAAGCCCTAAGTCCAGGGGCTCCTCTCGGGCCTGGCCTGTGCCTACATCAATGGTCAGCATGCGTTGAAAATATCCGGGCATAAATCGCTCCCTATGAGTTTGATGACCGGCAAAACACACTGCCGCCATCTTTGATCTTCTGTTCCTTTAAGCCTGCCATTTTTGAATCATTCCAGTATCGACGGCAACCACAAGGCGATTTGAGGAAAGAGCATGACGATGATCAAGCCTATAGCCTGGAGGATAACGAAAGGGCCAACCGACTTGTAAATATCTCCCATGGTGATGTCTGAGGGCACCACGCCTTTCATGTAGAAGAGCACAAAGCCGAAGGGCGGGGTGAGATAGGCCATCTGCATGTTCAGAATAAACAATATACCGTACCATAGGGGGTCAAACCCCAAGTTGGTGACAATGGGCACATATATCGGGGCGGTGATCATGATGATGGGCAGATCGTCCATAACCATCCCTAGAATAAACAGGCTGAGCATCATGCCGATGAGCACCACCCAGGGGTTGACCCCCAGGGAGTTGATCACCCCGGACAAAAAGGACGGCAGGTCCAGGGAGTTGACCACAGCTGAAAAAGCAAGACAGCCGATGATGATCCACAGGACCATGCTCCCCAATCTGGCTGTGCGGTACACGGAGCTGGTGAACACATTCCAAGTTAATTTGCCCTGCACAGCTACAATCAAAAAAGTGGCCAAAGCCCCGATGGCTGAGGCCTCGGTGGGGGTGGCTAGGCCCATAAAAATGGTGCCCATGATAGAAAAAATGAGCAGAAAAGGCAGAATAAGGCTCTTCAAGGCCAGGAACTTCTCCGACCAGCTGGCCCTTTCCTCCTTGGGAATTGCCGGGCACAGCTCCGGCTGAAAATAGCTGCGGACTATGATGTACACGATATATAGACTGGCGAACAATATCCCCGGCAGCACCCCGCCCAGAAACATCTTGCCCACCGAGATCCCGGTCACCGAGCAGTAGACGATCATGGTCACGCTGGGGGGGATGAGAAATCCCAATGCCCCGCCGCCGGAGATACAGCCGATGGCGATCTCCCGGCTGTAACCCCGTTTGAGCATGGCCGGCAGGGCAATCAGGCCCATGGTCACCGTGGCCGCGCCCACGATGCCTACAATAGCGGCAATGATCACGCAGACCAGGACGGTGCCCACAGCCAATCCCCCCCGCATGGGGCCGAGCCACTTATAGATAAACTCGAACATGTCGTCGGCGATCCCTGATTTATCGAGGAGATTGCCGATCATGATGAACAAGGGAATGGCGATGAGGATGGGGTCGATGAACTGTTCAAAGATGGCGGTGGGCAGGATGAGCAGCTTTCCAGGTCCCAGGAGGAAATACAAAAAGGAAATACCCACAGTGCCCAGGACAAACGCCACCGGGGTGCCAAAGGTAAAAAAGAGGACCATAAGGCACAAAAACATTAAGAGGACAATAAGGGCGGGACTCATTTGGCACCATTCTCCTTAATTTTCATTGCGCTATCGCAAATACCGGCCAATGCTTGCAGGATGAAGAAAGCTGCGCTTAAGGGAATTAAAAACTTGACCGGCCACAGGGGCGGTCCCCAGACCGTGTAAGAGGTCTGGTTGATACTCAAAGAATACAAAGCGTTTTTCATTCCTAAGTAAAAAACCATGACAAAGAAAAATATGGCAATGAGATTGCTGACGATATCCGCAGCATTCTGCTTCTTTTCCGAATACTTGGTATAAATAATATCCACGGCCACGTGCTCTTTGCGCAAGAGCACCCAGGGGCCGGTCATGGCCAGGAAGAAGGCGAAGAAAAAACCGGACAACTCATGGGCCCATATGGTCGGAGAATTAAAGAAGTATCTGGCAATGACCTCATAGCTCAAAATGAGCATCATTATGATTAGGCAATAGGATGCAATTTTGCCCAACAAGGTGTTCAAGGAGGCTATGAAGGAAACGATTTTTTTAAGTGTATGCATAATTTTTCCTTTGCCCCAGTCTGTTAAACCTTATCTGTGCGATTCCCGGACCCTTGTCCGCGCTCATCGTCCTTTGAACCATGCTATGATCACCCTGTGCCGTGCGCACAGCCCAGGGTGATCATAGACAGCTCCTCTTAGTAACCTTCTTCGGCGATGTCTTTCTTGACCATGTCAATGAACTCAGCCGTGGCCTTGTCCTTGCTGGCAATCTCCTCCCAGGTCTCATAGGAGGCTTCCCGAATCTCCTCCATGGTGCTCTCGGGCAGGGTGATGAGCTCACACCCGGCCTCCTGCATATCCTGAGTGGCCGTCTTGGTCATTTGCATAAACATCCGAGTATAGTGCAAAGAGGCCTTTTGAGCCGCTGTCTTAAAGGCAACTTGCATCTTTTCCGGCATAGCATTCCATTTGTCCAGATTGACCAGGATCTCCAGGGTCTGGGCACTGGAAAAGTCCGGCTCCACCATGTACTCGGCTACTTCCTGCAGGTTCTGCAGGTAGTTTTCAGCATGGCTCCCACTCACTGTAGCATCAATGGCTCCCCTGGACATGGCCTGATAGATCTCGGCAAAAGGAATGAAGGTAGTGCCCACGCCGACGTTGCTCAACATCTTGGCCATGGTCCCGGCGGCCCGGACTTTGAGCTTCTTGATATCCTCCAGATTCTCGACCTTCTTCTTGGACATCATGGCGTAGCCAGGCCAAACCCCAGGGGCCAGATAGTAGACGTTGCGGGTCTTGTATTGCTCGCGCAGGAAATCAAGGGCCCCGTCATTATAGTAGAAGTTGTACATCTCCCACACGCCTCTGGGGTCCCCGGGCAGGGCGAAGCTGGCTGCCGCCACGGGCAGGTCGCCGCCATGGTAGCACCCGTAGGTGATGGCCATATCAATGGCCCCCTGGCCGGTAGCGGCAAGAGTTTGTGGGGACTTGACCATGCCTCCGGGGGGAATCTGATTGATGACCAACTTCCCGTCCGTCAGGGTTTTCACATCTTCAATGAGCTGATCAATGACCTTGTACCCCGGATGATCCATGGCATTGACGTTTTGACAGGTAAGCTTGAAAGTCTTCTCGGCCTGCGCTGGAACCGCAGCCAGAGCAATGACTACGGCCAACATAACCATCATCCACATCTTAGAACCGATTCTTCCTTTTTTCATGGTGACCTCCTATACATGTTTCAAGGTGTATTATAAAAGAGGGCTTACTTATGAACCTGCCGCCCTCCAACCCACCGAAAGCATCCAACAAACAAGCACAGTCATATATTAGTAACTGTCAGTAGTTTTATGCCTTATCCCATGTTCTCTGGCACAACTATCAAGCTTATTGACACAATACATATGGTTGAAAATGTTCACTCAGAAATTACAAAAACTGAAGCCCTCTGAATCCCCGTCATTTCAGACTTTTCATGTGGCATGCGACATCATGATCGCTGAAACATTAGGTTAACGGATTAGACGTATGGACATATCAAAACAGACTAAATCTTAATTCAAGAAATTGCATGTTATCATTAGGGAACATGATAAGATTGGCTATCTTATTCGAGTTTCTGTCACACAAGAATTATATTTTTTACATTTATAACGTGTTGTTGAACAAATTTCAAGGCTAGGCAGCACACTACGCAGGGTCAATTTGTCCTATTATAGATATTCAATAATTTTAATATATTAAGGTTCATGCTGGACAAATGTCTTAAAATGGGATAGAAACGGGCCTGTTCTTTCGTTCATCCCGGAGGTAACAGCTTTGAACCTGAAGGAAATTTGTGTCAGGCCCGTTTATTCATCTGAAGAATCCGTGTACCAGGTTTTGATGCAGCAACATCATTACCTGGGAGCCTTGGGAAAAATAGGTGAAACAATCTGGTATATCGCCACCTGGCAAGAGCACTGGGTTGCCCTTGTGAGCTTTTCCACTCCAGCTTGGAAATGTGCCGCGCGTGATCAATGGATTGGCTGGAATGCACGATACCAATTTGATCGGCTGAAACTCCTCTCCAACAACAGCCGGTTTCTGATCTTGCCGCAGTGGCATGTGCCAAATTTAGCTTCACGAGTGCTCTCATTATGCCAGAGACGATTGTGCCAGGATTGGCAAAAAGTTTTCGGCCATCCGCTCGTGTTGCTGGAGACCTTTGTTGATCCACGCTTCTTTCAAGGCACTGTGTATAAGGCAGCAAATTGGCTCTATGTGGGCGACACCAAAGGATACCAACGGGTCAGAAATGGCTATACGGCCACGGCACAGTCTCCGAAGATGGTTTTTGTAAAGCCTTGAAATTATTTTTCGAAAACTCAAGCAAATACGATTATTGCCAACAAGCCAATTCCTATTGATTTTATAGTGTTCTCGTGAGTGAGAAGTTTTACCCGTTAAACCATTAATTTTCTTCTGGCCATTTGATTAGATTTTTGTTACGAACCTCCATATGACCTAAAACCATAAGGAGGTTCACATGCTCTCTTATCTGTTTAACTCTTTGGCTTATTTCCGAAAGTGCTTCTCTCGGACAATCCCTTGGATCTTGTTTTGTATGATCGTTTTGAGTTTCATAGGGTCAGGTGAAATGGTTGGCGTTACCTCATTTTGCCGTTTTTGGGGAGCTGGAGAGACTATGTACCACATATTCCGCCACTTTTTTCGATCTTCAGCGTGGACCCTATCAAACCTGGTTTCTCATTGGGCTGCTTTCGTTCTCAAACAAGGTGAAACTGTTTATGTCCAGGGACGAGCCGTTTTGCTGGGTGATCACACCCATGTCCCAAAAGATGGACGGCGAATGCCCGGAGTCGTCTCTCTTCATCAACAGTCTGAAACTCAGAGTAAGCCTTCTTACTTTCGAGGACATTGCTGGGGCGCCATTGGGATTGTTATCGGCACAATGGCCCTGCCTTTTTGTCTCCCTCTGGATTTGGCCATCCATCTTGGCTTGCTCCATTGCGGACAAAAAGATAAAGCCGAAAGGAGTGCAGGAACTATGGGCACTCGTGTTGTACAAATGGCCATTGATTTTGCTTATAAAAACAATGTCCTCAGTGTGCTTGTCTTGGATGCTTTCTTCCCGAACAAGGCAATTTTTAAGCTGGCGGCCGCCACTTGGTCTATCGATTTCAAACAACCATTTGTGACTTTGATTATCAGAGCAAAAAAAACTGCGTTGCCTATTTTCAAGCTGAAGAAAAACCAAATCCAGGTCCTGGGAGACCTCCAATATACGGAGAAAAAGTCAAGCTCATGGAGTTTTTTGACCATCCTCAAGGCTTTTGGGAGGTCACCTGTAACATCTACGGCAAAACAGAGACAATCCTGCTTTCCTGTCTCGATCTGCTCTGGAAACCCACTGGGGGTTTGATACGTTTTGTATTAGCCCGAACCAGCCGCGGACCGATTGTCTTAATGTGCAGCGA
>CAZUMF010000239.1:0-7241 GCA_964621385.1 uncultured Desulfohalobiaceae bacterium
GAGTCTTGAACAAAAAAATGTTTGGGCATAAGCCTGTCCAGATTCGAGGAAATTTTGAAACCGCGGTGTATTTAAATACATGAGGGTGTCAATCTGCCTGCCCTCTAGCTCAGCCTTGTGATGGTACCGGGGCGGGCCTTTCTCTTCCGGTTGGATCTTCTGCTCTTCAGGCACTGAGGACCAGGGAGCGGATGAGTCCGCTCAGCCTGGCACTCACCGAGGACCAGGCATTGTGGACGAGCCACTCCCGGCGAATGGCGTCCCTGGCCTGCAGGCAGCGGGCATCATTCAGAAGCCGGCTCAGACCCTCGGCCAAGTCGTCGGGCCTGCTTCCAGGCAGGAAATGTACCACTTCGGCCACATCGTCAAAGATGGACAAAGGGGTGCAGGCCACGGGGCGATCCGCGGCCAGTCCCATGCGCACGGCAGCGCTGGAGGACTCGGCGGTGTGCTGGTAGGGATAGACAATGAGTTCGGCCTTGCTCAGCAGGCTCAGGCTGTCCTCCAGGGAGAGAAAGTCCGGGACCAGATGCACCGCCGCCTCCAGGTTCAGCTCGCGGATCAGACGCTGACAGGCGTGATAAAAGCTCAAATCGGCTTCCCGGGGATAGACCGCGTTGACCAGGAGCAGGCCCAGGCTTGCATCAGCCTGAAGGAGTTCGGCAAAAGCCTGGATGAGTTCCTGGATCCCCTTATGCGGCATGAGGAAACCGGAGGAAGCGATGATCCGGCGGGAGGCAAAGCCGGGGGGCAGGGCCACACAGCTCTCTCCGGAAAGGTCCTGCATTTCCGTGACCCCGTGGGGAAAGAGGGTCACATTGTCCACCAGCCCCAGATCCTTCATGCGGTTCAGGTCGTGGATGCTGTGCACCAGGACCCGGTCCACCCGGCCCAGGAGGCGCAAGGCTTCCGGATCGGCCTCTTCCAGGGACTGAAGGGAATGAAAGATCAGGATAACCTGCCGCTTCTGATCAAAAAGCCCCTGAAGCAGGGCCTGCAGTTCGGCCAGAGCGAAGAAAGCGGCATGGACATTGACCACCACGCAGTCCAGCCCGGCCTGGTGTACAGCCGGGAGCAGGCGCTCCTGCAGGCTGTCAAAGCTCCAGAGGCGCCGGACATTGGGGGCATCGCGCTCCAGTTTTTCCGCGCCCTCCGGGGCGAACACCAGAATCTCGAAATCCGCCTCCAGCTGGTCGAGCAGGTACTTGGAATACTCGGCAATGCCGCAACGGCAATTCCAAGACGAAACCCAGCCTACTTTAATGGTCTCCTTTTTCTCGATATGCGAAAGTTTTCCCAGAAACGTGCTCAACTTTCTGGAGGCAGCCTTCCAGGTCAACTCGGAGCGAACCAGCTGTTGCGCAGACTCGGTCCGGGCCCGCAGCTCCACATGATCCGCCTGATAGACCTCCTTGAGAAGCCCGGCCAGATGGCCGGCATCCGGTTCGGCCCAGACAGAGCCGAAACCGCTTAAATGGGAGCGGGCCTTCTGAAAGGTGTATTTGATGAGCCAGGCGTTCTCCGGGGTGCAGAAGTCGGCCTGGCCTCCATAGGCAGTGGTGATCACCGGCAGGCCGAGGTCCATGGCCTCGGCCATGGGCAGCCCGAAGCCCTCGCCCCGAGAGGGGGCGACCAAACAGTGGGACCGGCGGTAGAGATCCAGGAGGCGGGCCTGGCTGATGTCTTCATCAATGAGGATCACTTCCGGGGCCTCCGGGTCCTGTGAAAAAGTCTCTATCTGGGCCCGAGCATCGTTATGGGGGTTGGGAAAGGTTTTGACCACCAGAACCACTTCATCGCGGACCGTGAAAGCCCGGCCATAGGCCTGGAGCAGGACATCCAGCCCTTTGCGCGGAAAGCAGGAGGAGACGTGCAGAAAGCGGAAACCGCGTCCGAGTGCGAGCCGGCAAGGATCGGGCCGGACCCTGTGGATATGGTCCACCCCCAGACCGACCACCTGCATGGGCAGGCCCACGCCGTTGTCCTGCATGGTTTTGAGGACATACCCGGACATGAGGGTCATTCCCTGGAGACGGTCATTGAAGCCCTGGACATACTCCCGGGGAAAGAAGCTCTCTTCCCAGCCGTAGGCATTGGTCAGGGTCAGGGCCCCGGGGACGCTCTGCACATGAGGCGGATAGGAGTTATAGAGGACCGCCGCAGGTCGGGTTAGCTCACGCCGCTGCTCACAGAGAGCGCTCAGGCTTGGATCACCTAAAGGAGACTCCGTATCTTGTCGCGATTCCTCAGACTGAACGTCTTCAAAGCAGAGACCGATACGGCCGGGGTAGTCCTCATTCAGGGCCAGAGCCATCTCGCGGTTGACCAAAGCCAGACTGTAGGAACCGGCATAAGGTCCGTTGATAATAAGCCCCCGGGAAAGGTCCGGCGCTTCCGCTGTCAGGGGGGGATCCTGGATATGCTCAGCTATGGGCTCTTCAGGGAGACCCTGTTTGTAGCCAATTACGGCATACTCCATGGCTGCGGAAAAAAACCCGTCAAGCCTGGATTGGCCAAAGATCGGAGGTTCAAGTGGCTTGGAGCGGATGATCCGGATAGCAGTAAAGCCCAGCGCATTCAGGGTATAGGTGGCCACTGGCGGCGGAACCGGCTTTTTATGGGTGGGGTCGCAATAGAAATAATAGGTGCTGACCTGCATGTTTTCCGGATTCGGGGTCTCGAACAACAGCATGCCCCCGGGCCTGAGCACGCGGTAGGCTTCCTCCCAGATCCTGACCAGGATGCTCGGGCTCAGATGCTCCATGACATGGAAGGCGGTCAGGACCGGCACGGAATTGTCCGCCAGACCTTCCAGGCAACTCAGGATATCGGCCTGCTCCACTTCAAAGCCACGCATGCGGCAGGCCTCGACCATGGCCTGGCTGTGATCCACTCCCTTGCCAAAGAGATTTTGCTTGCGCAAAAGCCCAAGCCACTCCCCACGGCCGCTGCCGAGATCCAGGACCTGCTCTCCTTCAGACAAGCAATCCCGGACCAGAGGGATATACTGGAGAAGACCCGCCTCCAGATCCGCGGTGGAACCCCGGAAGGCCTCCTCCAGGTCCCAGTAGATATGGTCCGGAAATCCTGAGCCGACTTCCTGCTCAAAGGCCCGAGGCAGATGGTCCAAACGTTCCTTGAAGTCGTAGAAATCGTCCCAGAGGCGGGGCAGGTTCAAGGCCATGCGGATGAATTGCACCCAGGGCCTTATCATGGGCTTGCCGGCGATGCGGTAAAAGGCGTAGGGTAGGGACAGGCCTCTGATCCGGACTCTGCGCTCCTTTCCTTCCGGGGAATAACGCAAGCGTCCCAGGATCTCCTTCTTGGACATTTGCTTCTTCTGCATGACATCCAAATAGTAAGCAAATCCAGCAGGGTCAGGCTCACGCTTCAAGACGGCGAGATACCCGGCCCGGATAAACTCCTGCTCGGAGAGTTCCGTAAGCTCAGAGACGTGATAGGAGGTCTTCTCGTAAAGGGAATCCATATCGAAGATTATTCGTGTCCTTGCGGACTTGTGTCAGTAGTCCGCCATTTCCATGGTTTGATCATCCTTGACAGCACCGTAGTACTCCGCAGGCTACTTTGGTATTTTCGATCTACCTAAAAGCGCACGGCCCCCAAGTTCAGAGGTCAGCCCTGCCTCTGGCAGTTCTGACATATAACTATTGAATATTTATGATAATACACAGGCATGCTGTTATGCTGATGTTAAAGTCCATAACTGCCAGTCTGATCAATGAAGAAACTTACCATGCAAACAATAGGTCACAGGGTAGAGAACCGGTCACCGGGTTCTCTTGAGCGACCTCGCTGGGAGGCTCTAAGGTTTTCTTCGGCTTGCTCGCCGGGGGAAACCGGACCGTGGCCTCAGCATGCAACCTGAAGAAAGAGATATATTTTTATTGCAGAAAGGCAGTTTGCCAAAGAATAAAACAAAGAGTCCGGAGGGGGCAAAGATCCCGTGTTCACAAGTCTTAGAAAACCATGAGCCGGAAGCGTTGAAGCCAAAGAGAGCTCTGTGATCGGTTCGTGGCATCAGCTGAAGTTTCATACGAATTAATTCCTATTGGACCTCAATATCCGCCTGCAGCATCATCTTGACCAAATCCGGAAAACCGATTTTTGGTTCCCAGTTGAGCCGGGTTCGCGCTTTGCGCGAATCGCCTATGAGGAGATCTACCTCAGCCGGGCGATAAAACAGAGGATACTGGACAACGTAGGCCTTCTCACTGCCTCGAATTTCCGAAATGTTTTTGTCTGCCTCGGAGACATCAAGCGTATGGAGATCAAGTATTTCATAATCCAATTTCGCATAATCAAAAGCGATTTCCAAAAAATCCCTGACGCTGTGGGTTTTCCCGGTTGAAACCACATAGTCATCCGGATCGCTCTGCTGCAGCATGAGCCACATAGCCTCCACATAATCCCTGGCAAACCCCCAGTCTCTTTTGGCATCCAAATTGCCCAAGATAAGGACATTATCTTTTCCAGACAGCATCTTGGCGATGGTGTGCGTGATTTTTCTGGTGACAAACTCATATCCCCGGCGCGGAGACTCATGATTGAACAAGATTCCCGAACAGGCGAAGAGGCCGTAGGCTTCCCGATAATTCCGGGTCAGCTCAAAACCGGCCACCTTCGAGACCCCGTAGGGTGATCTCGGATGGAACTTGGTCTCTTCATTCTGCGGGACAGAGTGCACCTTGCCGAACATTTCAGAGGAGGCCGCAAAATAGAACTTGCAATGGGGTGCCTTGTTTTTCAAGGCCGACAGGATATTCAATGTCCCGTCGATATTGCTGCGCATGGTCGAAAAACAATCATCAAACGATTCATGCACATAGCTCTGGGCCGCGAGATGGTAACATTCATCCGGACGGATCATTTCAAGGATTTCGGTAAGTCGCGGATAGTTCTCTATATCGCCGGAATGGAGCTGAAGTCTGGGGACCAAGTGATTGATCCTCTTGAGTCTTTCTTCTGGATTCTCAAGCGCCACCCGCCTGATGATACCATGAACAGCATATCCCTTCTCCAATAACAATTCCGCCAAATACGAACCATCCTGCCCGGTGATTCCGGTAATCAAAGCATTTTTCATTTGTGTGCACCTTTGTTCAAGAATTTAGAAAAAGACGAAAGACACGGCGCTGCGGATATCCCGTCCAGATTCAGACCTGATAGAGTTCGGGCTCAAGCTCGGTCACCCCGGTCAGAAGGAGGTCATCGTTGATGGTCCGCTCTGCAGTCAGCTCCTGTGCTTGCTCCGGAAAGGAGGCGCTCTGGGGATCGGTGAGCACCAGAGAAAAGCTCTCCTCACCCTCAAGGAGATCATCAGCCAGAGTCTGCACCCAGATCTTGGCCCATTGCTCTCCCGGCTCCAGGGTCAAGGTTCCCTGGGTGGGGATGTAGTCGAGGCCTGCCCGGGCACTGCCGTCCCTGGTGTGAAAGGCAACACGGGCCGTCTCTTCGGCAGGTGCCCCAAGCTGAACCAGAAACCAGACGCCTTGGCCTTCATCGACCTGCAGGGGCACCGAATCTACTGAGGGGGGCGGTGAACTGTAGACTTTCGGGTCCTGGTCCAGACCGGTCACCTGATCAATCCAGCCGCTATAGGAACTGATCCGGGTGGAAATGCCGATATCATCCGTCGCTTCTGCTTCATCCGTGCTGAGGATAGCACTGTGGATTCCGGCCAGAGACGGTTTTTCGTCCTGGATGAACATTCCCCCGCCCGAATCCCCGGGGGTCAACATGTCCCCGGTGTCATAACGAAAAATGAGCTGGTCGTCCAGGCTCCCGCTGCTCATAACCCCGGAGGCCGTTCCCTGGACTGTGTTTTCCCCGCTCTGGCGTGCCTCCTCTGAACCATACCCCACCAGGTCCACACTCTGTCCCGCCTCATCGGCTTCTCGGTAGAGCTCATAGCGATCAGCCCCCAGAGGGGCGGCTTGATCCAGGACCAACAGACCCAGATCATGCCAAACGCTTGAATCGGTAGCGATAAACTATATGCGATTTTTAAATTCAGGTGACCGTCTCTATCCCCCAAACAGACCCAAGGCCTTCCAGAGAGGCAGAGTCTTGTCCCTCCAGACCGGCAGGGTTTCTTTCTGGAGGTGAGCGATGTTGTCCCTTGGTTTGTCCAGGGTCTGTTCATTTGTTTTCAACTTCAGATTCCTGGCGGACAGACCCTGCCAGACCTGTCGGCTGATCTCCTTTGACTGTTGGTCGGTGTAACCATCTCTGACCGCAGCCAGTATCAGAAAATCAGTCAGCGAGGCCACCTTGGCGCTGCCGATCAGGGGAGCAGCCAGAAAGCCGGACTGATTGCTATAGACGCTCTGTTCGGCCAAGACGCGGTTCAAACGTCTGGACGGCTCCGGGTCGTTGTCCGTCAGGACCGGATGCATCCAGCCCGCATGGATCATGACCATGGCCAGCTCGATGACCTGTCTGGAGGACACGTTCAGTTCCTGCCGAAGCTCTCGAATACTCTTCTGGGTTTTGTAGCTGTTGTAGACAAGTCCCCCGGAGGCCAGATAGTTGCGGACGATGTGCCTGAGATGTTTCCTGTTGGCTTCACTCACCCAGGTGTATATGCCGTGGAGCACGATGTACTGACATTCAGGAAGATCCAGCCGTCCCTCGGCCACTTCCTCAAAACTGGCCTCAATAAAGCGGATATTGTCCAGTTCCGCTTCCCGCACCAGCCGCTTGGCCTCATGAATATGGGCCGGATTGAAGTCCACGGCATAGAAGTTCCCCTTGGGATTGGCCGCGGCCAGGATCAGACTGCTGAGTCCCCGCCCGCAGCCCAGTTCCAGGTAATTGAAATCAGACCTGTCCGGAGGCACGTATCCGTGAATGAGTGCGCATAAATTCAAATAAGACGGCGCCAGCTCCTTGTAGAAGCCGGCGGTGTATTCGATATCCGAGACATACCCATCGGTCCAGTCACTCATATGATGCTCCGGGTTTTCCTGAATACTGAGTCATAGCCTTACTCGACTTTTTCGACATACAGGATGAGGCCTCCCTGCCTTCCACTTCGGCCGGTATGAAAGGTTACCACCTGTATCCCTCTGGAACGGAGGAAACGAGCCATTGCCCTTTTTGATTCACAAATTGACAAACGGAAACCGCGATCGATCATAGGGCATCTTTACCCGGATGACAAGACAGCAGAGAAGCTCTGCAATCCGGGCAATCAAACGGAGACCATTGTTCCCCGGGCC
>CAZUMF010000240.1:0-7209 GCA_964621385.1 uncultured Desulfohalobiaceae bacterium
CGAGATCAGTGAAACCTCGCCGGCCATGCAGGCAAAACTGCTGCGGGTCATCCAGGAAAGGGAAATCCAGCGGGTGGGCGGCGAAGAGCCGATGCAGGTGGATGTCCGCATCCTGTCCGCCAGCAATCGGAACTTGGAGGAGGAAGTCAAGAAAGGGACCTTTCGCGAAGACCTCTTTTATCGTTTGAATGTGGTCACGCTTTCCATTCCCTCCCTGCGGGAACGCCAGGAAGATATTGCCGTGCTGGCTCAGCATTTTCTGGAAAAGTACGCTGCTAAAAATTCCAAAAAGGTGCAGGGCTTTTCCCCCCTGGCCATGGATATGCTGCTCAAATACCCCTGGCCGGGCAATGTCAGAGAACTGGAAAACACTATTGAACGCGCCGTGATACTCCTGCCGGACGAGCACATTACAGAGAAGGAACTGCCCTCGAACATTACGGATTCCTATGCCGAAAAACAGGACTGGATCCTGCCGCCGTCCGGGGCAGGAAGCGGCCGCCCCCTGGAGGAGGTTGAAAAAGAGGCGATTCTGGCAACACTTGCAGACTGCGGGGGCAATAAAAGTGAAACCGCCCGCAGGCTGGGCATCAACCGCAAGACCCTGCACAAGAAATTGAAAGATTACGGGATCGATTGAAGGGCTGTGCTCCTCCCATAGAGAACCTTCGATTGCCCGTTTTCGCCCCAGGTCCTGAGTTGCCCGGGACAAAACTCCGAATATGGTCGGGGTCCGGATAGGATGCAACAGCCCGGGGCCGGCCAGGGCGGCTCTGACTTGGGCCGCGGCAAGATGCGTAGCTGGAACAATCAAGACTGCCCCAGAGGCTCCGGCCCTGCGCCAAGGCAGGTGTAATCGCGGTTTCGGAAGGGAAACCGGCATGATGCAGGGCTCGGGCGGTCGCGGCACGGGCTCCGGCATGAAGGACAGAGGATGGAGCCGGGACCGATCCGGTTCGTACGGCGGACAACAGCCAGCAAAACCTCTGCAGAAAGACACGGCCCGGGATCTTGCCCAGAACTATGCGGCCGGGAACCCGAACCTGAAAGCCGGCCAGGTCACTGAACAGGACCATGTTTTTGCGGCGACCATTGTCACCAGAGACGGTTCTCTGGTGGAAAAGCTGGAGATTGACAAAAATACCGGATGGATGAGAAAGGGTTATTGAAACGCGGAACTCGGAACGCGGAACCATCTTATTCTCTTTTGCCTTTCAACCGTGAACCCTCTTAACCTCTTCAAAGGGATGAACAGGTGCGTCTGCAACTGCGTTTGTTTCTCTTTCTCCTTCTGCCAGTAGCCTGCATCCTGACCGGAGTCGGGGTGGCGGTCTATCTTTTTTCCCAGCAGTTGATTTTAAAGGAGTGGCGAAAAGGGGCGATGGTCAAGCTCCAGTGGGCGGCCCATCATATTGATATGCGGATTGAGCGCCCTCTGCACTGGATGCAGATTTTCCAGACCACCGGTGACGTACCCCAGGGCGCTGCTATCCAGTCGTTCATCATCGAGCAGATCGAAGCCCTTGAAGGGGTGGATGGTGTGACGATCAACTGGGAGGAACAGGCTTCATCCCCCATGAGCACGGGCTAAATGGACCACATGGATCCCGGGTTCCGCTCCGGGGCTCAGGGAATGGAGCAGATGCCCAAAGGCATGATGCGTTTCTACCAGGCCCGCATAACCCGGGTAACTGCTCCGAGTTTTGACGTTGCCCTGGGAGAGAAGACCGTCACGGTTGATGCAGAGTTTCAGGATGCAAACGGCCGGCATCTCGGAGGCATGAAGGTGAATATCCGCTTTGCCTCCCTGATGCGGAACATTCTTGAGCTTGGCTGGTGGCAGACAGAGGAGGCCTATCTCGCTGACGAAATGGGTTGCTGCATTCTTGCCGGATCAGGACCCCTAAAAGCGGCATGAAGCTGGGGGAAGACGGTTCAAGGATCGAAAACAAGCTTCTGGAAACCATCCGGAGGAAAGACACCGGCACGGTGGTCGGAAAAGGCTTCCTCCCGGATCAGGTGGGCGGGTTTTACAAGCTTGAACAGGCCCCCCTGGACGCTGGTCCTGATTGCCCCGGGTCAAAAAGCCTTCGCTTCCCTGCTGCTGTTTCGGAATGTGTATCTTCTGGCCGGAGTCGGCTGCATTCTGCTTATCGTGCTCATAATCCAGTTCGTGAGCGACAGGACGGTCAAGCGGATTCAGCCCGTTTCCGAGGCGGCTGAATCCGTTTCCAGAGGAGAGTATGGACAGCCGCTTCCTGAGAATGGCCCCCGGGATGAGATCGGACGGCTCACCAGGGATTTTAACCGGATGGTACAGGGGCTGCGCGAACGTGACGTTATTCGCAATCCCAAAGCGGGCTCCGGCCGCAAACCTACATTTCGAATTGAAATTTATTTGAAATTTGAAGCTTGTGTTTTGGGATTTCTTTCAATCATATTCAAATCAGAAGTTCAAAGTTCTTGTTTTTTATGACGGGGTTTAAGGCATAATACTAACTGCCTTTCATCTGCAGTTCTTTGACCCCGCAGTACAGGACCGGGACCACGAAGACGGTCAGGATGGCGAAGATCATGCCCCCAAATGACGGAATGGCCATGGGGACCATGATGTCCGATCCCCGGCCGGTGGAAGTCAGGATGGGCAGCAGGGCCAGTATTGTGGTGGCCGTGGTCATCAGGGCCGGCCGGAGGCGCCGCTTCGCTCCCTGAATCACGGCGCTGCGGATCTGCTCTCTGTTCAGATCTTTTTGCCCGGCAAAACGTTCGTCCAGGTACGTGGCCATGAGCACCCCGTTGTCCGAAGCTATGCCGAACAGGGCCAAAAAGCCGACCCAGACGGCGACGCTCAGGTTGACCGGTCCGACCTGGAAAAGATCCCGCATGCCGACTCCGAAGACTGAAAAATCCAGAAACCAGCTCTGAGCGTAGAGCCAGACAAACAGAAATCCCCCGGCCCAGGCCACGATGATCCCGGAAAAAACCATCAGAGTGGTGGTCAGAGACTTGAACTGCAGATAGAGAATGATCAGGATCAAAAACAGGGCCAGAGGCAGGATCACAGCCAGCTTTTTCTGGGCCCGGATTTGATTCTTGTAACTGCCGGCAAACTCGATAGACACTCCATCAGGCAGGATCAAGGCCCCGGAAGCGATTTTCCGGTCCAGATAGGCCTGGGCCTGCTCCACGACATCCACTTCGGCAAATCCCGATTCCTTGTCAAAGAGCACATAGCCTACCAGAAAAGTATCTTCGCTCTTGATCATCTGCGGCCCCCGGGCATAGTCAATATCGGCCAGCTGGGTCAGGGGGATCTGCTCGCCGGAGGGCGAGGCCACCAGGATCTGTTTGAGCATCTCAGGCGAGTCCCGCAGCTCCCGCAGGTATCTGACCCGAACCGGGTAGCGCTCCCGTCCTTCCACAGTGGTGGTCACTCTGCTCCCTCCGATCGCGGTCTGGATGACCTCCTGCACCTGCTGGATCTTGATGCCGTATCTGGCAATGGCCCGGCGGTCGATGGCGATTTCCAGATAAGGTTTACCCACGATCCGGTCGGCGATGACCGTTTCAGACTTCACCGAAGGGACCTCCTTGAGCAGGGCTTCCAGCTTCATTCCAATATTTTCTATGGTCTCCAGATCCGGCCCCTTAATTTTTATCCCCATGGGCGCCCGCATTCCGGACTGGAGCATCACGAGTCTGGCTGCAATGGGCTGCAGTTTGGGGGCCGAGGTTACGCCGGGCACCTCCGCGGCCTTTTGAATCTGTTTCCAGATGTCATCCGGGCTTCGAATTCCGGGCCAGGCTTTGCGCTGCGGGTTGATCTGCGGATCAAGAGCCGGCCGCCAGAGCCGGAAGGGCTTGCCGCCCGGATCAGGAATGAGCCGGCCGTCCTTGTCCCGGGGATAATACCCCTGCACCAGGTAAGGGATGCCGTCCGGAGCCGGAACCGGAGTTCCGGAGGCATCGCGAAAGACGTCTTTCTGTCCGGGATCAAATCTGAAGCGGAGCCGTCTGCCGCGGTCATCCAGCAGGTATTCGGGCTTGATGTTGATCACGGTCTCGATCATGGAGACCGGGGCGGGATCCAGGGGGGTGTCGGCCCGGCCGAGTTTGCCCACCGCGGATTGGACTTCAGGCAGGGCGGTCAGAGCCATGTCCTGCAGGGACAGGATATCCTGGACTTCTCCAATGGATGCGTGGGGCATGGTCGTGGGCATATACAGAAAAGAGCCTTCATCCAGGGGAGGCATGAACTCCTTGCCCAAACCCGGAAACGCGTGAGCCAGGAAGGCATAGCCCGAGGCGGATTTGACGCTCTGGGGAAGCCAGGCCGTGAGGCTGGGAAAACCCAGCCAGATACAGCCGCCGAGCAGGGTCAGCAGCAGAGGAAAGAGGCAGAAAAGCAGCTTATGCCTGAGGCAGGCCGCGAGCATGCGGGGATAGCCCGCTCGAAACAGACTGAAGGCAAGCATCAGGCCGCCGATGATCCCCGCCACAAAGAGGATGTTCTTCAGATCGCCGCGTTCCGGCCCCAGGGGGAGCCAGTAGCGGGCCAGGACGATGGTCACCGCAGCAGCCAGGGTCCATGTTTGCAATTGGTGTAGGACGGCACTTGTCCTGCTGGACAGAAAGAGGCGTGCCCCCTGCAGGAATCCGAACAGACCAAGCAGAAGTCCCGGCCACCAGGCGAGGGTCGAGCCCAGGATGAGGCCCAGGGCGATCAGCAAAGACGGAACAAAGACCTGTTTGAAGGCTGGTCGCTTGTCCTGTTTTTTCTCCCGTCTGAAGAGCAGATGGGCCAGGAGAGGAAGGACGGTCAGGGCCAGGACGACCGAGGCCATCAAGGCGTAGGTCTTGGTGAAGGCCAGTGGCTTGAAGAGTTTGCCTTCGGCCCCGGCCATGGCAAAGACCGGCAGGAAGCTGATGATCGTGGTGGATACGGCGGTGAGGACGGCCCCGCCCACTTCCCGGGTGGCCTCATAGATCGATTCAAAACGGGATTTGTCTCCGGAAGCCCGGTCGAGATGCCGCAGAATGTTTTCACAGACAATGATGCCCATGTCCACAATGGTTCCAATGGCGATGGCAATGCCGGAAAGGGCCACGATATTGGCATCCACCCCGGAGTGTTTCATGGCGATGAAACACATGAGCACGGCCATGGGCAGTAGGGCCGAGATGAGCATGGCGCTTCTGAGGTGCATCAGAGCCAGAAGGACGACGATCACCGTGATCAGGATCTGCTGGTTCAGGGCCGTGCTCAGGGTGCCCAGGGTCTCCTTGATCAATCCGGTGCGGTCGTAGAAGGGGACGATGCTGAGCTTACTCCTGGTGCCGTCGGACAGGGTCTTGGCCGGGAGTCCGCCGGAGATTGCCTCGATTTGCTCCTTGACGTTCCGGATGACCTGCAGGGGATTTTCCCCGTAGCGCATGACCGCCACGCCGCCCACAACCTCCGCGCCTCCCTTGTCCAGGACGCCGCGCCGCAGGGCCGGCCCTTTGCTCACGCGGGCCACATCCCCGACGCTGATCGGGATGTTGTCCCGGACCGTCACCACGGACTGTTCGATGTCCTCAAGCTCCCGAACAAAGCCCACGCCGCGGATGACGTACTCGACGCTGTTGATCTCGATGGTTCTGGCCCCCACGTCAAGATTGGACATTTTCACCGCTTGGATCACGTCTTCGAGCTTGACCTTGTGGGCACGCAAGGCATCGGGATCGACATCGATCTGGTATTCCCGGACAAAGCCCCCCACCGAAGCCACTTCACTCACTCCCGGGGCGGACATGAGAGCGTAGCGAACCAGCCAGTCCTGCACGGATCTGAGTTCGTCCAAATCCCAGCCGCCGGTGGGATTCCCCTGTTCATCGCGCCCTTCTATGGTGTACCAGAAGACCTGGCCCAGGGCGGTGGCATCCGGACCGAGAACGGGCTTCACCCCTGAAGGCAAGACCCTGGCCGGCAGGCTGGACAGTTTTTCCAGGAGCCTGGAGCGTGACCAGTAGAACTCCACATCCTCGTTGAAGATGACGTAGATCGAGGAAAATCCGAACATGGAAAAGCTGCGAACCGTTTTGACCCCGGGAATGCCTAAAAGGGAGACGGTCAGGGGATAGGTGATCTGGTCTTCGACATCCTGCGGGGAACGTCCGGGCCATTGTGTGAAGACAATCTGCTGATTTTCACCGATGTCGGGGATGGCGTCCACCGGCACCGGATCGCGGGGGAGACCCTGCAGATCCCAGTCGAATGGAGCGCTCATGAGGCCCCAGCCGATGAACAGCAGGGCAAGAAGTCCGATCACCAGCTTCTGCTCCAGGCAGAAGCGGATCAAGCCGTCCAGCAGGGTCCGGTGTCCGGGGGCGGGATCAGAACTGTTCATGACGAGCCGTGTGTGCCTTTGTGCTGCTGCGGGGCCTTGATCTGCCGTTTGACCTCGCCGCAGCGGTACATGGCCGCGCCGAAGTAGGGGTTGCGGATTTTTTCATCCTGCTGCAGCCACTGCGCCCCCTTGTTTTCAAAGGCCATGGGACAGGTGAGGACGAAGAGCGGCCCCTCGATGTTCACCCCCAGAGATTCCACGGCAGCGATCAAGGCCTTGGACAGGGGGTCGAAGCCTGTCCGCATGGCAAGGAGATCCCCGGCTTCGCGCATAACGGCCAATCCTTGGTTTATTGTGGACAAAAGGTCCATCCAGGCCAGGTGCGGGTCGTGATCCAAAAGGCCCATATCGACCTGCTGCAGGGCCTCAGCGGTTTGGGCCGCGGCTGTCTGGGCTCCGCTCAAATCATCTTCGGCCAGGGCTTCCTTGAGCCGGACATAGGCCCGGACCACCCTGCCGAGCTGATCTTTAAATATTTCAGGGGCCTCAAATTGACGATCCCTGGAGTCGGTTCCGGATTCCAGGGAAAAGGTCCTTGTCAGCCGCTTGAAATGGGCGCGGGTTTCATCCAGAATTCTTTGCAGTCTGGGTATGTCTTGGGCTTCCCGGCCCAGAGTGGCGTCGTTTTGAAGCAGGATGGAGATTTCCCGCCAATGCAGGGCGGCCTTGCCTTCCAGGGGTGCGGGATCGATGGAGCGGATCTGATCGAAGAAAGCCGAGAAGTTTGTCCGGGCCGCTTTTAGCTGTTTGTCTTTGGCCTCGTCCTGGATCCGCTCCAAGAGCACGGCGGCCCGAACGGCTTTGGAGGCCATGAGTTCGG
>CAZUMF010000241.1:0-7208 GCA_964621385.1 uncultured Desulfohalobiaceae bacterium
CCTGAAGATCGATATCCTCCTCTGTTTTTCTTTCATCGGATATCCAGTCATGCTCCGGGCTTTCCCTGTCTTCCTCCTGGTCAAAGAGCGAGTCGAAATCGAGCTCATCGACTTCAGCCTCGATGGAGTCCCCGGCCTGGTCGTCCGGCTCTTCTGTCCCGTGATGGTCAGAAGCCAGGAAATTTTCAAATTCCTTGTCCATGTCCTGATCATCAAAATGATCGTCTTCTTCCAGGACTTCGGTCAACTCAATGATCTCGTCGTCATTCGTTTTCTTGGATTTCATAATTCACCTTCAGGGTCGGTGGTTTCCAATCAAAACTGCACCTTTTCGGCTGCGTCCAAGGTGGTTTGAAAGTCTTCGTCCGTGTGAACAAAAGAGGTGAAGGTGCATTCAAAGCCGGAGGGAGCCAGATAGATATTCTGCCGGCGCATCTGGGAGTAAAATGCCTGAAAGAGACGCTGGTCGGAAGTCTTGGCGGACTCAAAATCGCTGACCGGCTGGGAGGTAAAAAAGAGGGTGAAGGCTGAACCCAAACAGTTAAGCTGGACTGGGACACCCTTGGCCGCAAGGATTGATTTCAAGCCGGCGGCAAAGTCTTGAGTCCGTTTTTCAAGATGATCATAATCCATACGGGAAAGGATCTGCAAGGTTGCAGCGCCTGCGGCCATGGCGACCGGGTTTCCGGAAAGGGTGCCCGCCTGATAGGTGTCGCCGCAGGGAGCGAGCTGTTCCATGATTTCCTTTTTCCCGCCAAAGGCCCCGACAGGAAATCCGCCTCCGATTATTTTCCCCAGACAGGTGAGATCCGGGTCGATTCCGAAGCGTCCCTGGGCTCCGGCAAAGGACATGCGGAATCCGGTAATCACTTCGTCAAAAATAAGCAGGGCTTCGTGCTGCCGGGTGATTTCCCGCAATCCCTGTAAAAAGCCTTCCTGGGGCGGGACCAGCCCCATGTTGCCGGCAACCGGCTCCACAATGACCGCGGCGATGTCTGCGCCGTGGTTTTGAAAGAGCGCCTCCACGGCCTGGAGATCGTTGTAGGGCGCCAGCAAGGTGTGTTTGACCGTATCCTCGGGTACGCCGGGGGTCCCGGGAATACAGAGCGTGGCAAGTCCCGAGCCGGCTTCAGCCAGGAGGCTGTCCACATGCCCGTGATAGCAGCCGACACATTTCAGTACCTTGTTTTTCCGGGTAAAGGATCGGGCCAGACGCAGGGCGGTCATTGTGGCTTCAGTCCCGGAATTGACCATCCTGACCATTTCGACGGAGGGCAGGGCCTGGACGATGGATTCAGCCAGGTCGATCTCCTGTCTGCAGGGGGCTCCGAAGCTGGACCCATGCTCGACGGCTTCCTGGGCCGCCCGGGTGACCTCGGGATGACAATGCCCCAGGAGGAGCGGTCCCCAGGACATGACATAATCGATGAGCTCCTGGCCGTCTTCGCTCACGATCCGGCTGCCCGAGCCTTTGCTGATGAATAAGGGATCGCAGTCAACGCTTTTGCAGGCCCGGACCGGGCTGTTCACGCCTCCGGGGATCAGTTTTCGGGCTTTTTCAAAGAGCAGGCTGGAATCAGTCATGGTATCTCCTTCTCGATGTCTCCACGGGTGGTCTTGGCAGATGCAGGAACGACTGAGGTCGTCTTGACGGCATCACATATTCAATTTACTCATTCCTGCTCCAGCTGTAAAGAGGCTGTTGTCAGCTTTGCAGTATACTGCACCACAAGGTGTCCAAACGTCTATCAAAATTTCAGCGCTCTGGAAAGAGCCCTACAATTTCATAAGCGGCGGTTTCTTATACTTGATCCGGATCCAGTTGATCGCTTTCAAGACGGATCGTCTGCCGATGATTTTCTTTTCGAGTCTGTATTTGCCCGGAAAATTGGTCATCATCAGGCCGATGAGCAGGGTCAGGATGCCCTGACCCGGCAGAAAGAGCATGCCCAGCCCGGCCAGGATAAACAGAATGCCGAGTATGTTCTTGAGGACGGTCAAGGTCCAGCTCAGGGCTGGGTACCGGCTTTGGGACCGGATCGGGGATCTTCTCGCGGCCTGAAAATAATCCGGCGGTATTCTGGCGATGAGCCAGGGAATGAGCACCAGACTGCCGATGAAGGTGAGAACGGAAAGCGCGCCCAACCAGCCGATCAGATCGTGGTGTTCTTTCAAGACTTCAACCAGCATGCAAACTGTCCTGGGAGTATGAGGATCTGCTCGATCAACGCTATCGGGTTTGACCAGAGGCCGGGGGCGGATGCACAAGCGCGGATGCTCGGTGAATTCCCCTGCCCGGGCCGCTGCAGCGTGTGCTTTGGGCCCATCGAACGTATGCTTTTGACGTAGGTTCGTCAAGCAGCCCTCTGGTGCTGAGCCCGTCTGAGAGGCTGCGCCGGGCGCGGTCGAGGCAAAGAAGGAGAGTAAAGCGATGAAGGATCACCGAGACAGGTGTCAACGCTGCGGCACCTGCTGCCGCAACGGTCCGCCCGGGCTGCATGAAGAGGACAAGCCCCTGTATGACGGGGGCCGGCTCGGCAAGGCCGATTTGCTGACCCTGCGCACAGGCGAATGGGTGTATGATAATATCGAGAAAAAAAGCCGGATTTTGACTGAGGAGATGGTCCGAATCAGGACAAAGCCGGGAGAAGGCGCCTGTCTGTTTTTCAACAGCCGGCAGAACAGCTGCGAGATATATGAACATCGGCCTCTGGAGTGCCGTATCTTGAGCTGTTGGGACACAAGGCCCATTCGCAGCATGTACCAACAGCATCGCCTGAATCGCCAGCATCTCATTCCAGAGGATTCGGCCCTGTTCGCCATTATGAATCTGCATGAAGAGCGCTGCGCCTATGAACGGGTGCAGGCTTTGGCCGAGACGATTATCGCCAAGGGGGAAAAGAAGGCTCCGGAATTGGCCGAATTGTCTGATATTGTGCAGCAGGATCTCCAGATGCGGAGCTTGTTGCAGGAGAAAACAGAGGCTGCCGACCCGGTTCTTGAATTTGTTTTCGGACGTTCGCTTCTGAAAACCCTGCCGGGCTTCGGCCTTGAGCTCAGGGAAACTGCGGACGGCTATCGGTTTTCCAAAAGAGAAAACGAACCCCTGGTCTCCCGAAGGGTATTGTTTTGAATTTTCGAAATTTCCCTCGGAATCGTTTCACCCGGATCCGGCTGCGGAGTCCCCTGCTCAGGACGGCATAGCGCTTCGAATCCAGAGGCACAAAGCGCCCCTTGGGAGCTGCCTGCAAGAGGCTCTTCAATTCCAGGACTGTCTCCGGATCCACTTCTAAGCGTCCACTGAGCTCGAACCGATTCTGCCTGCTGGAGAGAGCCAGCTGCAGCTCATCCAGGGAAACGGTCCTGGTCACGGACAAAGTCTCCCCTTCGGGCCACAGGACCTGCTCCAGATCCTGCTCCTGCAGCTCCCGGAGTTCAGTCAAGTGATGACTTCGCCAGATTGAGCATGGCCTGGACATCCATAGCGATTCTGGACTGCCCGGCCAGGACGTTGCTCAGCAAAGGACACTTTTCGCCTGGTGTGGGCGGCGTTTCTCCGCCCACAAGACCGCTGCGTCCTGTTGTCGTCAGTAAGGGATACCTCCCGCATTTGGCGGCTATTTTGCTCCGATCCAAGACGCCGCCGGGTGCATGCACGGTTTCACTCAAGGCAGCCTGTTCCAGGGAATGCATGTTGTCGGAGAGCAGCCTGGCCCGCTTCGAATCGGTGATCACTGTCTGGATCCAGTTGATGACATCCGGCTTTCGGTGCGAGACGGGCTCAAGCCCTTCTGAAAACGAACCGGACCGGTCAGTCTTCAGGTGCTTGTGCAGGGTTCTCACCATGGTTCGCAGGTCATCCACCAGGATCGTGGACAACACATCCTTGAGGTTCAAGGGCTGTAATTCTTCTCGTCTGGCCATGACGCCTTGTTTTCCTGGGTTTTTTGTGGTAAAAATCTTGTCTTTCATCACAGCGTTCAAGACATAACCCACTAATTTGCATTAGTAACAGCTCGGATCGCAGTTTTTATCTCTTCCAGGATGGACTCAGAAACCAATCCGACCTTTTGCACGAAATTTTTTTTTTGAGTCAAAAAGGGCATACTCCCTCCTTGGTTCAGACTTCATATCGCCGTTATGGCGTTTAAACCTAACCTTAACAGGGGAGGTTATAGCCTGAGAACGGCTTTGTTTCCGATAACAGTATAGCTGAAGAGTTATGCACCTATTGAGAGAGTCCAATCTGTTGATGCTGTTGGCCGTGGTCATGTTCGCCGTCACCGGCGGAAGCCTGGTGGGGCCGATATTACCGGCGATGCTGGAGCTTGACGGAGCTGACAGCAAAAATATTGGTCTTGCCTTGAGCAGCTATACCTTTGCTGCCATGCTTGCCACCCTGGTGCTTGGGCCGGTTGCTGATCGGTTCGGTAGAAAAAAAGTCATTGTACCTTCGGTTGTTCTTTTCGGAATCGGCGGGCTGCTGATCACCTTCAGCCGGTCATTTGGACTGGTCCTGTTCTGGCGGGCCGTGCAGGGGATCGGCGTGGGCGGGATGATGAACCCTGTCGTCGCGGCCATCGGGGATATGTATGATGAGCCGGAAAGAAGCCAGGCAATGGGGTTGCGGGTTACGGTTCAGGGCCTGACCAATGCCACGGTGCCGTTTCTGTCCGGGATCATGGCGACTCTTTTTTGGTTCCTCCCGTTTTATATACATAGTGCCGCTATTTTTCTGGGTATTTTCCTTGCCTTGAAGTGCAAGGAACCCGCAGGTTCTACACAAACAGAACGCTATCTGTTCAAGGCGCTTCATGCTATTGCCAATCCCCGGGCGCTCTGGCTTTTTTTTTCCAATTTCATGGGTTTTGTGCTCTTATACGGCATTGTGGTCTACATGCCGATTCAGGTGGTCAAACAGTTTGGTCTGACGACCATGCATTCCGGACTGGCCATATCAACCGCCGCGGGGGTGGCGGCCCTGGTCGCCTCACAGGCGGGACGGATCTACCGGCTGCTCTCTGAAGAACTTCGAGTGTTGATTGCCTTCGCCTGCTGCGGCCTGAGCCACTTCCTGGTTGCCCTGGCCGGGAGTTATCCCTTTATTCTTGCCTGTTTGCTTGTCTGGGGGCTTGGTTTTGGCATTCTCATGCCCACCTTGAATGCCGCCGCAGCCGGTCTGGTCTCGTCAGAGCTACGGGCCGGAGTTTTGTCCATATTCACTTTGCTGATTTACCTGGGCCAGACAGTCGCACCGCCTTTTTTCGCCCTTTTCGTCCAGGACCAGGCCGTCAGCGGGGCGTTTTTCGCAGGGGCAGGGATCAGCCTCATCCCGCTGCTGTGGACGGTGTATGCCCTGATCAGTCCAGTGAAAAATGTGGGTTCATGACCTGCCACATGAACTCAAAATAGACCTTATGCAGGTCAAGCTCTTAAAACGTGTCTTGCCGAAAGGAGCCAGAATAGGTACAGTGGACAAATTCCAGGGTTATGAAACCGAAGTGGTCATTGTTTCCATGGCCACCTCCAGCGGAGAGGATCTGCCGCGCCACATCGATTTTCTCTACAGCAAAAAACGGCTCAATGTGGCCATCTCCCGGGCCAGATAACTGGAGCTTCTGGTGGCCTGGCCGGAACTCATGTCCATCAATAAAGAAGTATGCACGGTGTATCTATGACCACAACAGGCTCATATGAGTCAAGCTTTGCCGAAGGTCTCCTGGAACTTATGCCCGATGCCCTGGTTGTCATCGATGAACAGCAAAGGATAGTTCACGTCAATTCCCAGGCCGAAAAACTTTTTCAAGAATCGGCTTCAAATATCCTGCAGCAGCCTTTAGATGTCCTTCTGCCCCGAGAGTTTGCCCAAGAGCACAAGCATTATGTGCAAAGTTTTTTGCAAAGCCATGAGAAGGTGAGAAGGCTCGAAGATCGCAATGTGTTGTCAGCCCGCCGCAGCACAGGAGAGAGCTTTTCATTTCTGGGGACCATTGCCAAACTGAATTTTCCGGTTGGGCTCAGGCTGGCCATTATCATGCGCGAGGTCACGGACTACCTGCGGTCGGAACATCTGCGGCAGAGGCTGGAGCGGGCCTTGTACTGCCTGAGCCAGTGTTTGAGTGCAGTCGTTTACGCTTCTGAGGAAAAGGCACTTTTGGAGGAGGTGTGCCACATTGCAGTCAATACCGGCGGATATCGCTTTGCCTGGATCGGATACGCCGAAGATGATGAGAAAAAATGGATTCGTCCTATGGCTGCTGCCGGGCAGGATGAGGGGTATTTGCAAGAGGTGTTTGTCTCCTGGTCAGAGGAGAACCCTTCCGGGCACGGTCCCATCGGCCGGGCGGTCCGTACGGGTTCGCCCCAATTCAGCAGGAATATTGCAAAGGATCATGATTTTTGGCCCTGGCAGGAACCGGCTTTGCAGCGTGGCTTTCATTCAGTCGCCGCCTTTCCCTTGCGCATGAACAGCCAAATCCTGGGAACGCTCACCTTTTACAGCCAAGAGGACACCTTTGATCAGGAGGAAACAGATCTGCTGGCCAGGTTGGCCGACAATCTCTCCTCCGGCCTTACTGCCCTGCGGACCCAAAAAGAGAGGGATGAGCAGCAGGCCCTGGTGCGCAGAAATGCCTATCTGCTTCAGGAAAGGGTAAAAGAGCTCAATCTTCTGTACTTCATAAGCCGGCTGAAAAGCCGGGAAGACCTCTCGGTCACGGAAATTTTGACCCAAATTACAGCGGCTATCCCCCGGGCCTGGCAATTTCCGGATATGGCTGAAGCCAGAATTCAGGTGATGGGGTATGGAGATTTCCAGACTCCCGGATATTGTCAAAGCCACCTCACCCTGGGACGTTCCATTGTCCAGGGTGGACAGGAGGTGGGCCAGGTTGAGGTTGTCTATACCCGAGACCCTCCTGGTGAGCCAGGCGAGGTGTTTTTGCCTGAGGAAGAAAAGATTGTACAGTCAATCGTCTATCATGTGGCGGACATAATTCACTATTTTGATGCTATAAGCGAGAAGCGTAAGCTCGCCGGAGCCCTGGAGCAGACTGCCGATGCCGTGGTCATCACCGACCGGGAGGGAACCATCGAGTACGTCAATCCCAGCTTCGAGTCCAGCACCGGTTTCTCCCGGCAGGAAGCTATCGGACAAAAGCCGAATATTTTGAAATCAGGCGAGCATCCCCCGGAGTTTTACCAACATA
>CAZUMF010000242.1:0-7182 GCA_964621385.1 uncultured Desulfohalobiaceae bacterium
CTGGGTGAAAATTGCCCTACAAGGGCAAGCACGCAGTGCATTCAACTGGGACGGGGTATAGAGAGGGATATTCAGAGGTTTTTTGATTCCCCCTCGCAACATAACTCAACTGGCAACATAATGTCCCCTGGCTCTCTTATCACTAGAGAGTCGACCTCGGCCGCAGATCGATGAGCATGCTCTGCATAAGGTGCTCACGCTCTTTCTCGCCCAGGCGCGCCAGTAGCCATTCCATGAGATCCTCCTGCCGCGGTTGGCCGAAAACCATGCGGTAGACCGCCAGGGAGCGGCGCAAGGCTCTGTGCTGCCCGATGTCGCGACTCAGAGGCAGTGAAAACACGTGCCGTTCGATCTTGTGCGGTCCCGAGGCCACCCAATAGGGGATCAAGCCGCTGGAGAGCTCACCGCTTTGTCTTTCCGCCAGTTCAAAGAGTCTGGGCCATACACTCGCCCCGTCTAATATTGCTTCATGACCCAGTGACGCCGCCAGGTTCTTGCGCAGGGCATGGCCTTTGTAGCGGTGCACCCGGCCCTCTCGTTGCTTCAGGTCCACGGGATTGGAGGGCAGATTCCAGTGAACGACACGGTGGCAGTAGGCGTGAAAATCCAGACCTTCCTGTCCGATGGAGGTCGTGACCAGGACATGGGGCCAGAACGGAGAGTTGAATGCCTGGCGGACATCGGTCTCGCGCGTAGGCGTGTCGTTGCCATAGCTCTTCTGCTCACCATACGCCAGAGCGATATGGTTTCTCAAGCGATGCGGTTCTAAACGGAGTTGTCCATCATCCTGTTTGATCTCCTCGAACCTGGAACGGGTTGTGCGCAAGGTCAGGGCCAGGCGCAATGCGCCGGCCACCCCTTCCCTGGCCTCGTTCACCGGCCGGAGAGACAGGCCCAGATGATCATCCAGAAAGTGAAGGTA
The DNA here is from genome assembly GCA_964621385.1 of uncultured Desulfohalobiaceae bacterium. GTDB lineage: Bacteria > Desulfobacterota > Desulfovibrionia > Desulfovibrionales > Desulfothermaceae > JAABTT01. Next base: position 923 of record CAZUMF010000242.1, read on the forward strand.
CTCATCGAGCACCGCCTGGATGCAGCCACTGGCTGAGTACTCGAGAACCTTTCGCCAGTAGGGCTCGCCAGGATGCAGTCCCCTGATGATCCCGATGGTTTCCGGCTGATTGAAGAGACTGCGAAAACCGAAGGCTGCCTGACCGGCCAGGATCCGCAGATGATCATCCTTGAAACGAACTGTTTCAGCATGAGGCCTCAGATGGACCAGGGCGCGCAGGCAGGCATTGGCCGGCCCTGCCACGGCCAGAAGCGCCAGGACGTCCAGCAGGTCCTCAGGCGGACGGCCAAGGGCCACATCAATGGCAGATCCATTCCGCCCCCCTCCTTCGAGCTGGATCATCTCCCTGGCATACTGAACATGATCCTCCCAGTATCCCCCTCCATCCTCCTCCTCCTCCTCTTCATGATCAAAACCGCGCCATTTCCCTGATAAATGCTCCTGCCGCAGCCAGTCACAGGCCTTGTCCGGATCGAACAACCGATCCAGAAGAAGCGGTGCTGCCCAGTACCAGGCTTCGTCTGCACGCTGGCCCTGGCCTGTTTCTCCGGAAACAGCTCCCATTTTCTCCACGATTCGCTCAACGTACGGTTCGAGTTTTGTCTTGACCCTCTTCAGAAGCGATTTCAGGCTGAGCCCGCCATTCTCATGCTCGCCTGCCAGAGATACGGGATCGCCGAGCCTGGCAAGTGAAAAACTCGGATAGACCAGCCCCAGCACGGGCATGCCGGTCAGACGTTCATTTCTTTTGGAAAACTCCAACAGGCGGGAACCGCGACGACCGCTGGACGGACGGTAAGCAAAGTCTGTGCCAGCAGTCTGAAAGATCCGCTGTTCAGCCAGGTAGCTGAACATGGAGGCCACGGCCTTGGGCACGACTTTCCAGCAGGAGAAGATAAGGGTCTTGGTGCAATGGCTCTGGTTTTCAAAGGGACCGGTCAGTTGATAGTAGGGCAGGGTTGGCGGCATCCAAAGCATTTTCCAGGTGCCTTGATCCAGGGTTTGCTTAAGCAAAGTCCGCAGCTTGGCATTGGCCGGGGATAATGCTTCGTACCGCTGAATCCGCTCCCAGTGGAGCTGTTCGCCATTGTTTGCGGCAAAAGCCTTGACCAGAGATGGATCTCCCTGGTCCAAGACCTTTTCGAACTGCTGCTTGAGCTTGTACTGCTCCATGAAGTTGAGCAGATAGGGAGCGGATTTCCAGTATTCGGTCATGTCTCCGGCATCCAGAAGCTGGCTGATGCGCTGCAGATCGAGAAGCGAGAGGATGTCCTGCTCTTCAAGATGCATGGATTCGGACTGATCCATCTCCTGGACCATGTCCGGACAGAGGCTGGAAACGGACAGGCGTTCGGTGCGGCACATGACACGGAGCAGCTCTTTCTCCAAGGTGCGGCGGAACTGAAGCAATCTACCGTTGTCGTCTCCATCCAGGTCATAGATACCTGACCTGTAATCGGCAATATGTTTTTCCACCCGGCTCATCCGCCGATGATCATTGAGCAGAAAAGAGAGGGTGTGCCGAAAGTCCCTGTAATGGTCCTCTTCCTCGCCATAGACCGTGTACATCTTGTAGGGAGTGGCTGAGAGAAGCAGCACGCGCACATCCGTATTCTCATCGGAATAGGAAAAGAGCTGCCTGGCAAGCTGACCGGCCTCGGTCTGGTCACCCAGGAGATGACGGAAGCGCTGGAACTCGTCCAGGATGACCAGATCCGGCTCCAGGGAGATGAGACAGGACCTCGCCAGCAGCCTGCGTATTTCGCCGATAAACCGGTTGCGGGCCTGATTCAGTTCAGAGGGAACTCCATCCTGGGCGCCCGTAAAGCCGGCCACCAGGTCCTGAAAACGGTGGCGCAAACCAGGACGCCCCTCCCGCTCGCACTCCTCATCGCAGGCCAGCAGGTCGCGATAGAACGATGCCAGGAGGGGTTTGGCCTGGGACGCTTCTGCTGCCTCCTTAATGGGTGAGAAAACCAGACTTTTGAAGCTGTCCAGCCTGTGGACGCCGCATTGAAAGACGCGCAGGCAGGCATCGCCGGAAAAACCCCAGCACCCTTTGAGCAGCCAGTACAGCAGAGCCCGCTCTTCGGCGATACCCGTATCGGATTTCATTTCAAAGGAGGTGCCCGGGGTGAAGGAGATGAAGTTCAGCCGCTGGTCAAGATTGTTCAGAACCAGGGGCAGCATGGTGATCCGGCTGGCATGGGATATGTCGCGGCGACCAGTGACATTCAAGCGGGCGATGTTCTGTCTGGCCAGATCAGCGTTGGAGCAGATGTAGACCACATCGAAGCGCTCCACCTCGTGCTGCATACACTCAATAGCCCGGGCGATGACGCCCCTGGCCACGAGGGTTTTGCCCAGGCCCACTTCATCAGCCACCAGGAAACGGTTGGTGGAGTCCGGGGCCTCATAGAGACGGTGATAGACATAGTCCACGGTTCGGCGCTGGAAGGCCTTCAAGCCGTCCAGAATGCGTTTCACGTCCGCCCTTGAGAACTCAGCCGTCATACCCCACCTCGTTTCGAACCTTCCAGATGCTCGGCCAGACCCGATCAAGCCCCTCCGGCAGCAGCTCTCTTCCCTCGGGGGTCCGCTGCAGATCCTCAAGAAAGCGCCCCACCCGATCCAGCTTGCCGGGATCATGGCTCAGGGCCTTGAGCATGCTCTCCAGAAGCGGAGCCTCGAGATTGAGCCCCTGTTCCCAATCCAGACACTGTCCGTTTGTCCCCTGACCAGGCAGAAGATCGGCCAGGGATTGCGCCGAATCCAGACTTGAGAGCATCAGCAGCAAAAATCGCAAGACCTGATCCCTGCTCCGCAGGACTTCATGCAGGAGCCGTTCCAACCGGTCTTCTGGCGCGCCATCAAGTGGCAGATGCAGGATGAAGCCCATTCTGCATTTCGCGTTTCCAGAAGCGGCCTCCAGGCTGAAGGCAAAAAAAGTGGTCAGCCCGGCCAGAGACACCCGACCGAAATCAACGGCAACAGGTCCCTGGGCTAACACCGCGGCGGCATGGGGCAGCGTCGACGGCCGGCAAGTCGCCCTGACTTCGGCAGGGAGCAGCACTGGGTTGTCCGATTTCAAATACAGACTGAACTCTTCGGCCTTTTCCGTCTCTTGGACCCCGGCCCTGAGTCCGGCTTGACTGAGGAGGAGACGGGCTCTTTCAAGCAGCTCCTCGCAGATGGCCTCATCCTGATTTTCACTCAGGCCCGCTTCGTCCGGGGTAAACGGCTGGAGAAGGCTCAGGAAACCGGGGTCTTCCAGCAAAGCTTCGATGCCGCAATGACGTTTTTTCCCGGTCAGTTCGATGAGAAATTCCACGTTCTGCGCAAAGCCCGCGTTGGTGGCATTGGCTGAACCCACAAAAATTCGGGCATCCCAGCCTTCGTCAATAATGTACAGCTTGGCGTGCAGGCCTGAGAGATGAGTCTGTTCACTCTCAGCCTCAGCAGCCTCTTCAGGCTGGGCCAGAGGATTGAGAGTGTAGATTCGGGAGAAGCCCTGCAGAAGCGACTCTTCCTGCCGTCGGGCCTCTTCCAGGCGGGTGACGAGTACACAATCAGACCTGCCCTGACTCAGACGCTGGAGAAGCCTCTTGGATAGAAAGGGGGCCATGACCAGCAGAGAGCGCCGGTTTTCCGGAAACGGCCACCGATCACCCTGCCCAAGACCCAGGGCGTGAAAGGCTGCAATTTCAAAGCCCTCGGGCGGCGTGAACACCGTATGCTGCAGCTCCTCCCGGATCGTATTCAGATCACGGGCTGCCTGCCCCGTGATTGGCCTGAGCGTCTTGTTCGGCAGGAATCCAATGAAGTCGACCAGGGGTTGGTTCAGGCTGAACCGCTGCCGTCGGCCGGAGTGGTGTTCGCCGTCCAGGACCAGCAGGGTGTCCCAGGAGTGATCAAAGGTCATGTTCCGGGTGGCCGCCAACAGTCGGTATCGCACCCCTTGCTCTGAAACATAGCGCAGCACCCAGACCTTGGGATGAAACACGCCGCGGTCGGGCAGGACCTCATTGATGCTGGACTCGAGGTAGCCAAACAAGAGATGGTGTTTGGCCGGCGGATGAATCTGGCCGGCCTGACAGAAGAGATGGATGCGGGACGCCTGTCGACGCAGGGCGTCCAGAAGGGCCAGCGGGTCGGCCACAGGCTGGCCTTCCTTGTTTTCGTAATCGAAAAAGGTAAAGGCCAGAGGCGCATAGAGAAGGGCCAGAAGATCCAGAGAGAAGGTCGTGCCCAGGGCCGCATCCAGTTCAAAACCGGCCGGGGGCCGCAGCTGTTCCATGAAGGTCTGTCGTACCGAGGGATCAAGCATCAGGCCGGCTCCAGTCCATTGATGATATCCAGGAGATGACTCATGGCGGTCTTCCAGCGAAAATCCAGCCTTGCTGTTCCTGCCGCCCCGCTCCAGCGCTCACGGGCCTGCTTGTTCTCCAGCCTGGCATTGGCCTTCTTGAGAAACCGCTCCCGGTTGCGGATAAGATCCCAAGCCCGGCGATTATCGGCCAGATTGGCCGGTCTGGCATGTCCAAGGACCATCTCCAGCCAGGAATCAATGAACTTCCTGGTCAGGGGATGCACGCCCTGGCCCCTGGCCTCGACCTCATGCCAGAAGGCCTGAAGGTCCCACTGTGCCAGTTCGGGCCTTGATAGAAGCATATCCTGCCACCCGTGCATCTTGCGCGTGTACTTCTCGATCAAGTCGTCACTCTCCTCCAGCCTGGCCAGCATGAGATTGTACAGGAGCTGGGCGCCGTGAATGGTCTCGGAAAAGTTCCGGGCGTGCTCCAGAGTACTTTGGATAGATGATGGAAACCGAATCGCGTCCTGCAGTTCCCATGAAAAAGTTACCGCTTCAAAGGATTGTCCGCGATTGACCAGGAAGGCCAGCAAGGTTTCGGGGTGATACTGCCGGATGCGGTCCTGGAGGTAGAAACTGTCCTCCGGGCGCATGAAAAGGGAGCAGACCTCGGGAAAACCGTCAGGTTCTTTCGGCAGTCCAGGATGCCAGTTGAACTGACGTGACGGATTGGTCGGGTCAAGATCCTCGTCGGGATGAACGGCTGGCGGGCCAAAGCGGGCCATGGTCTGATGGTAGCCCTGGAGCGAGAGGGAAACGAGCCGGATCCCCCAGGAGCCAAGGCCCTGCCAGTAGACGCTGCTCGGCAGTCGCTTGAGCGAGGCCCCGGCCTCCTGCCCGATGACTCCGTCGATGTCCTCTCCGGTCAGTAAAGGTTCGATGAGCCGGATTTCCAGATTCCGGGCGTACCGTTCGACCTCGGCCGCAGCCACCCTGCCCCTTTTCCTTCGAACCCATTCCTCCACCCGCTGGTAGATCCAGGGAACAATCAAGAAGTACCTGGCCCGGGTCTGAATGGTCGAGGTGCCAGGGAAAAGCCTGTCCGCAAAGGCGTCACGGATGGCGCCGATGCCGATCTCGTCACGCGTGTCCTGTTCATTGAACAGATCGATGACATCGAGCATCCGCCGTCGCTCTCTGTCTGAATAGGCAAGCCAGGTGAAGGAAGACAAGAATGATGACTATCGCTTTGGTCTTGTTTTGCTGTGGAAAATTTCAGGTCTTAAACCGGCCATTTCCATGCCGAAAAGATTGATTTAAGTTTACCCTATGAAATTGAGCCGAAGGCGAACCTGCGACTGCAGGATTTCATCGGGGCGAAGAAAACGGCCTCTGTAGAGTGCCTTTTATCATCAATTCAGAATGTTACCGGGGTCCGACCCCAGACATAGAGCACGTGATTTCAGCGGAAAGAAAGAGTTCTTCTAAGACGATTCACGTTGAAGGCCTTATTCGGTGTTTTTGTTTCTCAAAGCCATTGCCTTTTGGCTGATCTCTTCTAAGCTGAACTCTTCGTCCATATCTTGCCGCCATTTGGTGTAATCAAACGATTCTCGTTGGATAAGGGCGATAAATCGTTCTGCCTCAACATCACCAAGATGTTGTGCTAGTATCTGAAAACCTTTTTCCTTAATTTCAGCATCATTGATCATGTCAACACCTCTTTAATAAACCCAATTGGGTCAGTGATATGTACATTTCGAATAAGTAGAGCCTTTTTTAGAATTCCATCATCTGTGGTCAAAAAGTAATCTGCGCCAGCATGGATGGAGCTTGAGATGTGCAGCGCATCTATTTTCTTTATCCCATGTTCTCGAATAATTTCCGCTAGAGCAAGCAATTCTTTATTTTCAACAATGTCTTCTGTTGAGTACTTTCGCCATTTGGA
>CAZUMF010000243.1:0-7147 GCA_964621385.1 uncultured Desulfohalobiaceae bacterium
GCCTGCCGGCAGTATTCCAACCTGGAGTTTTCCCTGGAGAGCGGAAAGCGGGGGAGCCGCTACGACCTGGTGGAAGAGCTGCTCTGCCGGCTCACCGGCGCGGAAGCCGGGCTGGTGGTGAACAACAACGCCGCCGCGGTGTTGTTGATGCTGGACACCCTGGCCAGGGGTCGGGAGGTTATCGTCTCCAGAGGGCAATTGGTGGAGATCGGAGGATCGTTCCGCATCCCTGAGGTCATGGCCAAAAGCGGGGCGTTTTTGAAAGAAGTCGGGGCCACCAACCGCACCCATCTGGCCGATTATGAACAGGCCATCACCTCGGAAACAGCCGGCCTGCTGCGGGTGCACACCTCAAATTTCCGGATTGTTGGATTTCATAAGGAAGTCCCTTTGAAAGAACTGGTGTCCCTGGGCAAACGCTTCGGGCTCCCGGTCATGGAGGACCTGGGCAGCGGAAATTTCTATGATTTTCCCGGCATTCCTGGGTTTGACGAGCCCACGGTGGATTCCGTGATCCGGGATGGCGCTGCGGTGGTAACCTTCAGCGGAGACAAGCTGCTGGGCGGCCCCCAGGCCGGCATCATCCTCGGGCAAAAGCAATACATCGATCCGATCAAAAAAAACCCCCTGAACCGCGCCTTGCGCATCGACAAGATGACCCTGGCCGCTCTGGAGGCCACCCTGCGCCAGTTTCTCGATCTGGACCGGGCTGCGGCCGGGATTCCCACCCTGGCCGCGATCACTCTCGACGAGAAACGGCTGCGGGCCCGGGCCGCCCGGTTGGCCGACGTATTGAAAAAGTATTTTGCGTCACAATTTGAGGTCACAACCCGGGTCGATGCCTCCAGAGTGGGCGGGGGGGCCAGTCCTGAAATCGCCTTGAAGACCTGGCTGGTCTGCCTGCATCCCAGACAGGGACTGCATCTGGATCGATTGCGGCATGATCTGCTGCAGACCGATCCGCCCGTGGTGGGACGGGTGGAAGAGAATGCCTTCTGTCTGGATCCCCGCACCCTGCTCAAGGGAGAAACAGGGCTCATCGTCAAGGCCTTGCAGCAGGCGTTGGGGAACAAGGAAGCGGCGAACTCTACTGATCCAACTTAAGTGACCAAACTGGCAGTTTTCGGTTTACACGATGAACAATATATTGGTTTAACTGTTTATTCAGACTTCGTACCTACATTACGTCTTTGAATCTTAAAGATTTAAAATAATTGATAATAGCTGAAATGTTTTTAAAATTGGACATTCTTTTGGTTTCTGGTGTCAGGTTTCTGGTGTCAGGAAAAGAAAGATAAAGCTATATCAAGGTGTTAATCTCTGACACCCGACACCTGAAACCTGAAACCTGAAAAAGAGGCAAGTAATATCACAAAATGTCCAAAAAATCTTTCAAATTTACGCTTACTGTAAAGAGCTCTGATATTGCAATAAATTTTAAATAATTATATGTCAGGCTTGCCAGCGGCAAAGCTGAAACTTCAAACCACACGATGCAGATCAAAAAGGATGGTGTATGGATCAGACGCTTGTTCACAAACCGAAAAACCTTTGGGATATCTACCAGGACGCGGAAAGCCGGGAGGCTGTCGAGCGATTTGCTGAAAAGTATATGGATTTTTTGAACAGCTGCAAAACAGAGCGCGAGACCGTGAGCCGGGTGCGGGCAGACCTGGAACAGGCCGGCTTCAGCCGGGATTTCTCTGCTTCCAAATTCTACGCCACGGCCAAGGAAAAGACCATCCTCATGGTCAGAAAAGGCAGGCGCAGTCTGCAGGAGGGTCTGCGGATCATCGGGGCTCACGCGGACACACCCCGGCTGGACTTTAAGCAGCACCCGCTCTATGAAACCTGTGACTTGACCCTGGCCAAGACCCATTACTATGGCGGCATCCGCAAATATCAGTGGCTGTCCCGCCCGCTGGCCCTGCACGGGGTGGTGGTGCCGGCCGATGGACAACGGATCGATGTCTGCATTGGTGAAGATCGGCAGGACCCTGTTTTTGTCATCGCCGACCTTTTGCCCCATCTGGCCATGAAGCAGAATGAGCTCAAGGTCTCGGACGCTTTTGAGGCGGAAAAACTCAACGTGCTGTTAGGAAACAGTCCGGTCCCGAGTCAGGGCGAAGAACAGGCGGCAGCTGACAAGGACAAGGATCGATTCAAGAAAAATATCCTGGAACTGCTTCACAGGCGCTACGGCCTCATCGAAGAAGACCTGTTCAGCGCCGAACTCCAGCTGGTGCCCTCGGGGTCAGCCCGGTCGGTGGGCCTGGACGGCTCCATGATCGGCGGCTATGGACAGGACGATCGCAGTTGTGTCTTCAGTGCGTTTGAGGCCTTTCTCGCGGAGACCGATCCGGAGTACACCCAGGTTGTGATCTTCTGGGACAAAGAGGAGATCGGATCCGAAGGGGCTACCGGCGCCAAATCATTGTTCATGGAGTACACCCTGGAAGATCTTTTCCAGACCTGGGAGCCTGGATGCAGGGTATCGCAGATATTTCGAAAGGCCGGGGCCTTGTCCGCCGACGTCCACGGCTCCATGGATCCGGACCATCAGGACCTGCACGATACCCTCAATTCCTCCAAGCTCGGCTACGGGCCGGTCTTTTGCAAGTTTACCGGTCACCGGGGCAAGGTGGGCTCCAGTGAAGCCACGGCCGAATATGTGGCCTGGCTGCGGAATCTGCTCAACTCAGCGGGCATCCCCTGGCAAATGGCCGGTCTGGGCAAAGTGGATGCCGGGGGCGGAGGGACCGTGGCCAAGTATCTGGCCATCTACGGAATGGACATCATTGATTTCGGACCCGGCGTGCTGGGCATGCACAGCCCCTTCGAGGTCACCAGCAAGGCGGACCTCTACGCGACCGGACTCGCGTTCCAGGCCTTTCTCCGTTAAAGTGGGTTTCGCCCGCAACCCAGAGGTTCCTGGTTTATTTCGAAATTTGAAATTCGAAATTGGAAATTGGCAAGAAAAGAATGCAAAAAAGCAGAGTGTTCTATTACGCCTCATCAAATTTCCAATTTCAAATTTCCAATTTCTTTAACAAGGACTTCAAGTGCTTCTGAGCAACACATTGCCTTGTTTTCTATGACAGAGTTGAACCGATAGGTTTAAAAGGGGATCTTTTCAAGCGGACGCCGCTCCGGCACCGGCTGTTTTGGAATCCTGTCTTCGTTCCAGTCCCGGCTGACATACAGGGCACAGTAGCAGCTCCCGTATTCCTGGACATCCGGGGCTCTGTAAGCGCAGGGACAGAGAATGTCCTTGTCCAGTTCCCGTTCACCGGAAGCCAGACGGCAGGGGCAGCTCATGTAGCCGTAACGGTCCTTGTTGACCAGGAGGGCTTCCAGGAGTTCGAAGACCAGGTCTTTATCCTTGTTGAAAAAATAGCCTTTGGGCTCCTGGGTTTTTTTGAGCTGTTCATACAGCTTCTCAACAGCACTCATAATCCTAAAGCCTCCTTGATTTCGTCCTCTTTATACCCAATGATCACCCGATCCCCGATCTTGATGGTGGGAAAGGAACATTTAGGGTTGAGGCTTTTGACCTCTTCGAGGATCGCCGCCCGTTCTTCTCCCTGCAGGCGATCAACATCCGTGAAGTCATACTGGACGTTGCACTGATCCAGGAACCGTTTGGTGGCTTTACAATGACTGCAGGTGCTCAGGGAATACATTTTTACCGGATCATTCATGACACGCTCCTTGTGCATTTCAATGGATTCGCTTTTTCTTTAAAGGTGATCTATAAATATGATTTCTGCATCTGTCAAATGAGGCGGTGTAAGTGATTGAAACGACGGGGCAACCTCCAATGTCATATCTTCAATTTTCAATCGTAAATTCTATGGACGCTATGGACGTGGAGGAGACAAACGCAGCACTTGCCGCGGAAAGCATCGACTGCTCGGGAGCCTGGCTGTTCTGGGCCGAACCCCCTGATGCCGCCTTTGTCGGGCTCATCGAAAAGGTAGGGCAACTGGAGCCGGTTCTCGTTGCCCGGGAACAGGGCTGTTGCCGGCTGGTGACCGGGTACAAACGGGTTCTTGCCTGTCAAAAGCTGCAGCGGCCGGTCCGCTGCCGGATCATGAACGCTGACGATCGGATGAAAGGCCGGGTGTATCTCCATTTGAACCGGCAGCGCCGTATCACGGGCGCAGACTTGATCCGGGCCCTCCGTTTTTTTCAAACAGTGCCCGGCTGCAAGGACCGGATCGGCCTTGAATCGGAATTTGAGGGACTGGTTCCTGGAAAGATGCTTGGTGTCCTGAAGCATTGGCTCCATCTGGAGCCCTTCTGGGACGCAGGCCTGCACGCGGGCCGCGTCCCCTTTGAAGCCGGGCCGATCCTGTCCGGGCTGGAGCCTTTGGATCGGCAGGCCTGTGAGCCTTTTTTCCGGGAATTGGCCTGGTCCTGGAACAAGGCCAGGCAATTTCTGACTCAGCTTCTGGAAAGCGCCAAACGGGACGGTCTTCAGCCGGAGGCCCTTCTCAGACGGGAACGGCTTACCGAGATCCTGGGGAAAGAGCTGTCCCCGAACGATTGCCTCAAAGAACTCCTGCAGCGAAGCCACAGTATCAGATATCCTGTCTTGACCCGGCTCGAGCAAGGCTTTCAAACTGTGCAGGCGGATTGCATCCGGAAAACCCGTTGGCGGATCCTGCCGGAGCAGCATTTTGAGATCAACGGCTTTCTCCTGCAGACACGGGTCAGCAGTCCACAGGATCTGGAACGTTCCCTTGATCAGTTGCAAAGACTGTCGGAGCAAGACGCTTTCGAGCCGATCTGGCACTGGCAACAGGAGTCCCTGGATTAAAATTCCGCGCTCCAGCCGACCGCAGCAAAGGCAAAGCGCTCCTTGAAGCGATTGTAGCAAATCGCGGCGGCTTCCTGTCCGGTGCAGTGGGAGACCGCAATGCGTTTCAGGTTGTAGTTTTCCAGGGCCTGCATGGAGTGTTCCAGCTGGGGGCCGGGACCGCCCATGAAGCCGAGATGGGTTCCGCCGATCACCGCGTGAAAGGATTGATGGCCGGTCTTGTCGGCAAAATGGTTCATGGTGTTGATGATGCCTGCATGGGCGCAACCCGATATGACCACCGGTCCTGAGTCGGTCTCGATCAAAAGCGAGCTGTCGTCCTTTAAGGGATCAAGGACCAGTTCCCCGTTCTGCTGCACTTTCAGGCGGGTGTCCGGCTTTTCAAAATCGGTCTTTCGGGGCACCTCGCCTGAAAAAAAGATGCCGGGTCCGATTTCCGTAAACTCGGTTTTGAAGTCGAAGACAGCCTGGAGCGAATGTTCCAGGTATTCCCGCCGGAGTCGGATGCCGATAAAGGGATGCGCCTTTCCCCGGGGGGTGTCCAGTTCGGCATACTTGAGCGCGAAGATGTCGGGGTGGGCAATGACCCGGACCCCTCTGGGCGGATAGAGCACGGCCGGCAGGCCTCCGGTATGATCATAATGTCCATGACTCAGGACCACGGTCTCGATGCCCGTCAGATCGACACCCAGCCGCTTGGCGTTGTTTTCCAGGCTCATGCCCTGGCCGGTGTCAAGAAGAATCTGCCGGCCGTCTTTTTGAATCAGGGCCGAAAAGCCGTGTTCTGCAGTGATGCCCAGTGGACTGACCGCGGTGTTTTCCACAAGGACGGTGATGCTTGTTGTCCCCATAATGAACCTCCTCTATAATTTTGAGTTTTGGATTTTCGGTAACCAATAAGGTTTCAGTCGATCCTTCTGAGATCGGCTGAAACCTTATTGGTTAGGCGTAGACCAGTTCTGCCTGTCTTGTAAAGCGGTTTCTGGACCGATTGCTGCAGCATTGAGCCCTGTGGGAATGTGTGCTATACGATTTTTTTCGAACAACCTGTATTCTTTCAATACGATGCCAGGCTATGATTGGAATCAGCAAACTGCTCATTGACAAGACGGAACCTTCGGATGAACTCCGCTACGGCAAGGACGGCCGTTCCGGCCAGACACCGGCTTCAAGAAATCGTCCCATTGTGGTCTACAATTGTCTCCAGCGCTGCAATCTGCGTTGCATTCACTGTTACGCCCGGGCCACGCTCAAGGAAAGCGAGGACACCCTGTCCACGGCAGAGGCTAAGGCCATGATCGAATCCTGTGCAGCTTTCGGGTGTCCGGTCATGCTTTTTTCCGGAGGGGAGCCTCTGATGCGCGAGGATTTGTTCGAACTTGTCCGGCATGCCGGCAAACAGGGTCTGCGGACCACGGTCTCCACCAATGGAACCCTGATCACCCGCGAACTGGCCAGGGACCTGGCCGGCTGCAATATGGGCTATGTCGGGGTCAGTCTGGACGGGATGGAAGCCACCCATGATCATTTCCGGCGGGTCAAGGGGTCCTGGAAGGCGGCCCTGGAAGGGCTGGAAAACTGCAAGGCCGAGGGCTTGCGAACCGGATTGCGGATCACCCTCACCCGGCATAATGTTGCTGAGATTCCGAACATTTTTGATCTGCTGGTTGAGGCCGAAATCCCTCGTCTCTGTCTGTACCATCTCGTTTACACCGGCCGCGGATCGGATCTGATGGCCGCTGATTTGAGCCATGCTCAGACCCGGGAGGCCATGGAGATGATTATTGAAAAAACCCTGGAGCTGCATTCCAGGGGGCAGGATCGGGAAATCCTCACCGTGGACAATCATGCCGACGGGCCGTTTCTCTGGCTCTGGGCCAAAAAGAACAGACCGGAACTGGCAGACAGGATATGGCAAATGATCCGCGGCAACAGGGCCCAGAGCACCGGGCAGGGAATCGCCTCGATTTCCTGGAACGGGGACGTCCTCCCGGATCAGTTCTGGCGTGAAAAAGTCCTGGGCAATATCCGGGAGGCGAGCTTTGAATCCATCTGGATGAACCCGGAAAACACCTTTCTGCAGGATCTGCGACGGCGCGAAGAACTGGTCACAGGAAAATGCGCCAGATGTCGGTTTCTCGATACCTGTCGAGGCGGGTTTCGGGCCAGGGCCGAGGCAAAATTCCAGGATATCTGGGCGGAAGACCCGGCCTGTTATCTCACGGAAGAAGAGATCGCCAAGCACTGAGGCGAGATGAAATGCAGCCTTTGTCCAAAGCTGGCTCCGCCCGCAACCCAAAGGTTCCAGCTTTACTTCGTAATTTG